>DKBK01000038.1 GCA_002451135.1 Nitrospiraceae bacterium UBA6902
GGGCACTGAGAACGCAAAGAATGAACAGGGGGATGAGAGTATCCGGTGGTCTCTTAATTATCTGCGCATTCATTCTTGCTGCATGTGCTACAACGACGATAACTGATGTCTGGAAAGACGAGGCCTATACGGGGAAGGCACAGAAAATCATTGTGCTCATGGTGGCCAAGAGTCCAGATATGAGGAACATGTTTGAGGGCCGTTTTGTTGCTGAACTCGAAGCTCGTGGGAACAACGCGATTCAGAGTTACAAAATCATTCCTTTCGAACAATTGCCTGACAAGGAACTGGTAAGATCCAAGATAAAAAGCACAGAAGCCGACACCGTCCTCATTGCGAGACTGGTCGGCTCAAAAACAGTTGAAGCCTATATGCCGGGGAAAATACATACCGTTCACAGTTCCTACTATGGCTGGGGAACATATTATGATATTCTCTTTGTTGATTATGGGTATACCGATGATATGCATGTTTCTTATATAGAGACGAATCTTTACGATATACAGACAGAAAAACTGATTTGGTCTGCGCATTCTAAAACGGAGAGAACAGAGGGCCAACAGCAATTGATCAATACATTTATCCATATCATCCTGAAGAAGCTGTCATCAGACAACATAATACGGTGAAACGGGATATTACTATACTTCTTCTTTAGCAACAGATGAAAGAGAGCTTCATAGGTAAAACACGTCCCGGAAGTTATTGATAATCATTCAGTATCCTTTATCCTGAACTGATATCAGGAAAATATTCAGCCAAAATTTCCCGGTTGTTTCGTTCATCAGGATATATCCAAAAATTAAGGGATGAGCGGATGTTAAGTCCCGGAATAATGTTCAGTATCAAACAATACTAATAAAAATCATGATACGTTACCTGTAGTATCCAATCCAAAGTTCATATAAAGATTATAATCGTTCATGATCGATTATACTACCTACGTGATTTTACATATATAAAATGCTGCGCCTGTAAANNCAGACCGAAACTTGCGGGTATATTTACGACCCTGACAAGGGTCGACAGAAAGACGTACCGTAAGTCCCTTGAGTAGTGTCCCTGGATACCAGCAAATCTGTCTTAACACTGTTTGGCGGTAACAAATAATATTTTTTGAAGGATTAGGATGTTCTATATACTATTTTCTAAAGCTGCAATGAATTGCGAGCCTTGGGGCAAGGTGAGGAATGTATAAGGAAAGATATCGGACGGTGTTATTTCTCGTCTTTACCATATCTGGTTTTACCGGCCTGATTTACGAGTCCATCTGGACACACTATCTGAAACTCTTCCTTGGCCATGCCGCGTATGCGCAAACACTTGTGCTGAGTATTTTCATGGGCGGAATGGCTATGGGTTCCTGGATTTGCAGCACGAGTTCTGCCCGCTGGAGAAACCTTCTGCTTCTCTATGCAGTTGCAGAAGGGGCTATAGGTCTGTTTGCCCTGTTATTCCACGAAATATTTCTGCAGGCGGTTTCTATTTCTCATTCTACCATCCTTCCTCACCTCGGAACACCTCTGGCTGCAAATACGTTCAAATGGACCTTGTCGGCCAGTCTTATTCTGCCCGAGACAATGCTCCTTGGCATGACCTTCCCCCTTATGAGTGCAGGAATCCTGCGCGCCTTTCCTGAGACCCCCGGAAGATCGATCTCTCTGCTTTACTTTACAAACAGCCTTGGAGCTGCCATTGGTGTATTGGTAAGCGGGTTTGTGCTCATAAAGACGGTGGGATTGCCCGGTACCATACGAATCGCAGGCCTCATTAACCTGGCTATTGCGGGCATTGTGTGGTTCCTTTCCAAAGGACACCCCTCGGTCATTCTCCCTGCGAAGATGGCACCAAGCCCTGCACAAACCAGTTCGGACGACGGATGGTACCGGTTTCTTCTGATTGCTTCGTTCGTAACAGGTATGGCGTCATTCATATATGAAATTGGATGGATTCGGATGCTGAGCCTTGTGCTGGGAAGTTCCACACACGCTTTTGAGCTCATGCTCAGCGCATTTATATTTGGCCTTGCATTTGGCGGCCTGTGGATACAGCGTCGTATTGACGGTATTGCACATCCGATACTCTTCCTTGTCAAGGTACAGGCATTCATGAGCCTATTGGCTGTCTCTACCCTATACTTTTACGGGCATTTATTCGGACCCATGCAGTGGATTGTGAGAAACATCCCAAAAACGGACATGGGGTATGCGATCTTTAATCTTTCCAGTAACGCCATCGCGCTGGCTATCATGCTGCCCACAACATTCTGCGCAGGAATGACCTTGCCGCTGATTACCTATGTGTTGTTGAGAAGGGGGCACGGTGAGAAGAGTATCGGTGCTGTCTATGCGGCTAATACGCTCGGAGCCATTGTTGGGGTGTTTTCCGCCGTTCATTTTGGGATGCCATTGCTCGGACTGAAGGGACTTATCACCGTAGGCGCGGGCTTTGATCTCATACTCGCGGTGGCACTTCTATGGGGTGCTTCGAAAACCTCTGCGAAGGATCGTCGGACAATCTACCTCACGGCAGCATGTATCTGCGCTATTGCACTCAACACGTTCTTCGTGCAGCTCGATCCCTACAAGATGGCCTCCGGGGTCTATCGGGATGGAACATTGGAGTCGTCCAGCAGTACCCGACTTCTCTATCATCGGGATGGGAAGACATCCACGGTGAGTGCATTCCTTTATCCTGACGGGGGTATTAGCATTCGGACAAACGGGAAGGCCGATGCAAAGATTCAAATGAATCAGCAAATGAGCGAAACAAGTGACGAGCCTACTATGGTTCTTGCGGCAGTAATCCCTATGGCCTTGAATCCGCACGCGAAGAAGGTGGCGAACATCGGGTTCGGATCCGGTCTTACCACTGCGACGTTGCTGCTGAACGATGCTCTTGAGGAGGTTGTTACCGTGGAAATCGAACCGGCCATGATTGAAGGGGCAAAGATTTTCGGCGATCGGGTTCGACTGGCATACACCGATCAGCGAAGCAAAATTTATGTGGATGATGCAAAGACATTTTTTTCAGTCCAACAGAAGAAATATGATATCATTATTTCGGAGCCCTCAAATCCCTGGGTGAGCGGCGTGGCGAGCCTCTTTTCCCGGGAATTCTACCAGTTGGCATCAAATCATCTGGAGAAAAACGGTTTGTTTTGCCAGTGGCTTCAGATCTACGAGATGGATATGGCACTCGTTGCATCCGTGTTGAAGGCTATATCCTCGAGCTTCTCTGATTATGTCGTATATGCGGCAAATTATAATGACCTTATCATTGTTGCTTCGAATGATAATTCGATTCCGCAACTGGACGCGGAGGTATTCAGCGCCCCGGAACTCGCTAGGGCGCTCAAAAGAATCCGTGTCAGGAACATCCAGGACATAGAACTCCGCAAGGTAGGGAACAGGAAGATACTTGACCCCTTTACTGCGACGTTCCCCATACCCCAGAATTCCGATTACTTCCCTGTTCTTGACCAGAATGCTGTCAGGGCCCGCTTTCTTCAAAAAAATGCCTCCGCAATATTAACTTTTACCCATTCACCATTGCCTGCCCTCGAGATACTTTCGGAATCAGGATACACCTGGCTTCGTACAGATGTGACACCTTCCAATCACTATCCCCAAGCGAAAGAGGCATTCATTGCCATGGCGCTCCGCGATTATTTTCACGAAGGACAGTTCAGTTATAAATATAGTGAAATACCTCCTGATGTCATTCGAGAGGCGTCTGACCTTAGACTGCTTGCATCACGAGAATGCCAAGAGGGGCAGGGACTCCAGGGGCTTAAAGCCGGCTTATACCATGTCGTGGTTCTAAGAATGACTCCGTATTTGAGGCCAGGGGAAATGGAAGGAGTGTGGAGTGCTTTGGAATCCGGGCCATGCTTCAAATCACTCCCGCCGCGAGAGAATAAGTGGATTGCACTGTTTAAAGCCGTGGGCAGGCGCGATGTGAAGACAATGGCGGATATCGCCGGAGATCTGCTTGCAAACGAACCTAACATACAGCCCGGAATCAAAAAATACGTTGTAGCTGCTGGGATGATGGGCAATCTCACACAAGGGGCACGGGAAAAATCCTTCCGCATCTGGGATGCATACTTGAGCAGTACGTATGGAAACCGCAAGCCAGAGCTGCTTTTCAGACTTCTTCTTGCTGACAGTACCAGGACAGACAGTTAACCTTGCATATCCGTTTGATTCTCAGACATTGACAATAATATCGTACTCATCATCCCCTATTGCTCAGCAAGGACATTCGATATTATTTGGAGTATGCCACATGAGGGCAATTCGGATATTATTTCCTGCGGACTCTATAAAATTACAAAGAGAAAGATGCTGTTGAATTTTCGATAACGTATAAGAGGCTTTTATCTGTATTTCTGTTTACGTCCTAGGAGAAAATATAAAATGAAACCGAACACGGGGACAGCTCTTACCACCAGCAACCAAATTCCTTTATTGTAGCCTGAAAATTCATTTTTCAGTATATCTATGAATGCCCAAAGCCATGTGACTAAAAATAATATACAAAAAGCAACCGGGAAAATTGTATCTAACAAGAACCCTCCTGTATCCTGGGTCGCATAGGCATTTCTCCTGTGTACCAACACGGTCAATAGCACTGTATATGAAATAATGAAATGTTTGACTTTTATCATATTCATTCCCACGTCTTCTCTTTAAACGTGAGTTACATATGATTCGGTAAAAGACAGAAAATCCTTTAGAATAATTCTTGCCGGAAAAAGAGCCGGCAAACAATGGGGGCAAACCTGCAATATACATTTGAGATAATGTTATGTGACATAAAAAGTGGAAAAAGATGAGGCGTCAGGTCTTGAAAATGTAAAACTAGCTTCATGAAGAACAGTTTCAAGACTCAATCACATGCGCTTCTTTCTCCTTTGATCTGAGAGCAGGGAAAGCGGACCCATGTGTCCTAATTTCCTATCCCCTCACCTATTATCAGGGGGTAATTCCCTCGGGCCGGATTTGAGAGTAACTGGGGGGGGATTCAGGGGTGAGCGATCCAGTGAGGAGATGAACCTCAAACAGTAAATCGCTATAGTAAGTAATTTCAGATGATTCCTTTTGTTATGCTATGTAACAGTTCTGTCCCCTCAGCAAGGGGACAGAACTGATGATGAAAATTATTGCCCTTCTGTCTTTTCTTCTGCAGGAGCTGCACCCGGTTTATCCTCAGCTTTTTCTTCTCCACCTGAGAATGCGGCCTGTTTCTGGAGAAGATCCCACTGCCTGTCTACATACTCCTGCGCCTGTGTCAGCATCCATTCGTTTGCTCCTGAGAACATATGCTTGAATCTTCCCTGGGGTTTCAGGAAGTCGACAAGCGGTTTCTTCTCTTTGGGTTTAACGTTGATTCTTGTTACGCCGTTTTCGATTTCATACAGCGGCCAGTAGCAGGTATCGACCGCGAGCCTGCTGAGTTTAATCGCGTCGTCCGTCTTTGAACGCCAGCCTCGGTTGCAGGGTGATATTACATTCAAGAATTTGGGGCCCTTTATCTCAAAGGCCTTTTGCACTTTTTTCATCAGGTCCATCCAGTGGCTGGGTGAAGCCTGGGCCACATAAGGAATGCCGTGTGCGGCCATGATCTTCGTAAGGTCTTTTCTTTGCTGAAGTTTCCCAGGAATTACATCGCCTGCCGGACATGTCGTAGTGTCCGCGCCAAAAGGTGTGGCGCTTGAACGCTGAATGCCGGTGTTCATGTAGGCGCCGTTGTCGTAACATATGTACATCATGTCATGTCCGCGCTCCATGGCGCCTGAAAGGCTCTGGAAGCCGATGTCATATGTGCCGCCGTCTCCGCCGAAAGCGATAAATTTTACCTGCTTGTCCTCAATCTTGCCCTGTTTTACCAGGGACCTGTACATGGCCTCAATTCCGGATATTGTTGCGGCGGCATTCTCAAAGGCGCTGTGCATCCAGGGGATTTTCCATGCGGTAAATGATGATATACAGGAGGAGACCTCAAGGCATCCGGTGGCATTGGATGCGATGATTGGATAATCCGTTGCCATAAGCACCTGCTTGACGACAATCGGCGCTCCGCAGCCGGCGCACATCCTGTGGCCGAATGTGAATCTGTCCTCTCCCTTTGCGAGTTCTCTTAATCTAAGCGGTTTCGTTGTCATATTTTATATCTCCTCTAAGCTGTCAGCCGTCAGCTCTCAGCTTCTGGCCTTATTCTTTTACGCCAATGTATTCTTTGACCGTTTTTACTTTGCCTGACTTTACGATTTTGACCAGTTCGTCTATTACCTGCTCTGCCTGGTCCGGGAGGTAGTCCCTGCCGCCAAGGCCGAATATCTTGTTGATCATCAGGGGCTTTTTCTCCAGAGACATAACAGCGCCGCAAATTTCGTAATACAACGGACCGTATCCGCCGAAGGAGTCCGCCCTGTCCAGGACGGCAACTGCCTTTACTTTCTTAAGGGCATTGGCCATTTCCTTGAACGGGAACGGCCTGAAGAGCCTCGGTTTAATCAGGCCGATCTTGACGCCCTTTTTCCTGTACTCATCTATGATGTCCTTTGTCGTGCCTGCGGCTGAACTCATGACCACGATAGCGATCTCAGCATCGCTCATCCTGTATTTTTCAAAGAGTTCGTATTTTCTTCCGGTCATCTTTTCGAAATCAGCAGCAACGTCCAGGACCACGTCAGCAACCTTTGTCATGACCTCATGCTGGGCCCTCTTGTATTCGTGGTACAGGTCGGTCAGGATCAGCGGACCGTAGCTCTTGGGCTTGTCAAGGTCGAGGAGCGGATTCACTGCCTTGAATTTTCCGACGAATTTTTTTACTTTGTCGTCGTCTATATATTCAACTCTCTCGATGGAGTGACTCACGATAAAACCGTCCAAGCAGACCATTGCAGGAACCCGGATGTCCAGGTGCTCTGCGACCCTGAATGCCTGGATGGTGTTGTCATATGCTTCCTGTGCATTCTCGGAATAGAACTGGATCCAGCCTGTGTCCCGTGCTCCCATTCCGTCTGAATGGTCGCCGTGAATGTTAAGGGGAGCGGACAAGGCCCTGTTTACTAGCGGCATAACGATAGGAAGCCTGTCACCGGCAGCGATATACATCATCTCCCACATAAGGGCCAGTCCCTGCGACGATGTAGCAGTAGCAACCCTTCCGCCGGCTGCTGCTGCGCCGATNNGCCTCGTTTCCCGTTACAGCTACTATCTTTCCCATTATTTGCCCTCCTCTTCCATAACAATAGCCTTTACGCCCTTTTTGCCAGGGCACTCGAGGGCACATATCCCGCAGCCCTTGCAGTATTCATAATTGAAGTCTTCTCTCTTGCCTTCAGCATTGACCCTGACTGACATGTCGGGGCAATACATCCAGCAGAACATGCATTGTATGCAGTTCTCTTCTATCCATTTCGGTCTCATGGCCCGCCAGCCGCCTGTCTTGAATTTTGCTGAGCTTCCAGCCTCAAGGACGACAGAACCCTGAGGAAGTTTTTCCCAAAATTTCTTGCTCATCCCTCTTTTACCTCCTCATAACCGCGTTTTGTTGCATTGAGATTTCCGTCAATGATCTTCTGCGCAAATTTTTTGCCGAAACTCTTTTTGACATTTTCCAGCAGCACAGGCATCTCTACAATCCCGGTTGCCCTGCATATTGCGCCCAGCATCGATGAATTGGGGAGCGGCCTGCCAAAGCTGTCGAGCGCTATCTTTGTCGCATCAACCGCATAAACCTTCTGGGATTTTTTTGCCTTGAGTTTCGCTCTCACCGCTTCGGGGTCTTTTGAGGTATTTACTACATAGATTGCATCGTCCGGCGCCCCTTCGGTAACATTGACGGCATCCATCAATGTAGCGTCAGCAATGCAGACTACCTTGGGATGAAGGACCGGTCCGTACATCCGTATTACATGGTCACTGATCCTGTTAAACGCCCTGATCGGGGCCCCCGCCCTCTCCGGGCCGTACTCGGGAAATGCCTGAACATATCTTCCGCCGCTCAGACATGCGTCTGCAAGCACCTTGGCAGCAGTAACCGTACCCTGACCGCCGCGGCCATGCCAGCGTAATTCAATTTGCTTTGCCATAATATTTTCCTCCTAACCCCTTGATATAGTATCAATATGAACAATAGGATATGAACGTTTAATATACTTAATATTGATATTATTTTCAAGATATTATAAGGCAGCGTCTTTCTTGAGTTACATTATTCGCTATGTTATAATTTATTGTTAGATAATCTAATGAGTTATGTGTATTTCTCTTCATGTGTTCTCATTAAATTGCGATGGAGTCCAAGTCATTGATCGAGCAATCGACAGCGTTCATTAAGAACACGACATGTGCCATAAGGACAAAACTCTCAGGATTAAAGGAGAAATTACTTCATCTGCAATTCTTCAGATCGGCCAGTCAGATAATTGAAAGGCAAAAGACCACCTGCCTTATTGTGTTTACAAGTATGCTGCTTGTCACAGGAGGCAGCTATTATCTTATGACCGCAAATGTCAACTCTTTCAAACAGGAGTTGATAGACCGGGGGACATTAATCGCAGGACAATTTTCCAGTGTTGAGGCCGCGAACTGGCTGGCGCGCTCGCGCTCTTCCCGGCGTGACTGGCAGATCGAATCCCTTTTTAAATTAAAGGCAATACTCCTCTCAGCAGCGCAGAACCGCCATGTAATATATGCATTGATCATGGATGATAAGGACAATGTCATCAAGGCCCATACAACGGAGAGCCTTGTCGGGAGTGTATATCAGCCTGTTACAGGGAAGGAAATAGCTTCTGAAGAGTCCGGTATTATCATGCTGAAATATGCCGGTACGGCGGATGAAAAGTCCCTTGTCGACGTTGCTTCACCTGTGTTTTACGGGAAGGGTGAAAAAAGGCTGATGATAGGCACCTTCCACTTCGGACTTTCTTATGATGACGTGGACAGGGCCGTAAAAAGTAAAAATGTCCTTTTCCCCTTATTCTCTTCTGCCCTGTTCATGCTGGGGGCGGCACTGATTGTTGCTAGAGATAACGCCGCACGTAAGAAGAAGTCGCGTATTGAGACTGACAGTAACCGTCTTGGTCCATATATCCTGGAGAAAAAGATAGCGACAGGGGGCATGGGAGAGCTCTTTCTTGCCAGGAAAGAGATAGGGAAGTTCAGGATGAGGGTGGCGGTCAAGAGGATCCTTTCGGAAAGGGCGAATGACAAGGACTATATCACCGCGCTGCTTGATGAGGCCAATGTTGCGTCCCAGCTTAAACATCCCAATATTGCCACCCTGTATGACTTTGGCAATATCGGGGGGCATTATTTTATTGCCATGGAATATGTAGATGGTGAAAATCTCCTTTCGATCATGAATTCATGTACAGGGACGTTTCCGGTAAGTCATGTTATTTATATTATGGAGGAAGTATGCAGGGGACTTGATTATGCCCATGATAAGGTGGATGATTTCAGCAGTAAGCCGCTGAATATCGTGCACAGGGACATCAGCCCGCAGAACATATTGATATCTCTTGAAGGTAATGTGAAGATTGTAGATTTCGGCATTGCGAGGGCAGCCCAGCGTCAGTCAAAGCAGACCACGGTCGGCATTGTCAAGGGGAAACTTCATTATATGTCGCCCGAGCAGGCCTCTGCCTCCGGTAAAATGGACCGGAGATCTGATATATTTTCCCTTGGGCTTATCTGCTATGAATTGCTTTCAGGTCATAAAGTGTACGATGGGAGTACACTGCAGGAGATACTGAAACTGGCATGTAATGCTGAAATTACACCCATAGCACAGGTCCGGACGGATGTGCCTGAGGAGTTAAACAGGATTATAATGAAGTCCCTCACCCCGGAACGGTCACGGCGTTATCAGACTGCGAGGGAAGTGTACGAAGACCTGCTCCTGTTTGTCAGGGCCCATCCTGAGACAGAATGCACAAAGGCGGAAATGGCAAAATTCATGCAGGAACGGTCTGGGAGGGAACAAGTCGATGATCGCAATATCTAAATTACGACGAATAATTAAAGGGGTGTTAGTACCGATTCTCGTCCTTTCGATTACCGGATGCGCGGCAGTAAAGATAGAACCAACGCCGGGACCCGAGGTCAAACCGGAGGCTAAACCTGAGGAGACGATTATAGAGGCGCCTTTGGCATGGTCCCGTCTGTCGTCTCCCTTCACCTATGATACCGGAGGAATAAAGGCCGACGGGTATCAGCTTGTTACAATCCTAACATACCACGATATAAGAGAACCATCCCGATCTCAAATGCAGGTCACCCCGCAGGAATTTGAAGAGCAGATGTCATACCTTCACCACAACGGGTACCACGTGATGTCTCTCGAGAGTTTTTACAATTTCCTAAACCTGAAGCAGGGGATCCCTGATAAGTCAGTGGTCATCACGTTTGATGATGGCTGGAGGGCCGTATATACCGCTGCGTATCCCATTCTGAAAAAATACGGCTTCCCGGCAACGATATTTATATATACCGACTTTATCTCTGCGGGCAACAGGATGGCATTGACCTGGGACATGATGAGAGAGATGAGCGCTGGAGGCATTGACATTCAGGTCCATTCCAGGACCCATGAACCGAAAATACCGTGGAAAAGGGAGGGAGAAACAGAAGGGGAATACAGGAAGAGACTCGACAATGAGCTGCTCATACCCAAGAATCTGATCGAACAGGAAATCGGGAAGAAGATAAAATATATTGCGTACCCTTATGGCCAGTTTAATGAGAGTTTCATCCAAAGGGTGAAGAAGGCCGGGTATGAAGGTGGCCTGACCGTATTCGGGGCAACGGTCAATGATGGAGAGGTCGTAAGGAAAAGGGACAATCCTGTTTTTAACAAACCCTTTGAGGTCAACCGCGTACAGATCCTTGCAGGCACCCCTATCGGGAAATTTATCAGCAAGCTGAAGTCATTCCAGCCCAAAACGGTATACGACGGCCGTTATGACAATCTACTCGATCTGAAAGGACTGTGATGAGGAAGATGCGTCGTAGCACATTGCAGATCTTTCTAAGTATTGTTTGCATGGGTTCACTCCTCGGCTGTGCCGGATTGAAAGAGGCGCCGAGGGTGCAGAGGCCGGGGGAGGACAGGATCATACGTGACAATTCTGAACTCCTGGCCCTGGCCAGGGAATATGAGGAAAAGAAGCAGTTTAAAAAGGCCCTTAATACGCTGAAGGACCTGCAGTCTGCCGACCCGTACAACAGCGACATACGTTCACGGGTANNAAATCTTATTTTCAGACAGGAGACCAGGGGGCTTCCCAAAAGGAGTTTCTTATGGCGCTCTTCCTGGATCCTGAAAACCGGGAGGCCCTGGGGTTTTTGAGAGAACTCTCGGACACGTCAAGGTATGGTGCCGCTCAGAAGCCCGAAGAAGTGATCACAGAGGTGCCGGCAAAGGACTACAAAGAATATATTGAATATACCCTCCAGTCCGGTGAATCCCTGTCCATGCTGGCACAAAAGTATTACGGCGACAAAATGAAATATGACATTATCGCAGATTTCAATGACATTAAAGACATCAATAAGGTGCATGTGGGACTGAAGATCAGGGTCCCTGTTCTTGAGAAAATGGAGCCATCATACCAGGCGGCAAAGGTGAGGCCCGAACGAGTGGAGAAGCCTGTAAAAGATGCCGAGGTTGTGAAGGAAGAGGAAGTTGTCAAAGAGGAACCTCCGCAGAAACCCGAGAAGCAGAACCTGGCAAAACTGGATATGAAGAATATAGAGGAGACCTTTAATAAGGGGGAGAAATTATTTCAGGCGGAAAAATATAAAGAGGCGATCGATAATTATCAGAAGGTCGTGAGTACTTATCCCGAGCATGCAGCTGCGGGAAAGAGGCTCGATGCCTCAAAAAAAATTATTTCATATTTTCAGAACGGGAATGAATTTAACGTTACCAGAAAATACGGCAGCGCGTATGACGAGTACAGCAAGGTGCTTCTTCTGAATCCCAGGTCTGCTTCTGCCAAAAAAGAGCTTGATAAACTGGTCTCTCCGATGCTGGCCCAGGCCTCCTATCTTCTGTACGATGAGCAGTCGCCATGCAAGGCGATTGTCATAATAGAAAAGATCCTCAAAAAAGAGCCGTATCATAAAGAGGCCCAGGACCTGCTTGATGAGGCTACTACCCTGGAAGAAGGCCTGGACCTTAAATGCGGGGGCAGGTAAGGCATAATGTGAATCAGATGTGCTCCCCCGGTTTCCCATGCGGTTCTTTGGAACTGATGCCTTCATATTGAGATGAAAGCTGACCACTGATTGCTGAAGGCAGAAAATCCCTTGTGTTCCTACGCAGGCTGAGAATTGAAGATTGATTCCAGAAACTCCCACCGGGCATAAGCTTCAGTGATCTCATTGTCGAGTTCCCTGATTCTCGCATTTGTCTCGGCTACCCTGCGTCCCTCCTGCCGGTAGAATTCAGGATCTGCAAGCATTTTATAAAGTTCGTCGCGCTCTGCATCAAGAGATTCGATCAGCGCAGGCAATCCCGCAAGTTCTTTTTTTTCTTTAAATGTGAGGATGCGTGGACGCTCCTGCCTGGGGCGGGGCCTTTCCGGCTTGGGAGCCTTTTCTGTACGTGTCCGGGCTGCCGGTCTGCGCTGCCGCAGCCAGTCGTCATAGCCGCCCACATATTCTTCAAGCCTTCCGTCACCCTCAAATGCTATGGTGCTTGTGACGATGTTATTGAGAAATGCCCTGTCATGGCTGACAAGGAGGACGGTGCCTTCGTAATCCATCAGCATCTCCTCGAGGAGTTCGAGGGTATCCGTGTCGAGGTCATTGGTCGGTTCGTCCATTACGAGTACGTTTGACGGTTTGGTAAAAAGCCTTGCCAGCAGAGCACGGTTTCGCTCACCGCCTGACAGGACCTTTACCGGCGAGCGCGCCCTTTCCGGGGGGAAGAGGAAATCCTCGAGATAGCCGATTACGTGTCTTGTCTTTCCATTGACCGTCACGTACCCGGAGCCGTCCGCCACGTTGTCCATTACGGATTTTTCGTCAGCCAGTTGCTCACGATGCTGGTCAAAATAAGCGGCCTCGATCCTGGTTCCCCTGCGTATGGAGCCGCTGTGGGGTTCGATTAATCCAAGGAGCATCTTTATCAGCGTGGTCTTGCCGGAGCCGTTCGGGCCTATAATCCCGATCTTGTCACCACGGATGATGGTCGTGGAGAATTCACGGAAGAGGGGACGGCCTTCGTAAAAACAGCTGATCCCCTCAGCCTCGAGAACGAGTTTGCCCGACTTCTCGGCTTCGTTCAGGACCATCCTGGCACTCCCGGTTTGTGTGCGCCTCGCATGGCGCTCCTTCCGCATCTCCTTTAATGCAGTCACCCGTCCTTCATTGCGGGTGCGCCGGGCTCTTATCCCCTGGCGTATCCACGCCTCTTCACGGGAGAGCTTTTTGTCGAAGAGTGCGTTGTGCGCGGCCTCTGCATCGAGCTCGGCCTGCCTGCGTGTCAGATAAGTTGTGTAATCACAGTGCCAGTCAGTGAGCTGGCCGCGGTCGAGTTCTATTATGCGGATTGCCAGTGTCTGGAGAAACTTCCGGTCATGGGTTATGAAAAGTATGGAGCCGCGGTAATCGAGAAGGAATTCCTCAAGCCAGCCGATCGAGGTGATATCGAGATGGTTTGTCGGTTCATCCAGAAGCAGGAGGTCCGGTTCGTTTACGAGCGCCTTCGCAAGAAGTACCCTCCTCTTGTAGCCGCCAGAGAGGTCAGCTGCCTGGGCGTCAGGATCCAGACCGAGGCGTGAAAGCACGGTCTCCACCCTTTGCTGAATCTGCCAACCTCCTGAGGACTCGATCAGGTGCTGTATCCGTTCAAGTTCAGTTATTGCTCCTGAGTCTCCACGGGAGAGACGATGGCTTACAGAATGGTATTCCGTAAGCAGGCCGACCATATTGCCGAGACCGCCTGCCACTATCTCAAACACGGTGCCGGACAGGTCTTGCGGAACTTCCTGGTCAAGCGAGGCAATCCGCAGCCCCTGCTCGCGTATGATATCTCCCGCGTCATGGGTGATCTCGCCGCTGATAATCTTCATAAGGGTGGATTTGCCTGCCCCGTTTCTGCCTACCAGGCAGACCCGCTCCCTGCGTTCGATCTGCAGAGATACCCCGTCGATCAGTTCAGGGCTGCCGAACGCAAGCCTTACATCCTTTAAACTTATCAAAGCCATATGTTACTCCGGGTTTATAAGAATAACTGTGCCAGCCGCTTGAACTGTTCAGCCGATAAACTGATTGAATGGGTTAGGCGCCTGAAGCGTTCCAGCGATCCTTACATATTGCTGGGCATGGTTTAAGTGTAACACGGCGAGGGGCTTTCGTTGGAAGTGTGATGGATGATGGTCAGGGAGAAAGGATGGGGTCAGATGCAAGAAGGGAATCCTCCTCCTCTCATTCCACCGCTACTGTTTTTTCAACATGCTGCTGATGAAAAGAAGGGTAATGCCGTCTGCGAGGAGCAGGAGGTTCAGTGACGCGCTTACCGCGTGTAATTTCCTGAATTTATTTCTCGCAGGAGATTCATCAGCCGAGGCGTTAAAAGAATGGACCTCCTGTTTTACCTTTACTATCTCCGGATGTAATTTAAATACTACAAAGAGGTTTATAATGACGGCGCACGCGACAAGAATTAATGACAGTTTAAATCCCGATTTCGCAAGCAGGGGCCGTATTGTAATAAGCAGAAAGAAGGATATGACAGAAAGCGCCAGGTTATACATTAAATAACCGGGAAAGAGCTCCCCCACGATCTTTCCCGCCATGTCCCTTTCAAAAGACCTGAAAATGACCGGGGTAATTATGAAAGTAAAGATGGATATACCGCCCACCCATAGTGAGAGCGCGAGATTATAGCCGAAGTTCCAGATGTTGTTCATATGATAATTATACTCCCGTGATAAAAAGAGGTCCACCATGCGGCAGTTGGCAGCAACGGGGCACATACAGGAAAGGGATCACCCGAATTCAGTACTTTTGATTATCGCCTGTCAGAGGTGGCCATGTCGAAATTGACCGTGACGCATACACCCTGTTGACAGTGTCCTTAATGAGTGATATAAGTGATACAGAGGGATGAATTTGCCATGGTTACATGTATTAACATTGCAATCGGATGATTGCACATAACATATACTGCATAGAAAGGAGATCAAGGCGATGCATTTGAAATTGACTAATCTGGAGGCGGTTGCTGTTATGACCGCACTGCAACATTACCTTAAGGAAGTCGAGAAGATGGGCGACGCAAAAGGCGTCCAGACTGAGAAGAAGACCGTGAAAGGGCTTATCACTAAAATAGAGTCTATGCCCGCGGGTGAAGTCCAGTAGACCACTTCCGGCCATTATGCGTGGCTCTCCATATTCTGAAAAGGGGGGCCGGTAATCAATTGAGGAGTCTGAGGGGTCAGATCTTTCATCGTGACATATTTGTCAAGGATAAAGACGAGACCCTTTTTTTGTGAGAATACGTTTCAGTATGGACTTTCTTGTTCCTCTTCTGCCTGTTCACAATTGCATTCTTGAATATTATTTAAAGAGACGGACTGTTCAGGAAGAGCTGCTTTCAGGGAATCTCTTGTATGTTGTCTATTGTCAAACCTCACGGCAATTTTCTGTCATACAGGTGCCGGGGATTTCGGGAAAGTCGAAAAGGATAGAAAACATGCGAGGCAGTATGAATTGCTGTTTATGTCTTCATGGGCAAAATGATATAATGGAAAATTGATAGACAAGAGGGAGTAATGAAGGTTAAAAAAATTGTAGCAAGATTCAGGGACGGTTCATTATTAAAGGGGACTACTGTTGATTTTTCGCCCGAGGGAGCATCTTTTCATGTGAGAAGTCTGAGCGGACAAGTGTCAGAAGTAGAAGTGGACAAGCTGAAAGCGGTCTTCTTTGTTAAAGATTTTAAAGGAGACACGCACCGTAAGGACGAATATAAAGATCTCAGACTATGGGAGGGAAATAAGATCCAGGTCCACTTCAAAGATGGCGAGATCATAATCGGGTATACGTTAAATTATGATATAAACCATAGGGGTTTTTTTATGACACCTGCTGACGTGCAAAGTAATAACGATGAAGTGTTTGTTATTGTTTCCGCTACCGAGAAACTCACCTTTATGTAGTATATGAAAGCATGTCTTTCTCCTGCCCTGCTCCCCTCGTTGACTCACGTATAAATATTGAGGACAGTCCCCCATGGCTTGGCCCGCGGTAACAACTCATACACCATTGCTGATATCAGCCGGGCCGTGTCCATATGTTTTATTACAAGTCTTATGGTTGTTCCCAAGCCCCTTCGATGCTCTATTGCGCTCATGCCTCAGGCTGAACCCTGCTTTCTATTGAATCTCAGCGCGATATGTAAGCTGCATGCCTGTGAGAAACTTACGCAAGATCTGATTGTTACATTCACGGTAGTGTTTATGGTCAGGCCTGCGGAAAAACGCGCTTAATTCGTGTTTGCTGATGTGCACACCAGCAAGGTCCAGAATTTTGAGTATATCTTCGGCCTGCAGGTTTAATGCGATCCTTAATTTTCTGAAAATGATATTATTCGTTAAACGCTGCTCCGGCTGGGGGTGTGGCCCTTCTTTTTTGCCCCGTCTATCGTTAATTAACCCATTCAGGAAAATTGCCAGCTGGGTGTCGCTGCATTTCTGATATGCGGGATCATCATCTTTTTTTAACCAACCGCTGATCTGCTCCCGCGTTACCTGATAATCAGCTAAGCAAAATAACGCAATCATTTTCGAATCGTTAAAGTCGAAGACATAGCGGATACGGCGCAGGATATCGTTATTGGTCACACGTATGCTCCGAATAAGAAAAGTGGGGAAGCGTGCAAGCGGGTAAGCTGGGAAGAAAATAAATTAACTACCCGCTATATGCGGGTTCCTTATTTTTTTCACTTTCCCGCTCCCCCCCTATTTACATTTATTCTATGTTTGCAGCAACAACAGCGGCCATCTGCATCATATTAATTGTCTGGCCCTCATGCAGATTTGTAAGGTCAGTGAGCGTGCCTGATTTACTCGTGGATTTTGTGTGTTTGAAGATCGGGAGCAGTTTCGCATCTGCCACGATGAACTTTCCTGCGTTCTCAGGATTTCCATTTTCAGTCTTTGTCTGAAGTTTGTTCGCTTTAATATAGTCCCACAGTTTTTTGGTGATCTCTGTCCTGGGAAGTTCTCTTGCTCCCAGAAACTCTGCGAGATCATTTTTCAGCTTTACCGGTTTATTCAAGCCTTTTGCTTCTGTCATGTGTTAACTCCTTTATATTTAGATTTAATGGATTAGCTATTGTATGTTACGGATTTTATCAGGTACTGCCCCTTGAATAAAGGGGGAGAAATCGGGCCGGGTATTAATCCGTTTCTCCAGTTGTACTTTCAGATGGTCCTGGTTCAGCATTCATTGACTCTGTTTCATCGGGACCCTGTGAAGGATTCTTAGTGTCCTTTTGGCGTCTCAGTCTTTTCTCTTCCTGTTTTTTCTGTCTCTGGAGTTCTTTTTTGCGCTTATTGCTGCTGTACATACCAGAACGTAATGCCATCGTTGCCTCCTTATCTATAAATTAAAATCTCAGAAGGTCTCAACAATTAAAAAAAATCACGAAGATCAAAAATCTTCGTGGCCTCATCAACTACAAAAACTTCTAAAACTCTGTGTGATAATAGCATTCCTTCATATAGTTCGTCAAGGAGAGCGCACGAAAAAGAGGTTCCGCTGAATCTGAGGGAAAGGACTTCCGTGGGAAGTTAAAAAGACCGGGAATCAATCTCCCTCTATTAAGAAAGTATGGCAACAGGCCGATATTATCCATAAGAGGCAGGGGTAGTTTAAGGGAAGGATTGAATGAGTTATTTCCACAGAGAAGAAGAGAAGTCGGCACTCGTCCTGTTTGTCTCTGAAGATGAATATGTCCTCCGCTCCGCAGAAAGAACATTTGCAGGCAGCGGCATTCGCTTTCTGCTCACGCTGAACGCGGGGGAAGCCCTTGATGTCATTGCTCACGAAAAAATAGCCGTTGTCGTTGCAGATAATCATTTATCCGGAACAAAGGGAATTGATCTGCTGTCAAAAGTCAGTGTCCTTTCCGCCGGTACAAAGAAAATCCTGATTACGAGTGATGCAGACCTGACGACCGCGGTGAATGCGATATACAGCGGCAGCGTATCCAGAGTCATTATGAAGCCATGGATCGGCGATGACCTCGATCAGAATGTGAAGGAAGTGATCATACAATACCACATATCTCAATCACTGAAACAAGAAAACAGTGACACATTGCTGTCAATTGCACAGGCGGTGGAAATAAAAGATCTCTATACCCTTGGGCACAGCAGCAGGGTTGCGGCCTATGCGTTAATGCTGGCTCAGGCATCCGGCATGTCTTCTGAAAATACTGAAAATATAAAATACGGCGGCCTGCTTCATGACATCGGAAAGATACACATTCCGGAACACATCCTGAATAAGAAAGACAACCTGACTCATGAGGAACATACCGTACTCAGGAAACATCCAGGCTTGGGAGCCAACGTGGCAGGACATCTCAACTTGTCTCAGCCGATTATCAATATTATACGGTATCATCATGAGCGATATGACGGAAAAGGGTATCCTTGCGGTATGAAGGGTAAAGATATTCCTCTGGAAACCAGAATCGTTAGCATCGCAGATGTCTATGATGCCCTCACAAGCGATAGACAGTACCGCAAGAGATATCATGTGGATGAAGCATTGAATATCATGAAGTCTATGAACGGAAATGCCTTTGATCCCCTGCTTCTGGAGGTATTTATTGATCAATGTCTCACGTCAGAGATCATGCAATTTGCCCCTGCCACATATGATATGTTCCGTTACCCCGACAAACTCATTGAGCCCTTTGGCGATGTCAGGATTTTTAATAAACTCTGATAATTCACTTGAAGCAACCCGGCGCAATGTAACTTTTCATCCAGATCCTTTCCAGTTCCTCGGTTCGTCTTTCGGAGAGAACCGGAGTAGTCTCAGGTCGTTGCACTCTCGTGTGAGAGAAGGAACACAATGGAGAAGAAAGGGGTGAGGCCACCCACTCGCCCCGCGATTCCAGTATAATTATAAGTAATTTCCAGATTGGGAAGCACGTACGCACGAACGCAACTTGAATCCATGAAATTTGAGAAGTACCATATAGCAGACACAATTAAAAAGAACCTTGCATTGATGGGTTTCAAAAGGGCTACGAACATACAGTTTAAGGCCATCCCTTCAATCCTGAAAGGGGAGGACGTCCTGGCCATTGCACAGACCGGGACCGGGAAGACGGCTGCTTTTGCGATTCCCCTGATTGACATGATCCACAGGGAGAAGAGCAGCAGGCGTTCTTATGGGATCAAGTGCATTGTCATGGTCCCCACGCGTGAACTGGCGATGCAGATCGGGGAGGTCTTTGAAAAACTTGCGCGTCACACAAAGGTCAAGCCCTTTGCTTTGTACGGCGGGGTTGAGCAGGACCCCCAGGTTAAAAAGCTCCAGCACGGAATCGACGTACTTATTGCGACCCCGGGGCGGATGTTTGATCTTATCAGTCAGGGGTACGTTGACCTCTCGCGAATCAGTACCCTTGTACTTGATGAGGCCGACCATATGCTTGACCTCGGGTTTATTGATGACATCACATATGTGAAGAGGAAGCTCACACAGAAGCACCAGACACTCTTCTTCTCAGCCACGATCAGCAAGGAGATCAAAAAGCTCGCCTTCTCGCAGGTGAAGGGCTCTGCAATACGTATCCAGGTAGCACCCGAGGATCCTGTCTCAAAGAATGTCTCGCACTTTGTCATGTGGGTGGAAATGGATGACAAGCGGTATTTTCTCGAAAGATTTATTAAAGATAATCCAGAAAGCAAGATCATTGTATTTGTCAGGACCCGGGTCCGTGCCGAGCGGGTGGCAAAGGCCATGGAGAGGGTGCATATAGACACGGTGACTATCCACGGGGACAAGAATCAGGACGAGCGGTCTGAGGTGATGAAAAAGTTCAAGGAAGGCCGCTGCCGCATCATGATCGCCACGGACATTACTGCCCGCGGGATTGACGTGCCGGATGTTGATTATGTAATTAACTATGATCTTCCGGATCAGCCCGAAATTTACGTGCACAGGGTTGGAAGGACCGGCCGCGGCATCAATTTGGGTGAAGCGATCTCATTCTGCAGCAAAGAGGAAAAAGGACTTCTTGAGGATATCCAGCAGCTCATAAATAAAGATATTCAGGTCATAAAGCTCTACAAAAAAGATTACGATAACATCGTCAGTTCATCCGGAGAGGGCCTCAGTCTCCAGGAGATGATCGATGCACAAGAGCAATGGGAAGCGAACAGGAAGAAGAGAAAGAAGAAGTCCTCAAAGACGGGAAAGAAGAAAAAATAAAAGATGGAGTGAGCATAGATGAATGAAAAACGTGTGGTGGAAATTGAAGCAAAGATAGCCTTTCAGGAAAACATAATAAAAGACCTCAGCGATACCGTCTACAATCAGCAGAAACAGATAGATGCGCTGCACGAAACCCTGAAACACCTCATTAACCATAACGGGGATTCATCCGGCATAGCCACAAGAGGACACCTGAAAGACGAAATACCGCCGCATTATTAACAAATGCAAAAGATCGCTGGCAGATTTTTCGCTCAGGGCAGGTTTCATTATTGAGATATTAAATCCAATATGCAGGTCTGACCTCATCCTTCCCTACGTCCCTATCAAGAATCCGTCTCTATACTACCATCCTTGACATAATAAATAAAATTTAATATATTAAGCATAATCTGCAAGTAAAAATAAAAATAAATAAAATTATCAAATAATTTCAGTTCTTGTAATTTAATTCTCCAATATATTTATTTAGCAGGCTAAATAAATAATGATTCGACACTATTTCCTTTTAAATGTAGTGCTATTTACTGTGATCATCCTGCTTGGGTCTAAATTATATGATGCATGGACAACCACGTTAGATATTCCGGAGATTGCAGATCAGCAGCAGGCACGGGTCCATAAGCCGGAACGTACCGCGGGAAAAGAAGGGACATTAAACGAAACCGCCTTCAATGTTATAGTTCAGAATAACCTCTTTCACCCCTCAAGATCGATACGCACAAAAGCACCTGAACCTATCCGCCCTCTTTCTCCGGCAGAAAAGCCCCAGCTCTTTGGAACGATGATAATGACCAATACGGAATTTGCGATCTTTGAAAACCCATCTACGAAAAGAACTCACATTTACTATGTGAATGATGAGGTCGGGGGGTTCGTGGTTTCTGATATCCAGGCAGACAAGGTGATGCTGCTAAGAGACGGGGAGTCGATAGAGATCAGGCTCAGGGATGATAAAAAATTTAAGGCGCCCAGGCCGATGATAACGAAGCCCCGACGTGTACGGGCGAAACCTGCTGTAAGAAGAAGGCCGGCACCAAGGGCCAGCAGAAGATAGCGTTTCCCTTTCCCGTGAGCCAGCGCCTTGACCGCTCTTGATTCATTCCCCGGTTTGACCCGGGCTATCCTTCCCGTCTGATAAAAGAAGGTCGGTGATTTCTTCGGCTGAGGCCTCAACCGGACCGGTTGTCAGGACAGGGGCCACGTCAAGCGATTCCACAGACAGCATGGATGTAATGCGCTGAAGAGATGACAGTATCATGGTTTTCTCCCAGTCTGCAAGCCTGGACAGCTCATGCATGAATTGCTCCTGAAGCACTGACGGAGACGATTCAAGCATGGAAAGGCCCTCACCTGTTATTTTTATGAGGAAACTCCTGCCGTCTTCCAGACTTCTGCTTCTCTCAATCAGGCCTTTGCCCTCAAGGCGGCTGATAATGCCTGTCACGGTAGCGTGGCTGAGATGCACTGACTTCGCAAGGGCCCCGGGGGGTGTTTCCCCTGACTCGGCAAGCCTCTTGAGACAGATAAGCTGGGGAGAGGTCAGCCCGTACTTACGGGCAAGGCTTGCTGAATGCATGTCTATTGCACGCATTATTTTGCGGACGTTCAATACGATTTTCTCCTCATAGCTGACTTTCTGTTCCATGACCGAGGCCTCCTTGACTTAGAAGCAGTAATCTATTATATTAACAAATGCTTAGCATATTAAATAAATATCAATCGTATTAGATTGCTATAGTCTTATTTAATGAAATTAAATGTGNNGGTTTACATATCGGATTGTTATTCCCTTGAAAAAGTGGATCCAGTGTTTTCAAAGACTCCTGGCTATCCTCCAGAGAACCTCACCGAGCTTCTGCGGGGATGAAGGATAAACCGATAAAATGGACAGATGTGAATTATTCATTCATTAACTGAGAACAGTATCAATAAACGGCCTGACTGTTGCCAGATATCACAGTTACACTGACACAGAGACAAAAAATCTCCAAACTTCCAGCAGGTTTGGTTCCATAATTATACTATCTTCAGCAGTCATTTGCCATCGAGGGAGGTGGATCTGAAAAATATTATGAAGGGTATTCTGTTTTTTTACATAGCCATGTACATAACATTGGCCTTGAATAGCTATGCCCATGCATTGTGCGTCAATGTCTCTGATGCCAATCTCAGAAGCGGCCCGGGAACACAATACGAGAAGACATGGGAAGTTTTCAAGTATATGCCGTTCAAAAAGATAACTCAGAAAGGGGCATGGTATAAAGTGAAAGATGTAGACGGAGATGAGCACTGGATTTATAAGAAACTGGTAACGAGCAAGTTCAAATGCGCCGTTGTCAAAAAGAATAATATAAATATACGGACCGGTCCGGGCAGAAACTTTAACACGACCCTCTTAAGCCCTGCGGTGACTTATGATTCGTTTAAAATAATCAAGGCAAGGGGTTCCTGGGTAAACGTAGTTGATGAATTTGGTAATAACGGCTGGATATTCAAGCAATTATTATGGATACAGTGATTATGGATCCGGAAT
>DKBK01000072.1 GCA_002451135.1 Nitrospiraceae bacterium UBA6902
ACCGTGTCTCAGTTCCAGTGTGGCCGATCGACCTCTCAGTCCGGCTACCCGTCTCTGCCTTGGTGAGCCGTTACCTCACCAACAAGCTGATAGGCCGCAGGTCCCTCCTTAGGTGCCCCGATTGCTCGGAGCTTTTACCCCTGGGCATTTCACCCCGGGGTCATATTCGGTATTGAGCCCGATTTCTCGGGAGTATCCCAATCCTGAGGGCAGGTTACCTACGTGTTACTCACCCGTTCGCCACTAATCAAAGACAGAACACAGAATACAGACTCCTTTTCCTTGTATTGCCTGTTATCCGGGTTCTGAACTCTGTGTTCCGTCTTTGACCCGTTCGACTTGCATGTGTTAAGCGCGCCGCCAGCGTTCGTTCTGAGCCAGAATCAAACTCTCAATTATAAATTGACTGCGGGCCTACTTTTTAGTTCTCAAAGATCAGATATAATTAAAGGAGATTTACCTCTAAGTATATTATACCACCATCAACAGTGAAAAAATATAGGCCATGAAACTACCATAGCCTAATAAAATTACTTCTCACCTTGAATGTTATCAAGCTTTAAGCATGATATTTTTACCACAAATCATATACTCAGTCAATACTTTAAAATCAGTGTTTATTCCCTATTAAAGACATATAATCATGCTTTACTGAATATATCTTGAATTATCTCAGATATTCTAATAAATTTAAATATTTTTCTTTTGCATTTCATGATTCTTTTCAGGAAAACTACCTCAACAGAACACAGTACAATATCAATAACAACTTGATTTATCGGGTTTTTATATCCACAAAACCTTGTACAAACATCAATCATTCATAATATTTCAAATTCTTGACACACACTTATGACAGTTGCTATAGTATAGCACTCTTCACTTGAGAGTGCTAATTCATATGAGTAAACTTGATAAGAGACGAAAAGAAATACTATGGGCAATAATTCAAAGTCACATAGACCTTAATATTCCCATCGGGTCAATCTTAATCAGCCAGCGATTCCCAGTTGGCTTATCCCCGGCTACTATTCGAAATACAATGTCTAAGTTGGAAGAGATGGGATATATCACTCAACCTCATACATCAGCGGGAAGAGTGCCTACGGAAAAAGGGTACAGGTTTTATGTTGATACTCTTATGGATGAGCAAACCATATCTATTAATTCTGATCTTACAAAGGAGCTCTCTGAGAGGCTCAGCACTATCACACAGGATAGTGATTCACTCGTCAAAGAAGCCACCAGAACCCTTTCTTTATTCTCCCGCTACCTTGCGATAGCTACCCCCCCGAAAACAGAAGAAATCTTATTGAAGCGTATTAAATTTATTAAATATGAAAACAAAAAAGTACTGGCCGTGATCATTTCAGATGAAGGGGTAGTTAAAAACAAGATTATTGAACTCGATAAAATATATACCCAGAAGCATCTTGACATGGCATCTAATCAATTGAATTGCGAATTCAGCGGACTTACCATAAGGAAAGTCAGGGAAAAAATAGCCTATCAATTGTACAAGGAAAAGACCATGTGCGATCAGCTGGTCGCCAACCTGCTCTATCTCTGTAAAGATATTATTCCCCTGGAAAATGACGATTTTTCTTTAAACGGTCTTTCCGGCACATCCAACCTTCCCGACTTTGCTACCATGAAGCAGATTAAAGAAATTTTCAGGGCTATTGAAGACAAACGGTTTATGCTAAAATTACTTCAACTGATAAGTGAGTCTAAAGGGACTCAGGTATTTGTTGGGATGGAAAACATCTTTCCCGCAATGAGTGAATTAAGTATGGTGGTGTCGACGTATACTAAAAATAAATCGGTCGGCGGAGCCGTGGGAATAATCGGTCCGACCAGGATGAATTATAAAAAAATGATTTCAATTGTAGATCATACCGCCAAAGCACTTACACAGATATTATCAGAAACGTAAATAACCCTGGGAAATCTTGAAGGAGATTTATATACATGTCAGAAGAAGAAGAAAAACAGCTTTCTGAAGATATTGAACAGAAGGTCCCGGAACAAGACCCTTCACGTGAATCTGTTACCGAACATGACAATAGTGAAACATTAAAAAAATCTCTCGATGAAGCGACAGAAAAATATATCAGGCTCTATGCCGATTTTGAAAATTACAAGAAAGTTGCAGCCAGGAATAAAGAGGAACTCCTTAAATATGCGAATGAAGAATTGTTGACCGATTTCCTGACTGTTATTGATCATCTCGAGTTGGCACTTCAGCACTCCGCGGGCAACGAAGCGTCAAATGCCCTGGCCGAAGGAGTTCAACTGACCCTCAAAGAGCTGAAAGCCGTGCTTGAAAAGCACGGGTTGGTAACTATAGATGCATTGGGTAAACCGTTTGATCCCTTTGTTCATCATGCCATGTCTCAGATTGAGTCTGAGGACGCGGTCGAACACACTGTGGTAAAAGAGTTTAGAAAGGGCTATATGTTGAAGGACAGGGTGTTAAGAGCAGCCCTTGTAGGAGTAGCAAAAAAACCATCTCTGTCCGGGACATCGAGAGACAACAGCACCGATAATTAATCCATTTTAAAAACGAATACGTAAAAATAAAAACAAAGGAATCTTCAGAGGAGGAAGAGATTTATGGGAAGAGTGATCGGAATAGACCTTGGAACGACCAATTCGGTTGTATCGGTAATGCAGGGTGGCGAGCCAACGGTTATCGCTAACCAGGAAGGTACGAGAACCACTCCGTCAGTAGTAGCCTTTACTGACAAGGGGGAAAGATTAGTCGGGCAGATTGCCAAAAGACAGGCAATAACAAACCCTGAAAATACGGTTTTCTCTATCAAAAGACTGATGGGAAGAAAGTTTGATTCCCGTGAATCAAAAGAAGCTCAGAAAAAACTGCCGTACAAAATTATCAGAGCTGGCAATGGTGACGCGCATGTGGAATGTCATGGAAAGGCATATTCTCCGCCTGAGATTTCCGCAATGATCCTCCAGAAACTGAAGCAGGCTGCAGAGGACTATCTTGGCGAAACCGTAACCGACGCGGTCATCACAGTGCCCGCATACTTTGATGACAGCCAGCGCCAGGCGACAAAAGACGCAGGCAAGATTGCAGGCCTGAATGTTTTGAGAATAATTAATGAGCCGACTGCGGCCTCTCTGGCTTACGGTATGGATAAAAAGAAGGAAGAGAAAATAGCCGTATATGACCTCGGCGGCGGTACCTTCGATATTTCTATTTTAGAAATTGGCGAAGGGGTAGTTGAAGTTAAATCTACCAACGGCGATACATACCTCGGCGGGGACGACTTCGACATTATAATAATGGATTGGCTGGTTGATGAATTTAAAAAAGACAACGGCATCAATCTTCGTAATGATAAAATGGCTCTGCAAAGATTAAAGGAGAGTGCTGAAAAGGCAAAGATAGAATTGTCATCCGCAATGGAGACAGAAATTAATCTGCCGTTTATTACCGCTGATGCTACCGGGCCTAAACATATGGTCGTGAAGCTGTCCCGTGCCAAATTCGAGCAGCTTACCGAAGGCCTTATTAACAGGACCGTCGGGCCATGCAAAACAGCGTTAGCAGATGCGGGGCTCAGCGCGTCTGATATTCAGGAAGTAATCCTCGTAGGAGGACAGACCCGGACTCCAAGGGTCCAGCAGGTTGTAAAGGAATTCTTCGGGAAAGAGCCCTCAAAGGAAGTGAACCCGGACGAAGTGGTTGCTGACGGTGCTGCAATTCAGGCAGGGGTACTGAAAGGTGAAGTCAAAGATGTGCTCCTCCTCGATGTTACTCCACTGTCACTTGGTATTGAAACTCTCGGGGGAATTTTCACCAAGCTGATTGAAAAAAACACTACTATCCCGGTCAAGAAAAGTCAGATATTTTCCACGGCCGCCGATAACCAGCCGGCAGTGTCCATTAAAATATGCCAGGGAGAAAGAGAAATGGCCGCTGACAACAAACTGCTGGGAAACTTTGAATTAGTGGGCATCCCTCCTGCCCCGAGGGGCATCCCCCAGATAGAGGTTACGTTTGACATTGATGCAAACGGCATTCTCCATGTCTCCGCCAAAGACAAGGGCACCGGCAAAGAACAGTCAATCAGGATCACCGCCTCAAGCGGACTTTCCGAGGATGAGATAAAAAAGATGACGAAGGACTCAGAGTCTCACGCGTCAGAAGACAAGAAAAAGCGTCAGCTTGCCGAGGCGAAAAATGAAGCTGATACCCTCATATATACCGTCGAAAAATCACTAAAGGATTATGGAGATAAAGTCACGGATGATGACAAACATAAAATTACCGCGGCGCTTGAGAAGTGTAAAAACCTGAAAGACACCGCAACAGACGCTGACGAGCTAAAGAGAGCAGTTGAAGAATTGACTGCCGCTTCACATAAGATCGCAGAAGAAATGTATAAAGCGGGTGCTGCGGGCGCGGGCGCGTCAAACGCACAGCAGGGAACGTCCGGAGAAGAAGCTCAGAAGGAAAAAGAAGATGTGGTTGAAGCCGAATTTGAGGATGTAGATAAAGATAAAAAGGAGTAAGAAAACTGCTTTCAGGTTACGGGAATCAGAAGGCTGGCAATAAAAACAAATCTGTCACCCAACATCACTTCTCTGAAAGCAGCCAATAACAATGGCGAAAGATTATTATCAGACATTGGAAGTAGACAAAAGCGCATCTGATGCAGAGATAAAAAAGGCATACAGAAAACTTGCCCTGAAATATCATCCTGACAGAAATCCCGATGATAAGGCTGCCGAGGATAACTTTAAAGAAATCAATGAAGCCTATGCCTGCCTGAGTGATCCGCAGAAAAGGGCCAACTACGACCAGTTCGGTACAGCCGAAGGGGCGGGGGCAGGGTTTGGCGGTTTTGGAGGTTACGGTGACTTCAGTGGAAACTTTGGCGATATCTTTGAAGATGTCTTTGGGAACATATTTGGTGACTTTACAGGAAGAAAAAGGACCCGGCCTACAAAAGGCCAGGATCTCCGTTACGATCTCGAAATAAATCTCAAAGACGCGGTCTTCGGCACCGAGGAAAAAATCAATATCCCGCGCTGGGAGAATTGTTCTGCATGCGAAGGGACAGGGTCAAAACCGGGGAAAGGCCCCACAGTCTGTCAAACCTGCAAAGGCACAGGTCAGACCAAACTGCAGCAGGGCTTTTTTACCATTGCCAGGACCTGCAGCACATGCGGCGGCGAGGGCAAAGTGATAACCGATCCTTGCACCAAATGTAAAGGTCATGCCAAGGTAAGAAGGGAACGAGCAGTATCTCTCAAGATACCGGCCGGGGTAGATACAGGCATCCGATTAAAAGTCACAGGTGAAGGCGAAGCGGGAAGTCACGGAGGACCTCACGGCGACCTGTATGTGGTCCTTCATGTCGAACCACATCCTTTTTTTAAACGCAAAGATAACGACCTGCTGTGTGAAGTGCCCATCTCTTTTATACAGGCAGCGCTGGGCAGTGAAATTGAAGTCCCTACAATTGACGGAAAAGAGACCATCAAAATCCCGGCCGGGACGCCCTCAGGCCGGGTTTTTCATCTACGGGGGAAGGGAGTTCCTAAATTAGGCGGTTATGGGAAAGGCGACCAGTTTGTGTCTGTATTTGTAGACGTCCCCAAGAAGCTCACGCCGAGACAAAAAGAACTGCTGAAGGAGTTTGCGGAAATCAGTGGTGACGATGTCTCAAAAGGGTTTATGGACAAGATAAAGGACATGTTTCATAATCAGCAGCAGAAGGAAGCGAAGTAGAAGAGTTTTCAGCGATCAGATGTCAGCGTACAAAAAAAGGATGCAAACGAAAGTTCACCCTTATCAATAAATCCAGAATCAGATTATGACCCGTATATTCCTGCCACCTGAGCAGCTTGTATCTGAAGACATCCGCATCACCGGAGACCAGGCACGGCATCTGGCACTCGTACTGAGAGTTCAGCCGGATGAGTCGATCACCGTCTTTGACGGACATGGATTCAAGTATGTTTGCAAGATAGTGGATGTACATAAAAAAGAAATTACTGCCCGGTTAATGGGTAAAGCCCCCTACTCTGCCGAATCGCCCGTTTCAATTACTCTTGCCCAGGGAATCGCAAAGGGTGAGAAAATGGACCTGATTATTCAGAAAGCAACTGAGCTCGGTGTCCATCACGTTATTCCATTAATGACCGAACGTTCTCTGGTACGGCATACCGGGAAACTGGACAGATGGAAGAAAATCGCCCTCTCCGCTTCACAGCAGTCCGGGAGGGACAAGATACCGGAAATTACGGAACCCCTGGAGTTTGGAGAGTTCTTGAATAATCTTCAGTCACATCCCTTAACCCCACCTGACCTCCCCTTATCCAGGGGGAAGAACATTTGGAGATTTTCTGGAATAATATTTTCGGAAGAGTATAGGGCAAGAAATCTCAAACAGGTTCTGAACGGTTTCCGGAAAACAACACAGATCACTATCTTGGTCGGCCCGGAAGGTGGGTTTGCAAAAGATGAAGTAATTGCCGCAGTTCAAAAAGGTTTTATTGAGGCTTCTATGGGACCGCGCATCCTCCGCACCGAGACAGCGTGCATTGCGGCAATCAGTATGATTCAGTATGAACTGGGGGATGCAGGGTGACTTCCCCTCTTTGGGAAAAATGTCTGCCGATAGTACATAAATTATTATTCCGCATCAAGGCTACACAGACTTAAGATTCCTGTTCTTTTCCACCCACCGGTCATAGGCATAATCCAGAATCTGAATTTTTGCTTCCTTATTAATCTCTGTAAATTCTAACCCTATCAGGCACTTGTCCTCAAACTGTTCCTTCCAGGCAATATTGCCGGAGACCGGGATGAATGTATCGTTATCCGGGAGTTTAAGCTCCAATTCCATAGGGGCTTTCAATGCAAAAGTGACCGGCGGCGACTCAAAACATAAACCGCTGCGGGAAAAGTTCATTGTTACCCCCCGAAAATAATCGCCTGCATTCTCTGACGCTTTCACAGCTACTTCAAGTGAAACGTCGAATCTCATGAACTTCCTTCTCTCACTTACCATAGTGTTCTCCTTGAGATTGAGACATCGTACCGGACAATCATAAGTCCCGGCCGTTATTTACCTGACCGCACGCAATATGTTATCTCTCATGTATATTCATTCAGCAACAAACTCAGACCCGATTGATTCATATATCAGATCTCTTATTGTAAGCTTTTTAATCATAACATTAAATACAATTTAACAATACTTCATTCTCTTCGATTTTTCCGGGCCCTCACTTTAAAAGAAGGCCGTGAGTAGGGGCATCCGACCATATGAATTTCAACACGTTTGATATGAAAAGGGCCTGTAACAACCAGGCCTCTATTTCTTAACGTCAATGATCCGGGGACACCCCCCTCATGTCCTTTGTTTACCTCTAATTTGCAGCGCTTTTTTCTTTAGAGGGAGTGCGTATATCCGTTGTTTTGTTCTCAGGCGTACTCGCTACAACTTTAAGCCCTTCCTGGACCCGGGAAATTTGCACTTCAACTTTAGCCCCCTTGGATATGGAAATATACTCTTTATAAAAAAGCTCTCCTTTGCCAATTGCGTTAGGGCCAATTTCAATCTCATTTCCCTCCAGTTTGCCGTTGAATTCCCCGTTCACATACACCTTCCCTTTTGCTTTAACTTCTCCTCCGTTGAACTTGCCGGAAATTTTCACATTACTTCCTGCGGTGATATTTCCGCTTATCAATTCTCCATCAATGTCAACACTTCCTCCCGTAGTTTCGATGTTGCCCTTACAGGTCCCTTTGATTAAAATATTAGAATCCTGTGCTGACCTGATATTGCCTTCCACGTCTCCGCTCAGTTCCAGATCGCACGTTACATTAATATCCCCGGTTAATTTGCTCCCCTTCAATATTGTATTAATATTTGCCTGAGTGCTGTGAGTGTCTGCTGCAGGTCTGGCCGTTGTTTCCTCGAGGATAACCTCTTTCACATCTTTCCCTTGTTTCCCGTTACCCTCTGTCTTGATATTTTCTCCGCCTACGCCCCATTTATTAAACATATTCTCCCTCCATGTATTTATTTTTGATGCTCGTTATCATTTTTTCTATTCTTCAGCATGGAACTGTTGGAATAGAAATTGGTGTTATGCACATGTATGTTATTGGCCCCATGAAGAAAATCCACGTTTCTCCTATACATATACCATATTACGGTCAAGATCGCAAGCAACGCGAGTCCTGAATTAATGAATACATGCGCACCGCCCGCATTGAATTCAGAGAAAAGAGGCCCACGGCTCCATGCCTCCCCCTGCTGAGTAATGGTCTTATGTGATACATTCTTCATTAAGAGCGGACGGAACCGCTTTGCTTTCAGCGACCATCTGCAAATGACGTATTTCCTGCAAGGCTGCTATTTCATTGCCATACATAACATTATTGTCCCTGTTTCTTGCGAGACTCCATATAACAACGGAACAGCCGGCGGCAATGAAGCACAGGATACCGGCAAATACAAAAGCTATGACATACGCATGAGTCGCATCATAGAGCACTCCTCCCACAACAGGGCCGAGTATCCCGGCAACGCCGTACGCGGTAAATATCCACCCGTAGTTCATCCCGATATTTTTTGTGCCGAAGTAGTCCGCGGTTGCTGACGGAAAGAGGGCAAAGATCCCTCCGAAATTCAGCCCTACCCAGGCGGAGGCGATGAAAACAGCCACCTGCGAGTTAAGGTTGACAAGAAGCATAAAGGCCATTCCCTGAAAGAGGAACATGATCATCATGGCGCGGGGCCTGTCGATAAGGTCGCTGACTTTGCCCCAGAAGATCCTCCCGAGAGCATTAAAAATGGCGAGTATGCCGACAGGTTCCATAAAACGCCCGAACCCGCCCATCCAGGCTGGCGCAAATGTCTTTCCATTCATGATAGCACCCATCAGCGGCTTCCACTGTCCAATAGCCATGAGTCCTGATGTAGCCCCGAAAATAAATGTGATCCACAGCATGCACGCAAGCGGCGTGTTCAGCATCTCCTGCCATTCGGTATCTGCATGGGCCCTGTGCTGAGCGCGATTCGCCTGCCATCCCTGAGGCTGCCATCCAGGTTCCGGGTTCCTGAGAAATGTGGCGCCAATAAGAACAGCGACAGCGCTGGTGATGCCATGCAGGATAAAAAACATCTTCCAGCCGATACCGAACCCGCCGCCCTGGGTAATACCCAAAGCCACGAGGAGAATCTGTGAAAGCCCCATGGTCTCTTCAACTGGTCCGGGCGGCAGGAGAAGTATGGATGCAGGGCCAGCAAAAAAGAGGGCCCCGGCACCAAAGCCTGCAACAGACAGGCCCGTTACCAGACCTTTCTTATCCGGAAACCACTTCATCGCAGCAGCAATGGGACAGACATATGCGAACCCGATTCCTGCGCCTCCTATTATCCCGTAAGTTAAATACAGGGACCACGGCCTGCTTTCTGAGACCAATACCGATCCGAGCAGAAATGACAGACCCAGCAGAACCCCTCCGATAGAGGCCACTTTTCTCGGCCCTATCCTGTCCTGCAATCTTCCCGCGGGTATCATGACCGCCGCAAATGTGAGCAGGGCAATGGAAAAGGCCCACTGTGTCGTGGTACGGTCCCAGCTGAATTCAGTCTCGAGTGGTTTAACAAAGACGCTGAATGCATACACAGTACCAAGTATTATCTGGACAATCATGGCACCCGCAAGGACTGTCCAGCGGCTGCCATTGTGATGTTCTGTCATATATCCCTCCAAGCTTCAGAAATAGTAAGAAAAGCCAATGCCTCAATAGGTCGCAATATCGATGCCATTAAGGAACCGCTTGAAATAAAAGAATTATTGCCCGCATTTGAAATGAAAAGAACATAAAAATGACTGGCCTGCGACAGAATAATGACATATTTCAATCACTTTCAATTTACGGTCCATCTTCGCAGCCTCATTTCAGATATTTTTCTTCAAGTCCTTGACAAGCCCCTCTAAACTGATATTATTGAGACATGAGTAATAATAAGATTGCCTCATGATACGTTGGCCCGAAAGGAGGTGAGACCGGATGAAAAAGCCTTTGAGCGAAAAGGCCCTTTTGAGGGAGGCCGCTTTCTGGAGTGGACTGAAAAAAATAGCAAAAGAAAATCCCGGAAAGATATGCCGCAAATGAAAGGGCTGAAAAAGCTGATAGTTGCTGGTCAAGCAACAAGGAAAGAGATATGGCAGCACCTTAAAGGCACGGAGCGTGCAGAGGTCGCTGCCATATCTTTTTTAGGCGCAGGGCTGATTACGTACTACGCATAATTTATCAAAGCATACACTATGTCAATTAATACTTCATTTGATTTTTTCATACAGTGGCATCTCACAGAGAAATGCAATCTTCACTGCACCCATTGCTATCAGACAGGAAAGCAAATGCATGAGATGACGCTGCCGGAGATACAAAATACAATACATGAAATATCTGACACGCTGAGCATCTGGATGAAAACCTATGGCATAAGCTTTACGCCAAGTGTAAATGTAACAGGGGGAGAACCTTTCCTGAAGAAAGACATATTCGAAATCCTCGATACATTCCGAAGCAGAGGCTTTGAAATATATCTGCTTACAAACGGGACCCTCATAGACTCAGACATGGCCAAAAGGCTGTGTGCCCTTGAAATAAAAGGTATTCAGGTCAGCATTGAGGGCCCCAGAAAAATACATGAGTCGATCAGGGGGAAGCACAGTTTTGCGGGCTCGCTAAGGGGCGTTACCAATCTCCTGGAGGCCGGACTGGATGTGACCCTGAATGTCACGCTCTCTTACTTAAATGCCGGTTACTTTATGGACCTGTTCCAGTTATCTTCGGCCCTCGGAGTACAGAAACTCGGCTTTTCCAGGCTCGTGCCTTCAGGGAGGGGAGAGACTCTGCGCAAGGAAATGTTGCAAACTGAAGACGTGAAAGACCTGTATGAGAAAATATTTTCCATGAACACGAACGGCCTGGAAATTGTTACTGGAGACCCCGTTGCATCCCAGTCAAGAAAAGAAACTGATGACAAGGACAACGGCGATATCGCACTGGGAGGATGTGCGGCAGGGATTTCGGGATTGACGATCCTGCCGGATGGCACGCTGCTGCCCTGCCGGCGACTACCGGTTCCCGTCGGCAATATATTAAAAGATTCACTCCGTGAGGTATGGGCCGCGTCCAAGGTGCTGAATGCACTGCGCGACCGGAGCATGTATAAAGGGAAGTGCGGATCCTGCAGGAAGTGGGCGCATTGCAGGGGCTGCAGGGCCATAGCCTATGCATATTCTCATGCACAGGGACAGGGCGATTTTCTGGCGCCGGACCCCCAATGTTTTATAAATCAATAACAAGAGGATATGGTTATTTCTAAGTGGGTTATCGACCCTGACCATTCAGTGGGCGCCTTTTCAGTAGAACATCTGATGGTTTCCTATGTACACGGGCAGTTAAATGGGGTTTCGGGCACGGTCCATTTTGACCCTCCAGACATGACAAGTGTGTCCGTAGAACTGCAAATAGGGGTGTCGAGTATTATGACCGGTATTCAAAAACGTGATGAGCATCTCAGGAGCCAGGATTTTTTTGACGTGGAAACATATCCCGTCATATCTTTCAAAAGCTCAAAGGCAGAAAGAACCGGTTTCAGCAGATGCAAAGTAAGCGGTGATTTGACCATTCACAATGTCACTAAACCAATAACAATTGAAGTCACTGTCTCAGGTCCCGTGAAAACTCCTTTTGGCGAAACATGCATAGGAATTACCGGGAGGACGGTAATAAATCGTGAAGATTTTCGCCTGACATGGAATCAGACACTGGAAAACAGCGGCCTTATGTTCGCCAAAGATGTTCAGATTTCTATAAGCTTAGAAGCGGATTTGACATAGGACCCCGGGGGCTAGACGACCTGACCGTCGGAATTGTCACCTCACCTGTTATCAGCTGGTCTTAATAACGGTAAGGGGCATTTCTGACCCCGCTCCTACAGGGCATAAAACCGGTTATTCCACCGCCTTTATATCTACTATCTTTTCGACTGGCACCACGATCCACCCTGTTTCCGACTGAAGATGAACCTCGCTTAACCCAATCTCAATAAGAATGCCCCTGTATACAGTCTCAAATGTACTTACTTCAACTTCCTTTCCCGTTAATTCCTGCATTACGCCTTCCTGTTTATCGTGTTTACAAACTCACCGCCCAAAAGAAAAATACATGACAGATAATACATCCACAAAAGGAACAGAATGAATGTTGTTAATGAACCGTATATGGTACCGATATAAGAGACGTTTCGTACGGCCAGGGTAAACAGGTGTTTCGCTATCTCCCACAGGACCGTAAAAAGCAGTGCGCCGGAAAATGCGTCTCTTATGCCGACTTTTACATGGGGCACAATTTTATATACCGTGGTAAAGGTAAGCAGGACCAGCAAAAAGGGCGCGACATATCTTAATAATATGCCTGCCTTATAGCTTAATCCGATCCCGAATATCTCTATGGGATTGTGCTTGAATACGGTGGCAAAGGAGCTTACCGTGAATGACATGAACCAGAAAAAAATCACGAGAGTCACGATGAAAATGGTCCAGAACATTGATAGCAGAAAATGCCTTTTTTTGGGAACCTTAAATATAACGTCCATGGCCCGCTCCACTGAATAAAAGAGCTGCAGCGCCAGAAATCCATATATTACGAGCGTGATAACGCTGATACCTCTATAGGTAATCAGGTTTCTGATTTCAGTGGTAATGCCTGCCGTGGCTTTAGGGAAAAAACTGGTAAGCTTCGAAAGTAAAAAATGATACAGTTCCTGGTTGCCTCCGAGTATGTACCCAAAGAGCGCAACGGTGAGGATGCTCAAGGGAATCAGCGATACCATGAGAAAATAAGCGATCGAGGCCGCAAGATAGAGACAATCATCCTGGAAAAAAGATTTAAGACTGGCAGCTATGGTTTTTATAAAATACATGTTATTTTCCCATTAACCAGCTAACCCACATAGTGTCCATGCAATAATGCAGATAGTGGTAACTAAGTAATTTTTTGATACCTTACCCTCAATTTCAGTCAAGGGATTGAGTCACTACTCCTTCTTCCTCTCTCTGACATACACTTCTACAGGAACCCCTTCAAATGTAAAATGCTCCCTCAACTGCCTTTCGAGAAATTTTATGTACTGCTCCTTAATCCCCTCCTTCATATTGGTAAATATCGTAAACCCAGGGGGGTTGGTCTTTACCTGGGTAATGTAATATATTTTCACGCGCCTGTTGCGATACATGGAAGGCTCCTGTATTGCAAGCACCTTCCTGAGAAAGATATTGAGCTCATGAGTGCCTATCCTCTTTGAACCTTCCGCCATGATCCGGTCAACCAAAGGAAATATCTTTGTCATCCGCTTTTTGCTCAATGCTGAAATGGTCAGAATAGGGACATGCCTCATAAACCAGAGTTTTTGATATATCTGTTCTTTCACTTCCTCAACGGACAATGTATCTTTATTCACAAGGTCCCATTTATTATAAATTATTACAGCCCCCTTTTTAGCGGAAAAGACAGCCCCTGCTATTTTCTGGTCCAGCTCGACAATCCCGGCGGAGGCATCAAGCACAATCAGGGCAACGTTGCTATCCTCGATATTTTTTAAAGTCCTCATAAAGGAATATCGTTCGATCGTTTCCGCCATCTTGCCTTTTCTCCGGATACCGGCCGTGTCGACCAGGATATATTTTCTGTTGTAGTAAGAACATACCGAATCCACCGCATCTCTTGTTGTCCCTGGTGTTGAGCTTACAATCATCCTCTCCTTGCCGAGCAGGGAGTTCACCAGCGTTGATTTTCCAACATTAGGTCGTCCGACAATTGCAATCCTGGGATATTCTGTCTTCTCTTCATCGCCAGCTGATAATAACGGAGAGATCCCGTCCATGAGCTCCTCAAAGCCGTATCCATTAAGCGCGGAGAGCGGGTATATGTCAACCCCGAGAGAATAGAACTCACCGAGAAAGCTGCTTTCTTTCTTGGGGCCGTCTATTTTATTTACTGCATAGAATACCCGTTTACCATATTTCCTCAGTTCATTGATCAATTCAATGTCCAGTGGGAGAAGACCTCCTTCACCGTCCAGTAACAAGAGAATAATATCAGCCTCTTCAACTGCAAGGAGAAGCTGTTTTTTCACCTCCCCTGCGAATTCATTGTCACCCTCATGCTGAAAACCCCCTGTATCTACGACCCAAAAAGTCTTATCTTCCCACGCCGCCTCCCCATAGAGCCGGTCCCGTGTGACCCCGGGGAAATCTTCAATAATGGCGCGGCGTTTCCTTATGATCCGGTTAAACAGAGTGGACTTGCCTACATTCGGTCTGCCTATGATCGCTACTATCGCCTTTCGCATGGTCTTCCTGTCAACTTATTAAAAAAATTGATTAAATATTATTTGTTAGCTCTTAATTATAGCACAGAGGTGCTTTGAGGGAAGCAGAGGCGGGAAGCCACTGATATTCAAATCAAAATACCCCCCTATTTTTTTACTGGTTTTTAAATTGACCCAATTCCTGCACGCATGTTATTATGTAATAATGAAGAAAACCATTTTAATATGCGCTATTATTCTGGTTGTCAATTTCATCAGCATTACCTCCCGCGCCGATATTTATGAATATGTAGATTGCAGCGGGGTCATTCATTTTACAAACATACCCTCCGGTAAAGACTATAAAAAAATATTACGTGAAAATAATTCCGCGATAAAAGGTCAGTACGATCATATCATCAGTAACTCGTCGTACAAATATAATATTGAGCCTGCAATTATTAAGGCGGTGATAAGCGCGGAATCCAACTGGGACCCCAGGGCCATATCACACAAGGGCGCTATAGGATTGATGCAGCTGATGCCCACGACAGCAGAAGACATGCAGGTCAGTAATCCCTTTGACCCGGAAGAAAACATAGAAGGCGGCACAAGATATCTGAGGCACCTCCTCAACAGATTCAACGGGGACCTCGATCTTGCGCTTGCAGCGTATAATGCAGGGCCCGCAAGGGTGGAAAAATCCGGGGGCATCCCCGCAATACCAGAGACAATCCAGTATATTAAAAAAGTAAACAGGATGTACACTGGCAGTTCCCAGAAAAACCAGTCAAAAATATACAAAGTTACATATGACGACGGTTCAGTGCTCTATACAAATACTCCCCCCAATTAGCCANNACCTTACACTCAATGTAACTAATAGATCATCGAGTTAAACAAATTGTGGAACACTGTCTGCATGTTACGAGCTTTCAAATTTCTTGATAATAATCTAAAATATTATCCCAATGACAGACATAGCATTACTACGTAACAGGATCCTGGATCTTAAAGAAAAGAAAAAAGCCATTATTCTCGCACATAATTACCAGCGCGAAGAGGTGCAGGATATTGCGGACCATACCGGTGACTCTCTGGAGCTTTCCCGCATTGCCGCATCAATTGACTGCAGGATAATAGTGTTTTGCGGTGTACATTTTATGGCTGAAAGCGCTTCGATTTTGTCCCCGGACAAAACCGTTCTTCTGCCGGAACTCAAGGCCGGCTGTCCAATGGCTGATATGATAACTGTCAGCGGGGCCAGGAATCTTAAAAATTATTTCCCCGGCTTCGAATATACCGAAGGATACAGGTATCCTGCTGAATTCACTTTAAGAGAGATCAAGAAACTCCATCCCGGAGTCCCGGTAGTCACATATGTGAATACCACCGCAGACGTGAAAGCCGAAAGCGATATTTGCTGTACTTCCGCCAATGGAGTAAAGGTAGTGGAGTCCCTGAACACGGACAGGGTAATATGTGTACCCGACAGAAACCTGTCTGCCTGGATTGCAAAGAACACCACAACAGAGGTAATTGCCTGGGACGGCTTCTGCCACGTACACGACAGGGTCACGGCAGACGATGTGCAGAGGGCAAGGCACGAACACCCGAATGCGGTGGTACTTGCTCATCCTGAATGCAGGATGGAAGTCCTGGAAAAGGCGGACCACGTAACCAGTACCTCAGGGATGCTCAGGTTTGCAAAGGAGTCTCCTGCGAATGAATTTATCATAGGGACAGAGACAGGCTTGATGTATGGTCTCAAAAAAATAAATCCTGACAAGACATTTTATGCGTTGAGAAAGGACATGGTATGTCCGAACATGAAAAAAACCTCCCTCAGCAGTGTCCTCCATGCCCTCGAAACGGAAACGTATAAAATTAAGGTCCCCGAAGAGATCAGAGTACCCGCAAAAAGAGCACTTGACAGGATGCTGGAAGTAAAATAATCCATGCTGTTACGTGCTGCATACATCGTAGTCTTTGATATTAATTATGTTTGGTTCTTTCCGGGATGCCGTGGATAAAGTTTCTTTCAGGTTCATGCATCAGGTACGTTATACTTATTCATCATGAAGCCTCTTGAACAACAGATAATTGACAGGATCAAAAATAAAGGGACTATCACCTTTGAGGCTTTTATGCACATGGCGCTTTATCATCCGGGCCTTGGTTATTATTCATCTCCTCAAACGACCATAGGCCGTGACGGGGATTTTTATACAAGCCCTCACCTTCATCCGGTATTCGGGGCCATGATCTGTAAGCAGCTCATGGAGATGTGGATGATTATGGGCAGACCATCCTCTTTTCACGCAGTCGAAATCGGCGCGGGCGTCGGATACCTCTGCAGGGACATCTTTAATTATCTGCTTAAGCCCTCTGAGGATCCCTCCACGGCACATGATAAAAGCGGTTTTCTGAATTCCCTGAGATATGTAATAGTGGAGCCCTATGACCACTTCAAGGAGAGACAGAAAAACCTGCTGAAAGATGTATCTGAAATTTCCTCACTGCCCTTTGTTAATTCCCCCCCTACTCACGGGGGACACAGAGAGGGAGAAAGGGGACATATTGACGATAAAAAAATATCGTGGGTAAATTCGGTGGGTGAGCTTAAAAATATTAACGGATGCATATTTTCGAATGAATTGCTCGATGCCTTTCCGGTACACCTGATTGAAATGGACAATGGATTAAAAGAGGTATATGTAACATATGACAATGAAACGTTTGGAGAAAAATTAGATGATATCAGTACGGCGGATCTGGCCCATTATATCAATCAGCAACACATAGAATTACAACCGGGCGGCAGGACTGAAATTAATCTGCGGATAAGAAGCTGGCTTAAAGATATAGATACCGCGCTGTCTCAGGGATTTCTTCTTACCATTGATTATGGATATACGGCAAAAGAATATTACAGTAACGAGAGAACAAAGGGCACCCTGCTCTGTTATCACAAGCACTTATTCAATGAACATCCTTATCAGCATATCGGAGAGCAGGACATTACAGCTCATATTAATTATTCTTCACTCAAGACATGGGGGGAGGAGTTTGGACTGAAGACGTTAGGCTACAGTCCGCAGGGCACTTTTCTCGTCTCTGCGGGAATAGATGAAGTTATTACAGAGCTTTATTCCGGCTCACCTGATTATTTTTCGGAAATATCAAAAATAAAGGGGCTGATCATTCCCCAGGGCATGGGCGAATCTCACCGCTTCATGATTCAGTATAAAGGGGATGGGTTCCCGGGATTACGTGGTTTTTCGATGAGGAATTTATTAAATAATCTGTAAAAACAGGCAAGATGAATGTAGTCGCCCCTCGTCTATTGGCTCCCGCCCGAGTGTACATATTTATGGAATCTCTCCAGACTTGTCATCGCGTCTTTCATATTGTGGGCCTCGATTGTGTGGACACAGTCAATATCCTTAAGTTCTTTAAACAATGTCGTAAAATCAAAATCCCCGTCTCCGATTGCGCGGTGTTCATCAGCATATCGCAGGTTGTCATGCAGGTGGAGTTCTTTGATATAAGGCTTTATAATGTTAAGCCATTCCGTGAGGGGCAGTTTTGAAAAGAGATTGAAATGCCCGGTGTCAAAACATATCCCGAAATTCTCCGAAGCCATCTCCTTTGACAAAAGCCCGAGATGTCCCGGATCGTCCTCAAAGATATTTTCAACCGCAATCTTTACCCCTGTCTCAGAAGCCCTGTTGTTGAGAGGCCTCCAGGTCTGAAGGCTTCCTTCAAGCCATATATCAACCCTGCCGTCATATTTCCACTTGTCATATCCAGAGTGAAACACGATTACCCCTGCCTTGAGAATTTCCGCAANNATAATCAAGCTTATTTTTCAGCTTCAGGATGTCGGACTTTTTTATCTTATCAAAACTTCTGGAGCCGAAATATATCTCGAGATTCCATTTATTCTCTTTAAAAAAAGGGAGGTACTTTTCACATGCTTCATACGGAATGTGAAAATGTGGTGCGGGTAATGCGGTCTGAGAGACTTCCACTATTCGTTCACTGCTTTTTTATTTTCATCGCTTTTTTTTTGAGACTTTTCGTTTTTCACGGAAGCCGGGGGCTTCTTTGCATCATTTGCCTTTTTCCTGTCAGCGGAAGGGTAATCAGTTACATACCAGCCGGACCCCTTGAGCACAAATGACGTGTTCGTAATGAGCTTCTTTAATTCCCCCCCGCATACACTGCAGTTCGTTATTGGTGCATCAGACATTTTCTGCATTACTTCAAACTGTTGATTGCATTTCGTGCATTTGTATTCGTATATTGGCATATTTTTTCCTTAAAATTGATTACATGTATCGGATGTGCTTCGGTATTCCGGACCTGATATCGTTTTATGATTGCTACAGCATTTGCTTAAATATATCATATAGTTGCAATCCTTGACAAGTTGTAGCGGCTGTGTTACAAAGAAGCTATGTGGGAATATACTGATAAAGTCAAAGACCTCTTCCTCCATCCCAAAAATGTGGGTGAAATCGAAAATCCCGACGCAGTCGGCGAAGTGGGAAGCATCGTGTGCGGTGACGCGCTNNGAGGTGAAAAACCGTGTGAGGTTGAAGAAGGAGAAATTGTCTGCCAGTGTTTCGGGGTCACAGACCAGAAAATCAAAAGGGTGATCAAGGAAAACAAACTGCGCACGGTTGAGGATGTCACTAATTATACAAAGGCCGGTGGAGGCTGTGGAGGCTGTGTGTCCGATATTGAGAAGATCCTCAAGGACGTCTGGGCTGAGAAGGTTATCGATGAGGGAGTTACACCCAAAAAGAAACTAACAAACATACAGAAGATCGCGATGATTCAGGAGACCATTGAAAGAGAAATACGACCCCTCCTTCAGGCAGACAATGGAGACATAGAACTTATTGATATTGAGGGCAATCGCGTAATCATATCATTGAGAGGGACATGCACCGGATGTCTGATGGCTGACGTAACGGTAAAGAACATAGAGAAGAAATTGAAAGAACTGGTACACGAGGAACTCGTTGTTGAGGTCGAATGAAAGTCGTATATCTTGATAATAACGCGACCACAAAGGTGGCCGATGAAGTAAGGGAAGCAATGCTCCCCTATCTGGGCGATCTGTACGGTAACCCCTCGAGCATGCACACCTTCGGCGGTCAGGTCCATAGAAAGATCGAGGTGGCAAGGGAACAGCTTGCTGCTTTGATCAATGCTGAACCTGAGGAAATAATCTTTACGAGCTGCGGTACAGAGAGCGATAATACCGCCCTCATGAGCGCCCTTCTGTCCAGGACGGACAAAAGGCACATAATCACAACAAGGGTGGAGCATCCCGCGGTGTTGAATTTCTGCAAGACCATGGCAAGACAGGGCTACAGAGTGACCTTTCTGCCGGTAGACAAGGGCGGCAGGCTGAATATTGAGGAACTAAGAGCGGCCATATCAGACGACACGGCGGTCGTTTCCGTAATGTATGCCAACAATGAAAGCGGGGTGATCTTCCCCATACAAGATATAGCCGATATCGTAAAGTCAAAAGGCGTTCCTTTTCATACCGATGCTGTACAGGCAGCAGGAAAAATTCCCGTTGACGTTAAAAAGCTCCCATGCGACATGATGTCGGTTTCAGGTCATAAGATGCATGCCGCAAAAGGGGTTGCCGCTCTTTACGTCAAAAAAGGCACGCCTTTTTCACCCTATATCATCGGGGGCCATCAGGAGAAAGGAAGACGGGCAGGCACAGAAAATGTAGCGTCCATAAGCGGTTTTGGAGTAGCCAGTGATCTTGCAAAAAAACATCTGCAGACCGAGAGCACACATGTAAAAACCCTGAGGGACAAGCTTGAACAGGGGCTTCTTGACACCTGTCCTGATCCAAGGATCAACGGTGACAGGGCAAACAGACTCCCCAATACAGCGAATATCAGCTTCGACTATGTCGAAGGTGAGGCCATCTTATTACGGCTCAATGAATTCAATATCTGCGCCTCATCCGGCTCCGCCTGCACATCCGGTTCCCTTGAACCGTCCCATGTGCTGCGTTCCATGGGGGTGCCCTTCACCGCCATCCACGGCTCGGTGAGATTTTCCCTCAGCAGGTATACGACGGAGGAAGAGATAGCCTTTGTCCTTGAGAAGATGCCGCCGATCATAAAAGATCTGAGGGAATTAAGTCCGTATGGAACAGACCCTGCCTGTCATTAGAAACCACGCCCCATTCGGCAGTTTCACGGGTTCACTCTCGCCCTTAGGTCATCTCTACCAGGTGCGACTCAGCCTGATGCCGTAATACCTGCCATCGGACTCCGGCTGAATATACCAGTCTTTGTATGGCTTGGTAAAGATATAGCTGCTGGTAATGCCGATGCCGGCGCCGACTATGACATCATGCAGATAATGCTGTCGGGCCTCAACGCGACTGTACGCCACAAATGATGCCGCCACATAAGCCGGTATCCCATAGTCCCAGCCATAACGTTTTCGCATAAATTCAGCAGCAGAAAAGGAGACGGATGTGTGTCCTGATGGAAAAGAATGCCCTCCGCCATTAGGGCGCGTCTCGTCGACGGCGCATTTGAGGCCATAGGTAACACCGAGTGTCAGCGCAGCCGATTTCCCAAACTGTAACGCTCCTTTGCCATCTCTGTAATAAGCAGTGATCCCGACTGCGGTCGCCGGCAGAACAACCAGCAACACATAGCCGGCAGCCTCCACCCCGCTGCGTGCTTTTGCTTCTGAAATATTGGTGAGGCACGGAAAAATCGCCGCGAGGAACGCGACAGTATAATAGAGGTAAGATGTCGAAAAACGCATTGCTTTTATGGCGATGCTCCTTACTGAAATGTTTTTCTCGCAGAAAGAAAGGGGGCTTCCTTACGCGCAGATTGCGATGGTGGCAGGCAGTACTGCCAATTCACTGCTAATTATGCCCGTTCTTTTTTTGCGGTGTATCTGAGTGCCCGTTTATATTTGACTTTTCGAGCCTGTAGAGGAATGCCTTGTAACTCATCCCCAGAAGCTTTGCGGCTTTTGTCGCCACCCCCCCTGCTCTTTCCATGGCCTTATGGATCAGTTCATTTTCCATCTTCTCCAGATCCAATCCTTCAGGGGGGATCTCAAAAGTGGATGCCCTGCCTTCTGACTGAAGGATTTCGAGCTCGCCATGAATGTCCCTCATGTTTATTGTACCGGTCTCATTTAAAAGCACGGCCCTCTCTATGACCGACTCCATCTGCCGTATGTTGCCGGGCCAGCTATACCCAGAAAGCGCTTTCATGGCCGCAGGCTCAATGGCACTGATCCTTTTGCCGAATTCCTCGTTGTACTTCTTTATAAAGAAATTCACCAGCTCAGGGATGTCTGCGGACCTTTCCCGAAGCGGAGGCAGCGCTATGGTCACGACCTTCAGTCGGTAATAAATATCCTCCCTGAATTTCCCTTCGGCAACTTCCTTCTCAAGGTCCTTGTTTGTCGCGGCTATGATTCTCACATCTATTTTTATCGTGTCCTTCCCGCCGATTCTGCGTATCTCCCTGTCCTGCAAGACCCGCAGCAGTTTTGACTGTAACGCAAGCGGAAGGTCTCCTATTTCATCGAGAAACAGTGTGCCGCCATTTGCCAATTCAAATAGTCCCTCTTTTCTAGAGAGGGCCCCGGTAAAGGCGCCCGGCTCATACCCGAAGAGTTCGCTCTCAACGAGATTTTCGGGGATGGCAGCGCAATTCAGCGCGGTAAAATGCCTCGTCCTCCTGTTGCTGTTATAATGGATCGCCCTCGCCACCAGTTCCTTGCCGGTGCCGCTCTCTCC
>DKBK01000019.1 GCA_002451135.1 Nitrospiraceae bacterium UBA6902
CTGTGTATGAAAATCTATTGTTCATTTTTTTTCATCACTGACAATCCGGCCGTCAAGGAATTTTATTACGCGTTTGCTGTAATCGGATATATCATTCTCATGGGTCACGAGTATTATCGTGATATCAGATTCTGTATTTAGTTCTGTCAAGAGCTGCATTATCTCGGCGCTCGTCTTTGTATCAAGGTTGCCGGTGGGTTCATCGGCAAGGATGATCGGGGCGTTATTCACCAGCGCCCTCGCTATGGCCACCCTCTGCTGCTGGCCCCCCGAAAGCTGGTTGGGATGATGTCCTTCCCTTCCCTCGAGTCCCACGCTCTTCAGCGCGGACATTGCCTTCTGCGTTCTCTCTTTGGCTGACAGGCCATTATAGAGCATCGGGAGCTCGACATTTTCGAGCGCGGAGGTCCTCGAAAGCAGGTTGAATCCCTGGAAGACGAAGCCTATTTTTCTGTTCCTTATCGCGGCAAGCTCGTCCCTGTCGAGACTTCCTACGTCAATGCCTTCGAGAAGGTACGTGCCGGCTGTTTGTTTATCAAGGCATCCGAGGATGTTCATGAAGGTAGATTTCCCCGAGCCCGACTGTCCCATAATTGCCACAAAGTCACCCCTGTCTATTATCAGGGAAACATCCCGCAAGGCGCAGAGATCTATGTCCCCTGTCCTGTAGACTTTATTGATTCCCTTTGCTTCAATGAGCGGCATATCGTTACATCCTTAGACGGGGAGGCTGGCTGTTATTCTGTTGTTTCACCAGAGAATCGACTATTACCTCCTGTCCCTCACGTATGTCGCCAGAGACGAGTTCAGTATAGCTGCCGTTACTGATTCCTGTTTTTACAGGCACGCGTGTGGCTTTCCTGTCCTTAAGTATCCAGACACCGGGCCCCTTTTCCCTTTGCTGCCCCTGCGTCCTGCCCTTGTCTTCAGGAGCAGGGCTGAACCGTAATGCGGCATTGGGTAGCCTGATAACATCTCTTTTTTCCTGCAGGACTATGGAGACATTTGCCGTCATCCCGGGTTTCAGTTTGAGGTCAGGATTATCTACCTTTACAACCACGTCATATGTGACCACATTCTCTACAATAATGGGAGAATTTCGCACCTGTGACACCATGCCTTTAAAAGTAATATCAGGATAGGCATCAACGGTAAATTCCACATCCTGTCCGACTTTCATGTTTCCAATGTCCGCTTCATCCACGTTTGTATCAATCTGCATCTTCGTAAGGTCCTGGGCAATGGTGAAGAGTGTGGGTGTCTGAAAGCTTGCGGCAACGGTCTGCCCGATATCCACATTTCTCGATATCACGACGCCGTCAACAGGAGAAAGTATCTTTGTGTAGCCCAGGTTTGTCTCTGCAATCCTGAGCGCTGCCTCTGTTTGTGCGACCTGGGCTTTTGAAACACCCACCTGTGCCTTTGCGGTTTCATAATTCGTCTCCGCAGTATCAAGATCGCTCCTCGCGATAAGATTTTTTGAAAGTAATTCCCTGTTCCTGTCCATCGTCCGCTTCGCGTCGGCAAGTGCCGCCTCTGATTTATCCTCGTTTGCTTTTGCGGAAAGGAGATTGGCCCTTGCCTGGGCCACCTGAGCCTCAAAGGTTGCCGGATCTATCAGGGCTATCGCCTGCCCCTTTTTAACAGGGGAATTAAAATCAGCGTAGATGTTTTTTACCGTGCCGGAAACCTGTGTTCCCACAAGTACGGTTGTTACCGCATTTACTGTGCCTGTTGCAGTGACCGTGGAAATAATGTCACCCCGGGCGGCCTTTTCAGTCCTGTATTTAATTTCATTTTCTTTGTTTCCGAATGAGAAGAACACCGCGATACCCAGAAGAGCTGCAATCAAAACACCGGTTAATATTTTTTTCATTTTACCCCCATCGCCTTCTCAAGGCTTGCCTGGGCAACCTTGTCGGCATAGAGGGCCTGGATATACGAGGTCCGTGCATTTACCAGTGACACCTCCGCATCAGTCACCTCTATGGGATTTCCCACCCCTGCCAGATACCTGCCGTTCGCGATGTCCAGGTTTTCCCTTGCCTGATCTACCACGAGCTTCGCAGTGGGTATTGCCTCTTCCGCCGCCCGCAGGGTCAGGTATGCCTGCTGTACCTCAAGATATATGCTCTGTTTTAAAAATTCTTCATTTGCCGTAAGGACGTTCAGGTTTGCCCTTGACTCAGCCACCTGGTGGGTGGTGAGAAATCCGCTGAACAGGGGAAAGGACAGGGCGACCCCCACGTTCCAGCCGTCATCAAGGGGAAACTTCTCTCCCCCCCAGTTATATGCGGCATTGCCACTCAATGCGGGATAGTATCCCGTTTTTGCGAGATCTATTGATTTTTCGGATGCCTGTCTTTTGGACACAAGAGACGCCAGATCCGGCCTGTTCCCATAGGCATTATCTATCGCATCTTCAAATGTCATTTCATATTTTTCGAAATAAAGATTATCGTCAATCTCATAGTCGGGGGCTTCAGGAACACCCATCGCATTATTCAGCGTTGCGACTGCGATCCTGAACGCGTTCTCTGCCCTGATGAGGTTCAATCTGGCATTGCTCAGATCAACCTCTGCCCGGGTTACATCAAATTTGGGTCTTATGCCTACTTCGAAAAAACCCTTTGCCTGCTCAAGATGCAGTGTGGTTGACTTCACCGTGTCTTCCGCAACAATCCTGTTGTGTTTTGCCTGTATGACCCCGTAATAGGCGAGCTTCACATTGTAAATGGTCTGCTGCGACACATTCTCCAGGTCTGAGACAGAAGAATCAAGATTCAGTTTCTGTATTTGAACCTCTGACGATGTCTTGCCGAAGTCATAGATGTTCTGGTTCAGCCAAAGACTGCTGGTGTATTGATCAAAGGAGCTTGAGGAGCCTGAAACAGCAGTATCCGGGCTGACAGGAGATATCCTGCTGTATCCTGATGAGAGGTTTATCTGCGGATAATAATTTGACTGCGACTGTCCCACCCTGCTCCGGCTTGAGTCAACACTGCTTGTGGCGGCGCGGACATTGGGCTGACGCAAAGCACTGATCTCAATACACCGCTGCAGAGGGAGCGTCTCCCCCTTCTTTATGAGTTCCTCTGCATCTGCGACGGAAATTAATGCAAATATTAATAACACAATGAGGGCAACGACCCTTTGCATAATAAACCTCCTGAAAAAATATTTCTATCTGACAAACTAACCTTCTGCATGCCCTTCCCTGCGTCGCTCCCTGCGCGACTTCATCCACTGACCGGCCTTCTCCTGGAATATCTCCATGTAGTAATAAACCACGGGGGTGATGTACAGCGTCAGGAGCTGGGACACAACAAGGCCGCCGACTACCGCAAGGCCAAGGGAGCGGCGGGAATCCGCGCTTGCACCGACACCGATTGCGATAGGCAGGGTGCCCATGAGGGCCGCCATAGTGGTCATCATGATCGGACGGAAACGTACGATTGCGCCTTCATAGATCGCGTCAAGGGCGCTCTTTTGCCTTTCGCGCTGGGCCACAAGGGCGAAGTCTATCATCATAATTGCATTTTTTTTCACAATGCCGACCAGCATGATAATCCCGACAAAGGAGTACAGGTTAAGATCCTTGCCGAATATGAGCAGGGTAATGAGCGCCCCGAAACCTGCTGACGGCAGTCCTGAAAGGATAGTCAGGGGGTGTATGTAGCTTTCGTACAGGATACCCAGGACGATATATATGACAACGATGGCGAGGAGCAGGAGTATTGCCAGCCCTTGGGTGGATGCCTGATAGACCTGGGCTGTCCCCTGAAATCCCGTAGTGATTGAGGAAGGCAGCATTTTCGCCTCTTTCTCTATGGCAGTCACCGCGTCACCCAGAGGGGTGTCGGGCTTAAGATTAAATGAAATGGTGACCGCAGTAATCTGGCCGAGGTGATTAACGGACAGCAGTCCAAGTCCCCTTGAAATCTTAGCCAGTGATGAAAGAGGCACCATCTGACCGGTGTTTGAGCGGACGTAGAGAAGGCCGAGCGCTGACGGCTCCATCTGGTACTGAGGGTCAAGCTCCATGACAACCTTGTACTGGTTTGTCGGGGAATAAATGGTGGATACCTGCCGCGTGCCGTATGCCGAATAGAGCGTGTCCTCGATCTGCTGTGCAGTTACTCCGAGGGTAGCGGCGCGGTCACGGTCGATTTCCAGATTTACCTGCGGGTTTCGGATCTGGAGGTCGCTTGTAACGTCCTGGATCATGGTCAGGCCGCGCAGCTTTGTCTCGAAAGCCGACGCGTTCGTGTAAAGGTCCTCTGTATCAGGGCTCTGCAGAACAAACTGGTACTGTGCCTTGGAAATGGTCGCCTCCAGGCGGATTGGCGGTGGGTTCTGCATGAACATGAAAATCCCGGGAATTCCCATGACCTTTGGCCTCAGATTTTGGATGATCTGGTCCGCGTTCATACGGCGCTCTCTGCGGGGCTTGAGTTTCAGGAACATAAAGCCGCCGTTTGAAGCGACCCTTGAGCCGCCCGCCCCGACTGCAGACATAAATGCCTCTATATTAGGCTCCTGGAACACGATGTCAACCAGTTTCTGCTGGTTCCTCTTCATTTCTTCAAAGGATGCTCCCTGCGCCCCTTCGGTGATGCCGAAGATCCCCCCGATGTCATCTGAAGGGAGCAGGCCTGTCGGCATGACCGTAAAGAGCCAGACTGTGGCCACAGTCATGAGCAACGTCACGGTGATTGTGGTCCGGCGATAATTGAGCACCTGCGTGAGGGTCTTCTCATACAGGCTGCGCATGCCCTCAAAGAAGCGCTCCGTCATGTGGTACAGCCTTCCATGACTGATGTCAGCATGAGGCTTGAGGAAGCGGCTGCTGAGCATGGGCGTCAGCGTAAGGGACACCACCCCGGATATAAGGATAGCGAAGGTGATGGTCACCGCAAACTCGTGCAGCATCCTCCCAAGCATTCCCCCCATAAAAAGTACAGGGATAAATACAGCTACCAGGGATATGGTCATGGAGATAATGGTGAATCCTATTTCCCTTGATCCCCTGAATGCTGCTTCCATGGGTTTTTCCCCCATTTCCATGTGGCGGACGATATTTTCGAGCATTACGATTGCGTCGTCTACGACAAATCCGACCGACAGGGTCAGCGCCATCAGGGTAATGTTATTTACCGAAAACCCGAGGGCATACATCACCGCGAATGTGCCGATGATTGAGAGCGGGAGGGCCAGACTGGGGATAACCGTAGCAGACAAGTTGCGAAGGAAAAGGAAGATTACCAGGATAACAAGGGCGACCGTAAGAAGCAGGGTGAACTTCACGTCCGTGACCGAGGCACGGATTGACTCCGATCGGTCAAAAAGCAGGTTCAGCTGGACGGTCGCGGGAAGCTGACTGCGGAAGGCAGGGAGCTGTTTCTTGATGCTGTCCACCACCTCGATGGTGTTGGTCCCGGGCTGGCGCTGGATCGCAAGCACCACGGCCCGCTGGGACTTCCCGTCAGTATTGTACCAGGCAGCGATCTTGTCATTCTCCACGCTGTCACTCACTGTTGCTATGTCCTCCAGGCGGACCGGCAGACCGTCGCGGTAAGCTACAATCATCGGCCTGAACGCACCGGCATTGTACAGCTGTCCGGTGGCCTGGATGGTATAGGCCTGCTTATCGCCTTGCAGTCCCCCAGTGGGCAGGTTCACATTCCATCCCGCCAGTGCTGAGGCTACTTCCTCAGTACCGATTTTCCGTATTGCAAGCGCGCGCGGGTCAAGCTGCACCCGAACAGCATATTTCTGTGCACCGTACACCAGCACCTGCGCTACGCCCTTAATCATGGATATGCGGGGTGAAATAATGGTGTCCGCATATTCATTGACCTGTGAAAGAGGCAGGGTCGGTGAACTGAGCGCAAGGTAAAGGACCGGCGAGTCTGCGGGATTGACCTTCTGATATGAAGGGGGATTGGGCATGTCCTGGGGCAGCTGGCGGGCCGCCTTGGAAATAGCCGCCTGGACGTCCTGGGCTGCGGCATCGATACTGCGATCAAGAGTGAACTTCAGGGTGATTATCGACACTCCCTGTCCATTTGTAGAGGTCATTGAATCGACGCCCGCAATAGTCGAGAACTGGCGCTCCAGGGGGGTCGCCACAGCGCTTGCCATGGTCTCCGGACTTGCCCCCGGCAGATTGGACGTTACCTGGATTGTCGGAAAATCTATGTTGGGAAGGTCGTTTACCGGCAGTATCCGATACGCAAAGACCCCGAAGATCATGACCGCTATCATGACCAGACTGGTCATGATAGGTCGTTTGATGAAAAGATCAGAGATATTCATTGCTGTCTATTAAATGTAAGTGGGCGTTAATGGGAGTTTGTTCAATCAGCCTCTCATCCCCAACCACGAGTCCCTAGCCCCCTTTTTTAATTTCTACCGGCGCACCGGGCATAAGACGTATCTGCCCGTCAGTGACCACCTGTTCTTCCAGAGACAACCCGGTTTCGATAACGGTTATATTCTTATAGGTAATGCCGGTTCTGACCGGACGAAGCTCTGCAGCGCCTTCCTTTATGACGAAGACAAACTGCCCCTGCTGCCCGGTCTGGAGAGCCTGGGTAGGCACAACCAACGCATCCCTGATAGTTGTCAGGGTTATTTGTACGTTTACGAACTGTCCTGGCCAGAGTACGCGATCCCTGTTATCAAAGGTCGCCTTAAGCTTTATTGTGCCGGTGGCCGTATCCACGGCATTGTCCACAAAAGTGAGGGTGCCGTTTAGGGGATGAGCGTCATCACTTCCGATAACAGCCTGGACGTTCACTTTCTCTTTCGCCATATACTTTTTAATTTCGGCTATGTACTGTTCAGGGACTGAAAAGGTTACGCTAATGGGCTGAATCTGGTTGATCACCACCATGGAGGTGTCCGCATTTGCCTTGATCACGTTACCCTCGTAAGAGATGAGGCTTCCTGTGCGGCCTGTAATAGGAGAGTAGATATAGCAATAGGTAAGCAGTAACTGCGCATTGTCGACAGCAGCCCTATCTGCGTTCACAGTTGCTTCAAGTGCAGCAGCATTGGTGAGGATCTGATCATATTGCTCCTGGGCTACATAGCCTTTTTTCACGAGATCCCCATAGCGGCGCACCTCTACCCGGGAATTTTCAAATTGTGCGGTGTCTTTAGCAAGGGTCGCTTCCGCCTGTTTCAGCAGTGCCTCGTAGGGGCGGGGATCAATCGTGAACAGCAGGTCCCCCTTGTTCACATACTGCCCCTCTTTAAAATGGACGCGCATAAGTGTCCCTCCCACCTGGGATTTAATCCCAACCGTNNAGGAGGCTGCTTTGAAGTAGTATCCGAACATGCGGATAGAGAAAGCAAAGAGCAGAAAGCCAGGCAAAGAGAGCAACGTAATATAATTAATCGAATATATTCTTTCACTGGTATGACTCCTGATTAATGACTGCCTTCAAAAGTTTACTGGTGTACGACGGTCTTCAGCAACGTTCCTGTTGCGCGACGAAGTTGCAATATAGCCAGTTCATAATCATACTCCGCGTTGGCAAGCTGTCTCTCTGCGGTAACCAGGAGATTGTTCGCATCCATCACGTCCAGGCTGTTAGCAAGTCCGTACTCAAACTGCTTTGTAATGCCATTGTAATTGTCACGCGCATATTTCAGCTCAGCCTTGAGGTTTTCGAGGATACCTCCCACGGTGTTGACTTTCAGATAGGCATCTTCGACCTGCACATTCACGGAATCTTTCAGGTCATTGAAATTATATTCCGACTGCCTGTACCGTGCCTCTGACTGCCTGACCTCGGCCCTTCTCAGCCCGCCTTCAAAGAAGGGGTAGTCGATCCGGACCAGACCATAGATGCTTTCATTGTTCGTAAAGACATTGGTAGGGGAGTCTTCCCTCCTTATGTACGCACCTTCAAGCGAGATATCGGGCCAATAGGAACCTTTTGTATACCGAATCTGTTTTTCTGCGATCTCTTTTTCGAACTCAGCGGCTTTCAGTTCTTGCCTTTCAGCCAGGGCGGTGAGTTTAAGACAGGCAATATCCGATATGCTGCAGCCGTCTGTCAAAGGACCGCTTTCTGCCGGACCGTTCCCATCCCCTGAGGACAAGGGGCTGTCCGTGACATCATAATCACCTGCTATCCCAACTGTTCTTGCAAGCACAGCTTTTGCAAGTTTCAGGTTGTTCTCAGATACTATTAATTGGGACTGAGCTCCTGTAAGCTCGGCTTCTGCACGCAGCAAGACGGTTTTCGTGATCTCTCCGACCTTAAGGCGGGTCTGTGCCGCATCCCTGTATTTGGTCAGGCGTTCAACGTTTGCATGCGCGATTTCGAGGGACTTCTTTGCCTTCAGCACCATGAAATAGTCAGAAGCAACATTGAGAAGATATGCTTCCTGGATACTCTTCAGATCAAGACCGCTTTTTGTAATTCCTTCCTCTGCTATATTCAGCGCGGTAAGTTCCCTGCCGCTCAGAGAAAAAGACTGGTTCAGTTTCAATCCCCATGAAGAGGTGTTGTTCGGCTGAAGTTCTATCGCGGCTCTGTTATATGCAGTATAACTGCCAAAAGCCGAGAATTTGGGTATCAGGACCGCCATCGCCCTGTCTTTCTCGCGTTCCGATATGTAGGTGTTTTCTGCCGCCACCTTTACGGAATTGCTCCTTGTGAGTGCGAGCCGGTAAAGGTCATCAAGTGAATATTCCTCGCCGGATGAAATGCGCGGAATTATTGCAAGTACGAGGTAGACTATACATATACCTATCAGTTCTTTTTTCATTGGGGCTTCTCTCCTTCTTGGAGTCCATGAGATATCACGGCACTAACGTCATATATATGGACAGCACATCAGGACCACAATCCTTTTACAATAAATTATACTATCAGATCAATATTAAAGTTACATTAAAACGATACCAATTGCTTCTTATCCGAAGAGCGCATTAACAAATTCACCAGGATCGAAGTCCTGGAGGTCTTCAACTGCTTCGCCTACACCGATAAGTTTAACAGGAATGTTCAGTTCCTTGTTAATCGCCAGAATAATGCCGCCTTTTGCAGTGCCGTCGAGTTTGGTGAGGGCAATGCCTGTCACGCCTATCGCGTCATTGAATATCTTTGCCTGGGTTATGGCGTTTTGTCCTGATGTAGCGTCTACAACGAGCAGCACCTCGTGGGGCGCCGAGGGTTTTTCTTTGCTGATCACCCGCTTTATTTTCTTGAGCTCTTCCATGAGGTTGGTTTTGGTATGGAGCCTCCCGGCAGTATCGATTATTACAATATCAATATTTTTGGATTTGGCGGAAGTCACTGCGTCAAACGCAACCGCAGCCGGGTCCGCGCCGCTTCTGTGTTTCACAATATTGGCGCCGGCCCTCTCCGCCCATATCTCAAGCTGTTCAATAGCGGCGGCCCTGAATGTGTCTGCTGCTGCGAGGGTTACGGTAAATCCGTGGTCTGTAAAACGCCTGGCAAGTTTTCCTATCGTCGTTGTCTTCCCTACGCCGTTTACTCCGATGGTCAGGATGATATACGGATCCTCTCCGGCGCACATTACCTTATGTCCTTCTTTAAGAATTTTTCGGACTTCCTCTTTGAAGGCGTTCTTCAGATCCAGCTCATTCCTTATCTTTTCCTCTCTGACTTTCTTTCTCAGGGACCCGGTAATAGCGTCTGCAGCCTGGGGACCGACATCCGCCATAATCAGCAGCTCCTCAAATTCATCAAGAAGCCTGTCGTCTACCTTCCTCCCCCTGACAAGCTTCTCTGTTTCTTCCACAAGGGTCTTTTTTGTCTTAAATAATCCTTTTCTGAGCTTGTCAAATAATCCCACTGCGTTCTCCTTTGATATGTATTGCCACAGACTGTCACTGACGTATTCAGGTCAGAAGTGAGGGGGGAAGACGTCACACCTTGAACGCGTGATCATTCCTGCTGACTTCCCGCTGATCCCTTGGTCCGTGCCTGATTAAATCATAAAAATTTTAACAGTTTCATATATAAAATTGATATTGCCGGGACCGGAAATATAAAAAAGGAAGGCAGGATATTTACCCGCCTTCCTTGTGAATTCTTCAGCTATCGATCAGTAATTAGAAGCCGAACGGTTTTGCAAAGAGGATAATCAGTGCAACAACCAGTGCGTAAATACAGAGGGACTCAATCATTGCAAGACCGATGATCAGGGTTGTGGTGATTTTGCCTGATGCGCCGGGATTTCTTGCAACACCTTCTGCTGCCTTGGCGAGTCCTATGCCCTGTCCAATGCCCGTTCCTAACGCAGCAAGGCCGATACCCAATCCGCAGGCCAGAGCTGCCATACTGAAGTAACCCATTTGTGGTGCATTGGATGCTCCTTCAGCAGCGCCTTCAGTTGCAAACGCAAGAGGCGCCAAGAGGCATACCAAGGTGAGCGACAGTAATATTGCAGTTACTATTCTTCTCATTGTTCCTCCTTTCATAGAGTACGATAGGTGTCCCTATTGTTAATGTGCTTCCTCTACGGAACCAGCTAAATATAATGTTGTCAGCAGGACAAAAACGAAAGCTTGTATCACGGACACGAGCACGCCCAGCCCCAGGATAGCGGTGGGAACTACTGCAGGGGAGAGCAGACCAAGAATAATAATAATCTTGTGTTTGGCCACCATATTGCCGAATAACCGGACAGATAATGTGAGGGGTCTGGCAATATGCCCTATCACTTCAATGATGAACATAAGGATCATTAAGGGAAGCGCAGGCAGCGACCTCATAGGCCCGACAAAGTGTTTTATGTAGCCAAGACCGTGTTCCTTGATTCCATATATATGTGTAGCAAAAAATACCGGTAATGCCAGGGCTGCGTTCGTATTCAGATTGCTGGTCGGGGCCTCACAGCCTGGGATCAGGCCGAGAAAGTTGCACACGAGAATATATATTCCGATCGTTGCGATAAACGGGAAAAAATGCCTCCCGAGATGTCCGATATTGGTATCCACAAGGTCGAGAAAGAATTCCATAATGACTTCCACAAGGTTCTGTACCCCCCTGGGAATCAGGCTAAGCGACTTTCTGGCAAGTATTGCCATGATAAGGATGATCAGTGTGGCAACCCAAGAAAAGGCAACAAACGGAGGGATGCCTGCATGAATGAGTAAGTTTATAGGGAATATAAATGGAGCTTCGTGCATAGATTTCCTCTTTTCTTAAAGTGGGTTTAATAATAAGCCAGCATATCTTGTCATGTCAAGTTGTAAATTTATACATTTAAATTTCTTATAAGAGGGGACTGCGGAGGGAAAAAAGAAGGCCTGAATTTTCAACTCAGGCCTTCTTTCAGGTAATTTTAATCCGGCAGCTACTTACTTTCCCAGGGCCTCGCAGCCCAAGTATCATCAGCCAAGGAGGGCTTAACTTCCGTGTTCGGAATGGGAACGGGTGTGACCCCTCCGGTATAGCCACCGGAAACTTTTTTCAACCAGGTTAAAATGATAACATTAACCAAAAACAAAATGCAACAGATCAATAAAAAATGGTGGAGGTGAACGGGATCGA
>DKBK01000132.1 GCA_002451135.1 Nitrospiraceae bacterium UBA6902
ATGAATCAATCATTCATCCCATGAACCGTGTAGATCCGTTAAAGGACGTCGCTTCATTTGAAGACGAACTCATATTCGGCGACCTTGAACTGGCCGAAAAGAGACTTGAGAAGATCGAGGAGCAGGAGAAAAAAGGCAAGAAGCAGGATAAGGCCGACAAGGAGCTGCTCCTTAAGTGCAAAAATGCCCTTGAAGGGGAAACCTCCCTGCGCGACATCGGATTTAACGATGAAGAAAAAAGGCTGATGCTGCCCTATCAGTTTCTCACGACCATGCCGGAGATAATAGTTTTGAATATTAACGAGGAGGACATCAACAGCGACAAGGCAAAAGATCTCCGCGGCAAAATAGAAACGTACTTTAAAGAAAAAGGCATGGGGGCGGTCCCTCCTGTCATCACGCTATGCGGCAAAATAGAAATGGAAATAGCACAGCTTCCGCAGAATGAAGCCAAGGCATTTCTTGACGACCTCGGAATCGATGAACCCGCGATGCATAAGCTCTGCCATGTGTCGTATGAGGCCCTCGGGCTTATTTCCTTCTTCACTGTCGGACAGGATGAAGTCAGGGCATGGACGATCAGAAAAGGGACCCATGCCCAGCAGACAGCCGGCAAGATACATTCCGATATCGAACGTGGTTTCATCCGGGCTGAAACCGTGGGCTTCGATGATTTCATCTCATGTGACGGAAGCATGACCACGGTTAAAGAAAAGGGCCTGGCAAGGCTTGAGGGCAAGACCTACGAGGTCAAAGACGGGGACATAATTAATTTCAAGTTTAATGTGTAAAAAGTAAGGGTCGGTTGAAGATCACCTTGTGAGCTTTGCCGCAATCGTTGCCACATGCCTTCCCTGATAACGGGCGGCTTCCCGTTCATTGGCACTCGGCATGCGCTCACCTTGTGGACCCGCAATCGTGGAAGCGCCATATGGTGAACCACCGGTGATCTCATCAATGCGCCTCTGACCCTGAAACGCATACGGTAATCCAACGACAATCATCCCCAGATGAAACAGCGTAAAGTGAAAACTGATGATAGTGGATTCCTGCCCTCCATGCTGGGTTGCTGAGCTTGTGAACACGCTTCCGACCTTGCCCACCAACGCGTCCTTCGCCCAGAGCTGCCCGGTTGCATCAAGAAACTGACGCATCTGGGCGCACATATTGCCGTAACGTGTCGGGGTGCCGAAAATAATCGCGTCAGCAGTCCCAAGTTGATCAACAGCACAAACCGGGATATTCTCGAATGCCTTCTGGGCTTCTACCGCACCCATTTTTTGAAGCACTTCAAGGGGCAGGGTTTCCGGCACACGGCACATTTCAACTGTCGCCCCCTGTACGCTTTTAGCCCCCTCAGCGATTGCTTCTGCCATCCGGTGAATATGGCCGTACATCGAATAATAGACGACTAATACTTTCATATATTACCTCCATGATTTTATTATGCATTGTAATTCCCTGATACCCCCTGGCGTATTAATTTATATAGCACAAAAAAAAGATGAATTCCAGGAAAACTTGGGAAAGAACCATTATCTCAAATAATACATGTTCGTATTACTCCCTCTATATCTTTCCTGCCGGAGCGAGATAGATCGTAAACTCATCTTTTCCGTCAACTCCCAAAAGCCGGTCCATCTGCTCCTGGTGATAGGCGGCAATAGCACACGTTCCTGCGCCAATGGCCTCGCAGGCCAGATAGAGGTTCTGGCATACATGCCCTGCATCCAGGGCGATGACCTTGTGTGCAGCGATGTCATACCGCCATTCCATCCGGTAGGGGATGGCAGTCCAGATAAACGTTACTGCTGCGTTACCCGGAACCGGCTGACCAAGGGTAGCTTCCACTATCTTTTCAGACAGGTTATCTTCACTATGTTCAAACAATAGCTGATGTTCTATTGGCAGATAGCGGTATATCCCGGACTCCAGCCCTGTAACATTCAAAACACTCAGATATGTCTCAAGGGCGTGGCGGCAGCCGGCTGAAGGCACCGTGCGGTATGCGGTCCCGTCATCCACCCGCCGGTGTATCCCCTGTGTGGCCCAGAGCAGAAATGACAGTTCCTCAAGAGTCAGCGGTTCTTCCTTAAAAATCCTGTGGCTTCTGCGGTTGTCAATGGCCGATATGAGATCCACCCGGCCAACAGTCTGCCACTTGTTCTTCTTAATGAGCTCAACACGTTTCTTTCCCGCGGCAAAAGGCTTTTCTACAGGAGGGGGAGGAACACCCCTGTGCTGGTCTGTACGGGAAAAATCGATGGTCAGGCGCACACTATCCTTGAGGAAGTAACGAAATTGCTCCAGTAAGGTCCGGGTCATATTGCCTCTCAGTCATTCACAAATGTCTTTATCAGATTATATCGAATACTATCCGTTCAGGCAAAAAATTACCCCTTCTTTGAGAACGCCTTAGATCAATTACAGGATACGCAAACCATTGGATACCAGGAGAGAGTGTCATATCAATCCAACAATTGGAGTAACGATTCTTTCATGGAAGATACCGTTTCCTCGGTCAGCTGAAATCGTGCCCAGATTTCAGGATCTGCCTCTGGAAGGGTGTAATTGCCGCTTGCCCCGATTTCAAACTGCTGAACCAGTACATCTGCAACGTGCACGGCAGCAATTATTTCACGGTCTGCATTGCATAAAGCAGGTTCATGATGCCACCTTATCGCATTAACAATAAACGCGGGCAGACTCCACCAGTCAGCAAGGTACCCGCCTATCTCTTCATGCGAAGTTGCCAATATCTCATATTCTGCCTTGAGCATCGAGATTTTATTCTCACGTGCTGTAATAATAATCTTTTTAAATTGTTCCGCAAGATAGCGTGCCTCAATCAGCTTTCCGATATCATGAAGCAATCCTGCAGTAAAGGCCCGGTCCTCATCCTTGGGATCCATATACGGCAATTCGCTGATGAGCACTTTCGCGGTTATCCCGCAGGCCATGGAGTGGGTCTGGAACGTCTTTAGATCAAATCCTTTGGCGGCCCTGGGCGCGATCGAACCGAAAACAGACTCCGAGAGGACCAGCCCCTCGACAATGTCCAGACCTAACACGAGCACCGCCCTTTTGACTGTATCCACCTGATGCCGCTGGCCGAAGAGCGCGGAATTGGCCCAGCGGAGGAGTTCAGCGGAGATGGATGTATCCTGCTCAATCAGATCTGCGATCTGATCGATAGACACATTACTGATATTAGTCAAACATTCTTTAATTTTCAGGTACGTATCTGGCATTGAGGGGAGGGAGGCCAGCGAGTTGATAATCTTTTGTAAGCCTTCATTTTTCTTCTGCAGTGCCGCAGCCTGTTTAAGTGCCCCCCGTAAAACCTCTTTAAGTTCGTCGTTTTTCCAGGGTTTAGGAAGAAGCTGCTGCGCGGACCCTTCGGCAAGGGCCTGCACCACGGCCTTATGATCTGCGTGTCCGCTTAAAAAAATACGGACAATGTGGGGATACAGCCCTTTGACCTTTTTCAGAAAGGCTATCCCATCCATGCCCGGCATCCGGACGTCAGAAATAATAAGATCAATCTTCTCCTTCCCAAGGATCTCGAGCCCCTTGTCGCCGCTGTCAGCAAAGAACATAGCCCAGGGCTCATCGTGTAAAAGACGTCGTAACGATTTAAGGACATTCTGTTCATCATCTACGAAGAGGATGGATTGCTGATTTATTGTCATATAACCTCCAGGGATGGTTAGCAAAAAGACAATGTAATCCTCGTGTATGATACCACTAACCTGCTGCTATCTCAACATAATAAACTCCCGGATGTTATCAAACGGAAATACCGGAAGCTTTGTATTTGAGTGTAAGCAACAAAAAAAATCCCCTCCGCAAAGAGGAGGGGATTTCCCGGCTTACCATCGCATAGTATATCTATTTCAGCACAGGACGCGCATGTATGGGCTGCACAGGACGATTGGTATCATGGTGCATAGTATGGCTGTACTTCTCTATCTGTTCTTTAGATGCGCTGACAGGGTTTTTCATCACAAACCAGCGGACACCTTCCGTACAGGGAGGAGTAGTCAGGGAACCGTTAAAACGGTAATAGTCTTTATTCGCCGGCAGCATGTTCATGACATTGACACGCACGTCTGAAGCGGTATTTGTCTTGCCCGCCTCTGCAGGCATCAGTTTCCATATCTCCTCGATCGAGGAATTGGCTTTACCTTCATCAAACATCACGCCAATAACTGCAAGGTTCCCCTCATTATCTGCATGTACGAGATGGGCTTCCATTGGGAATGATTTCCCCTCAATCTGATTCTCACTCGGGGTATGAAAATGGAACTGCAGCAGCTTGAATGTCTGGCCCTCAATCTTCATCGTGCTGCCCTCGGCATAGCCAACCTTAATAGTATGCCCATTATTCATTACGTCAAGCGGGACATCCTTGTAATCGATCTGGACAGGTTCCAGCTCTGCTTCGATCATGCCGGTAATGTTGATGGGCGACTGGTTCTTGCCCGTTCCGCACATAGCATACTCCGGGGATAATCCTCCCCAATGTTCGGGGCCTTCATGCCCTGAATAACCCCAGTGTGTCCCTTCTGCGGCATACGACAATCCGGCGCTAAGCAGTATCATCCCGATACATGATGCAATGACTCTCTTCATGACTTTCTCCTTTGATGTAATAAGGTTTGTTTGAGAAATTGATATTCGGTTTATGAGCCGTCTATAAATTTTAAAAAGTATATACAAGACAGCCCTTGTAGTCCAGTAAGAAATATTTATGGCGTGATTTTAAACTCTGATTATCATGAAGTAAATTATTAATGACTCAAGTCAAGGACACGTTCTGGCTTTGAATTTATATGTATCAGCTATCCCTCACAAGAAATAGTCGCAACATAATATTTTATTTTAGAAATTACGTGGTCTCATGTTCCCATGCATGCTCATTCGGCATGGTAATTCACCTAACGGGACATGATGAAATGCGTATATTTCTCTGTCTCTTCAAGTGAATCAAGAACGATATCTGCAGCGGTATTAAGCAGACTTTCTTTTGAATACGGCCCGGTGGCAACTGCAATGCAATGAGCACCATGAATCTTGGCACATTGGACATCACTTGGGGTATCTCCTACCACAATGCAGTCTTCCGGGGCAAATTCAAAACCCTTTTGAGCAAATTTGCCTATAGCGATGGGCAATAGCTTGTCCCGGTCTTCATCATCGCTCCCGAACGCACCATCAAGAAAATACTGATGCAGACCAAAGGCGTTAAGCTTGATTTCCGCCCCTTTTTCAAGATTGCCGGTAAGCAGGCCGATAATCATATCCATTTCGCGTGATACGGACAGGGTTTCCTTTATTCCGGGCTTTACGTGACGCAGGGGATTATTAATTTCATGCTCGAGAAATTTGAGATACATCGCCTCCATTTTTCCGACATTGCCGTCCATATAAGGGAGATGGTGAGATTTCAGGCCATCTTTCATGATCTGCGGGTCTGTTCTGCCTGCCATCGGAATATCCTTAAATGCGTCCTTAATGCCAAAAAGTGCATGGAATGCCAGGTTCATCGAGCGTGTCCCTGCCCCGCCCGCGCTTATCAAGGTGCCGTCGATATCAAAAAGGACCAGTTTCTTGCCGTTCTTACCCATTGCGATATTATTATAAACAATTTCCTCCAGAAAATTTTAATGATATAATACTCGGCATACATTCAGGAATGCTTTTTACTTATCCCCCTTTTTGCCTCAATAAAAATTGACTTTACTCCCGGCATTATGTTAAAAAATATGTCTATCTAATAATTGGAGGCATTTCATGTACGCGATAATTGAGACAGGCGGTAAACAATACAGGGTCTCCGAGGGAGACACGGTAAAGATCGAAAAAATAGATGACAAGGAATCAGTTACCTTTGATAATGTCTTAATGGTTGCGGATGGGGATAACATCTCCTACGGCAATCCGTATCTCGCAACAGCAAAGGTATCTGCCAATGTACTGGGAACAGCCAAGGCCAGGAAAGTCCTTGTCTTTAAACAGAAGCTAAGAAAGAACCACAGGAAACTGAGAGGGCACAGACAGCAGTATACCTCAGTTAAAATCAGTAAAATTCAGGTCAATTAATATATTGGAGGATTACCATGGCTCATAAAAAAGGTGTTGGCAGTACAAGGAACGGACGCGACAGTGAGTCACAACGCCTCGGAGTAAAAAGATACGGGGGCCAGATCGTAAAAGCCGGCAACATCCTTGTCAGACAGAGAGGGACAAAGTTTCATCCGGGATTTAATGTCGGCAAGGGAAGTGATGACACGCTATTCGCAAAAATCACCGGGATCGTAAAATTCGAGCGTAAAGGCAAGACAAAACAGCAGATAAGTGTTTATCCTGCAGAAGCATAAAAACAAATCATATATTGAAACGTAAAGGCGGGATTTCCCGCCTTTTTTATTTCTTATTTATATCCGGTATCCTATATTTCACACACGGGATGCCGAGACAGAATTCCCCGAATATCGCAGATGATAGAGATTACACAATGGCTTCGCGATATATCTGTGTACATCGGGGCATCTCTGGATGTAGACAAACATGCAATTCATTGATCAGGTAAAGGTACACATTAAGGCTGGAGACGGCGGCAGGGGCTGTGTAAGCTTTCGCAGGGAGAAGTACGTTCCCCGGGGAGGACCGAACGGCGGGGATGGGGGAAGGGGCGGTCATATTTTTTTTCAGGCAACAGGAGACATTAATACCCTCTTAGATATAAAGTACCAGCAGTTATACAGGGCTGAACAGGGCCAGCACGGTATGGGCAAGGATATGCATGGCAGAAACGGAAAGGACCTTATCATACCGGTGCCCCTTGGCACCCTGATCAGGGATTTTGAGACGAATGAGATCCTCTGTGATCTCACCGAAGAAAGGCAGGAGTTCATGGCGGCCAGAGGAGGCAGGGGAGGCCTCGGTAACGCACATTTTAAAAGCGCGACAAGACAGGCGCCGAGGTTTGCACAACCCGGGGAACCGGGGGATGAGATGACCCTCGCCCTGGAATTAAAACTCCTTGCCGATGTGGGATTAATAGGGCTTCCGAATGCCGGTAAATCCACATTGATCAGCGCCTTATCTTCGGCAAGACCCAAGATCGCCGATTATCCTTTTACTACGCTTGTGCCCAATCTTGGGGTTGTAAAATTCGCTGAATATAAAAGTTTTGTCATCGCCGATATCCCTGGATTAATTGAAGGGGCACACGCAGGGACCGGACTGGGCTTCCAGTTTCTCCGTCATGTGGAGAGGACATCGGTTCTCCTTCACCTCGTGGATATATCAGAGATGGCAGAGGGCGATCCCGTGGACAATCTTAAAAAGATCAATAAGGAGCTGACGCTCTTCAGTCCCGATCTTATAAAAAAGCCTCAGGCGGTTGCCGGAACAAAACTTGATATAAAAGGAGACGGGAAAAGGCTTGACACGCTCGCTCAATATTGCAATGATACACAGTATGATTTTTTCCCTATCTGCGCGGTAACTGGAAAAGGGCTGAAAGATCTATTACAATATTTAGCCACAACAGTTGAGAAACATAAAGGCAGGTGAAAGGAACCCTTGCGGGGTCTGCGGCCGGTCCGTTTGAACACTGGCCCAGGATACCTGACAACTGATCATGAAACGGTTAGTAATAAAAATCGGAAGCAATATCCTGGCCTCTGCGGAGCTGGGACTGGACACGAGAAGGCTCCGGGCGCTTGCAAAGGATATTTCGGAGGTCATAGACAGGGGGCATCAGGCAGTCATCGTCTCTTCAGGCGCTGTTGCGGCCGGGCTTAAGAAACTGGGGCTCAGGGGCAAGCCTCAGGATATAAAGCTAAAACAGGCCGCTGCCGCAATCGGACAGTCAAGCCTTATGTGGGCATACGAAAAAAGTTTCGCTGATGTTAATAAAAAGGTGGCACAGGTCTTACTGACAAGAGACGATATTTCAAACCGGCTCAGATATATTAATGCAAAAAATACATTATTTACGTTGATGAGCTATGGCGTAATCCCTATTATTAATGAAAATGATCCTGTTGCCGTGGATGAAATCAAGTTTGGGGATAATGATATGCTGGCCGCCCTTACCGCCAGCCTTGTTGAAGCGGACATGCTGATTATATTGTCGGATGTTGAAGGTCTTTATTCAAAGGACCCGGCTCAGAAGGGGGCAAAGATAATTAAGAGAGTCAGTGAAATTACCCCGGAAATCGAGAGGCTCGCCGGGGGCAGCAGCAGCGCAGTCGGAACCGGCGGGATGTTCTCAAAGATCCTCGCAGCCACGCAGGCCACCAGCAATGGTATCCCCGTGGTCATAATGAGCGGGAAAAAACGCGGCTTATTAAGTAAACGTTTAGACGGCATCGAAGCAGGGACATATTTTGAACCTAAGAGGCAGAGGATGTCCTCTAAAAAAGGATGGATCGCGTACGGGGTGAAATCAAAAGGCACAATCTACCTTGATGACGGAGCAGTAAAGGCACTGACTGCCCTGGGAAGAAGCCTTTTACCTTCAGGCATAACAAAGATTGAAGGGGAATTTGAGGTAGGAGATTATGTCAGGTGTGTTACGAAAGAGGGCAGGAAAATCGCCAAGGGCCTGACAAACTACTCATCAAGAGACCTCGCACATATCAAGGGAAAGAAAACCTCTGAAATAGAGAAGGTACTGGGATATAAATACTCGGACGAAGTTATTCACCGCGATAATCTTGT
>DKBK01000071.1 GCA_002451135.1 Nitrospiraceae bacterium UBA6902
TGTTCTTTAAACGTATCAAGCAAATCAGTAAATTCTATCTTATTATCTGTAAAAAAATCTTTGAGCTCATTATGTATCTGGATAAATGAATAATCCTTAAAATCTGCCTTCGTATTTTCGAATACCGGCAACACCACCACATGAAAGTCTATTGACCGCTTCCTTAGCTCATCTCTCATTTGAAGTACTTTTTTAAAAACCACATCTTTATTTTTCTTAAAGTGGCAAAAATGGTAATCCATTTTTCGTAGACAGGCGTGTTTTACCGCCCTCTCGATTTCATCTATCAGAAAACTTGCCGGCCTTTTGAAAAAACGAATCTTACGGCTTGATGCATCCTCAAAATCAAAATCATTCAGACACATAATATACACAACTTTATCAGGTGAAAAAACGAGCACCTTGTCTCTGAGCATCTCGTATATCTGAATCGTGTTGTACCCATCTACCGAAAAATTGAGGGCCTGTACCTTATGTGGCAACTTCCGTTTGCCGGCTTCAATCTCAAACTTCCTGACAAATATATTATCGTAATCCTCATATAATCCCAATGTTACGGAGTCCCCCATAAATGCCACCCGGTAAATCCCCTCAGGTTTGGCGGTTGTTTCGTAATCATAATCTCTGAAGCCGTATCTGTTTGTTTTTATGTTTTGGTATTCTCCATTGCCCCTGTATTCCCACATCAATTCTTTATTTGCTGAGGCGATGGTGAGATTCCCGTTCCAGTCGCCTGTCTTACGATACTTCTCTTTCCAGCTGTAATACCCGTAATTTTTGTACGCTTCAAACAGGCCTGTCATGATAAGTAATGTTGCGATGACCAGGATTATATTTTTTTTCATGTTACATATATCCCCTCTTGCTGTCCTGCAAGGATTTCTTATATGCTGATATCCCCTCCTGATGCGTGCAGGGGAGAAATATGCCGTGCCTGAACATCACAATACCGGATATCATTGATCTGCGATTTCACAGAAAAGCGTGTCGTATGCCTTTACCGTTTCGTCCATGGAAAACCGTCCTGCCCTTTCCCCCGCTTTCATCCCGAGCGAGGCCCTTAACGCAGGATCGTCCATTATCGCTTTCAATGCCTTCGCAAGTGCTCCTGCATCTCCTTCAGGGAAAAATAATCCGGCTTCACCAAGCACCTCCCTGTGGGTGGCAATGTCAGAAGCAACAACCGGAAGTCCTGACGCCATTGCCTCAACAACGGCAATCCCGAATCCTTCCCATAATGAGGGAGAACAGAATATATCCATGGCCTTAAGGGCAAGAGGGATGAGATTGTATTCCCTCTGCCCGGTAAAATAAACCCGGCCAGACGATACCTCTTCCAACCTTTTCCTTAAAGGCCCTTCCCCTATGATGAGGCCCTTCACATGCGCAGGCATGCGTAGCAGCGCATCGATCATAAGCTTATGGTTCTTCTCTTTTGAGAGCCTTCCAATATTTCCCACAATGAGCGCATCTTCAGGCAGTCCCAGATTTCTCCGGCAGTCCTCCTTTGATACTGCGACGTCAAACACGGATAGGTCAATGCCGTTGTGAATGACCCTGATCTTATCAGCACTCACCCGGTCATAGAGCTTCATATCAGCCGCAACCGCATGTGACACCGCGACCATGGCGTCTGTCCTGCCTGACAATAAGCGGTTTAAAAGCCTTCTGTGTATTTTGGGATTGTCATACAGTGCATGGAAGGTAGCAACTACCGCAGGCATCCTCTGAGTCAGCACCGCGATCCTGCCATACAGATTGGCCACATACTGATGCGTCCACAGGACATGGATATTATCCTCCCTGACCGTCCTCAATATCTGACGGGCAATGCCAGGACTGAACCTGTTGCTCTTCATTAAATGAAGGGCGGTCACCTTTATCCCGGCTTCTGCTGCCTTTTCCCCTAATGCGCCCGGGTCCCTTATGCAGCATATCGAGACATTATACCTGTCTTTATCCAGCCTCCCGAGAATGGACAGCACCTGGGTCTCAACCCCTCCCACGGGCATACTCACAATAAGGGCCATAAGATTGATCCGCTTCTTCCCTGTCATACCCGGTACTTCCTTCTCCATAATTCCAGCACGGTTATGAGCCACAACTGTTCAGAAATATTGATCTCAGGTGTCCGGAACTTCTCGATCGCCTGGCGGAGCTGTGTGAGGTCAAATATATCGCCGGAAACAAAACTGCCATCAGAAAATATTTCATACATGAGATCAAAGTTCGCCCTGAACCAGTATTTGATCGGTGGACTAAAGCCCATCTTTTTTCTGTAGATGACCTCATCCGGCAGGTATTCTTCCAGTATCTTTTTCAGGATATATTTACCGCCTTTGCGGAATTTATATTTCGGCTCCAGCCTGTTCGCGAATTCTACCAGCCGGTAATCCACAAAGGGGTTCCTCCCCTCCACGGAATGCGCCATCAGCGCAAGGTCGGTCTTTGTGAGAATATAATCAGGGAGGTAGGTGTGCATGTCAATCCAGATAAGCCGTTCAATGGTGTCACGGATGTTTTTTGAATCATCAAAGCCCTGAACAATATCTTCAGGAGAAAAGCGGTCAAGAGATGTATATCTCTCAGGCGTCATCACAAATCTTTTAAAACTGTCGCTGAGCCCGCTGAAACGAAGGAGGTACGCCTCCCAGTATCCCATGGACATCTCTTCATTGACCCGCTGCAATTTCCCGAGAAAACTCTTTTTGTTGATCTCAGGAGGGAGATTCTTTATCAGGCTGCAGCCGGCACGCGGCAGATAATTAAGGATCTTTCCCCGCGCATAGATAAAATACCTTTTATATCCTCCAAGGATTTCATCACCCCCGTCACCGGAAAGGATTACCTTCACATGATCAGAGGTAAACCTGGAAAGAAAATACGTGGGGATATACGAAGGGTCGCCAAAGGGTTCATCCAGCGAGTTTATTATATTGACCAGTTCATCATACGACAGTTCAGGAATCTGAAATTCATGATGTCTGGTCTGAAAACGTTCGGCTACCGTTTTTGCGTATGCGGATTCATCATACCCCGGCCGGTCGAACTTTATGGTAAACGTATTGATGTCGTTTATCCCGTTTTTCTTCAGAAACGCGACGATCGCGCTTGAGTCCATGCCGCCGCTGAGGTAGACCCCGATCGGCACATCAGAAATGGTCCGCATATTCACGGACTCTGACAGGAGCCCTTCGAAGCGCAGTTTGGCTTCAGCAAACGACAAACCGCTTTTGGGATAAAATTCCGGCTTCCAGTACGATTCCGTCTTTACCTTCCCTGTGCGTAGATCAAATTCCAGTATCTCCGCCGGGGAAAGCTTTTTGACTCCCTCGAGGATAGTCTTGGGAGAAGGGATGTACTTAATGGTCAGATATGTGTTCAGGGCGGAAAAGTCAATTTTCGCAGGGACCAGATTGATAAGGCTTTTGAGCTCCGAACCGAAAATAAGGGTGCGGCCGTCAGCATAATACTTCAGTGGTTTAACCCCAAGCCTGTCACGCACGAGAATGAGTTTGTTCTTTCTCCGGTCAAACAGGGCAAAGGCGAACATGCCCCTGAATCGCTGCACCACGTCAATACCCCATTCTTCGTATCCGTGTATGATTACCTCAGAGTCAGTCCGTGACCTGAACACATGCCCCTTTGCCTTCAAATCGTCCCTGATCTCATTGAAGTTGTATATCTCGCCGTTATAAACGACCCAGACCGTGCCGTCTTCATTTTCCATGGGCTGATTCGCAGCTTCCGAGAGATCAATGATGCTTAACCGGGTGTGGGCAAGGAGAGAAGACCATTCACCGTCGGGCAATGAACTGGCATTCACGCATGTCCCCCCCGAGAGCAAGGGGCGTGACCCACTCCCGTTGTCGGGTCGTGCTGATGTGCCAGGGGGATGAAGGGGGATGCTGTCCTTAAAGAAAACAACGCCGGAATTGTCCGGCCCCCGGTGACGGACAGCATGGAGAGAGAACAAGAGCTCGTCCCTTGTTATTTTTCTGTTCGCGGAAAAAAACCCGAAGATACCGCACATGAAATCAGCTGTCCTTCCTTCTTGTTACCGCATACGAAACTCTGTCCTTCCAGGAGCTCACATCTACCGGAAGATAAAGACCCCATACCTCCGAAAAAATTTCCTGGGCCTCGTCACGGATAGCGTCCTCCTCGGGTATTTGCGTCCTCGTCGCTGCGCAGACATGTTCAAAGGGGATATTTAACACATAGTTAATAAACCCGTTTTTATAGGCCCTCAGAGACATGTCTTTATCGTAATAATGGACACGGAACCCGTCACAAAAGCCCCCGCATTTCTGAAACACGGTCTTCTTCATTGCCAGGAGCAGCCCGTCAACTACTGCCACTTTTTCAAAAGGTCTGTTCATGGCAGGGCCGTTCTTTTCCGCATGTACGATGGTCTTTCCCCTGAACGTCCCGTCCTTCCGCAGGGTCTTCGCGCCGTAAAGACCGACTACCCCTGCGTTTGCAGTTTTTGAAAGAAAACCGGATATCTCCGCTGTCCAGTTTTCCCTGATGACAAACACGTCATTGTGCATAAAACAGAGGGCCTCGTATCCGGCCGCATCGGCGCCGATGTTGAGGGCTTTTGACACTCCGAGGTTTTCCTGATTACGGATATAGGTAGGGGCGGGTTTAAAACCAGCCCCTGGGCCGAATGCCTGCGGTGTCCCATCCGTCGACCCGTTATCAACAATAATGATCTCGACCTCAACGTTCCTGTTCTGACTTCTGATGGAATCAATACACTTCAGCGTGGTCTCGATCCTGTTGAACACAGGGATGATAATGCTTAATCCTTCCATCTCCGCTCCGTGTAATGCGTTAACAGCCGCATAAATTTCTTTTCATTCTTCATCCCGGCAGTCCTCACATAGTGATACAGTATGTCTTTTTTTTCATCTTTGGTCAAAGGCAGTTCCGGATGGTTCAGCCCGGCAAGGTCCTTTGCATAATGCTTAAGGTGAAAGAACCGGTTCTTCCTTACGCTGTCAATATCGATAATCCCCGATACCTGCCCATCCTTTATAAATATATGTGAAAGATGAGCGTCACCAAGCCAGTAACCGAGACGGTGGACCTTTGCGACCTCGTCGATGACATTTTGATATATGTCCATCCCGATCGTCCTCTTTTCCCTGATAAGCATGTCATAGAGGGACTCACCCGCGGCCTTTCTCACTACAAAAAACGGGAGCCTCCCCTTTTTGAAATGGCCATAGGCAACGACATCCATCGCCTTAATGCCTTCAGAGAGCAGTTGTTCAGATACACGATAAATGGCTTCAGCCCTGTCCATCAACCGGAAAAGGAGTTGGTTTTTCATGTTCAGCGGGTGAAGTATTTTTAAATAACAGTCTGTCCCGGGATCGTAAATGAGCGTTGTCTTTTTAACGGTTGCGTAGAGCTGAAGGCCCTTCGAGGACAATACCTCTTTCACCTCTTCACTACGGTCCATGAAGGGTTCGATGACCCGGGGATTGTGTTTAATCAGGTCGGACAATTTTGCGATGAAGTACTGCACAAGCTTGGTGTCATCGCAATAATAATCCGCTGCTTCATTCTCATTATATTTCATGCCTCATCCGGTCCTGATCGCAAGGTAGAACCTTGTCAGAAACACATTTGAATAGACCCAGAGATTTTTTGTCAGCCACTTGCCGTTCCTGAGTTTGACCGGCAGCCTCTTCAGGGCCTTTACGTCCTTTACCGTATTACAGCCGCGCTTGGTAGTATGCAGGGCCTCATACCCCAGTTCACTCGCGATGCGGATGGCCTGTTCATCAAAATCTCCACTCGGCCAGGCCAGGTGTGTGATCTTTTTAGCAAGCCTCTGCTCAAGAATTTTTTTGCCTTCAGCAAGGTCTTCCCTTACCTCTGAATATTTACCTTCACTAATATACTGTGGGACCATATGCGATACCCCGTGTGACTGGATGTCAACCAGGCCGCTCTCTTCCATCTCGATGATTTCCTTCCACGTGCACATCACCTCCGAGCGCCTTTCCGTAAAGGCCAGCTTCCATGCATCGTTATGTGAGAGGGGGACAAACGCGTCTCTGCTGACGTCCGCGTCTTCTATGAAACTCGTGGCAGCAAAGATCATCGCCTTCATATTATATTTCTTCAGAAGCGGAAACAGATACACATAGTTGTCCGCAAAGCCGTCGTCAAAGGTGAGTAACACGCATTTATCAGGTTTCTCCTTCATATGGTGCATGAAGTAAAGGAACTCGCTGCCTGACAGGGTCTTCCAGCCTTTGCGTGACAGGCGCCTCAAATGGTCCTCAAACAGCTCCGGATACACGTTCAGCTCCCTGTCGGTGGGCGCTACGTGGTGATACATGACAACCGGGATTGAATTATACTGCATTAAGGACCTCCCTGTATTGCGCTTCGGTTAAGTCTATCATTTTTTCATACGTAAATTTTTCCCTGGCGGTAATCCCCGCGTTCCTCCCGAGCTGTTCCCTCAGCTCTTTATTCTGCAGTAACGTAATGACTTTTTCAGCCAGGTCCTGCGGATTCTTTGTTTTAAAAAAAAGCCCGTTTATTCCGTCTTTAATAAAATCCCTGAAGGTCGGGATATCCGATACCGCCACCGACTTTGCCATCGCCATCGCCTCGATAAGGGCGGTGCCGAGGCCCTCCAGTACAGAGGGAAAAACAAATACGTCCAGTGTCTTTAAGACCCGCGGAATGTCGTCCCTGTGGTCCAGAAACAATACCCTGTCTCTTAAGCCCGCCTCAACATGTGAGAGATACCTGCTCTTGAACGGCTCCTCAAGGCTTCCTGCAAACAGTAGCGCACATGGGACCTTCTTATAAATAATGCTGTAGGCCTGGAGGAGATATTCCTGTCCCTTGACCTCCGTAAAGGTGGATGTGTTGCCGATGATGAGACTTCCTTCCGGGATACCAAGTTCCTTCCTGAGGTCTTCAGCCGCCGGATCGAATATCCTGCTGTCAGCCGCGCTGTGTATGATCGCGATCCGGTTTCTGTGTACCCCGCATGACACGAGGACATCAGTTACTGCATTGCTTATGGTAATGATCCTGTCCGGTATGGAATAAATAAATTTTGCCAGCGGGCCTTTACCTACAGGGTAGAGATTGTGCCGGAATCGTACGAGCCGCCGGCCTGAGAGTTTTGCTGCAAGCGCGCCTGCCCAGCTGTCAACAGAGCTGTGGGTCGAGACGATATCAATATTCTCTTCCCTGATAATCTTTATGAGCTGAGGGACCAGTTTTGGATAAGCCTGCTTTACCATATTCAGCTCATACACCTTTATCCCTGCCTGCTTTGCCTTCTGTGCGAGGATACTCGCCTTGTGGCACGCAATTATGACGTTGTGGCCTCTTTTGGTGAGTCCGGTTGATTCAGCCAGTACCCTGTTCTGCTGACCGCCCCATCTTTTCAGGGTTTCTGTGTGAAGGATGTTCATATTTTTAGCCGCTAAAAAAACAGTTTCATTTATACATTCATTTTTTTCTTTTTGCTTCTTAGTGACTTTGTGGCTAATAGTTCTTTATAAAGCCCCTCGATCTTATCGACCATATGGGTAACAGAATGGTTATCCATGACATGTTTCTTTGCGCTTTCAGCAAACCGGGCTGACATATCAGGATTGCCGAGAATCCGTATTATACCTTTTGCAAGGCCCTCATGGTCCCCGGGGTCTGTGAGGAGGCCTGTCTTTTCGTGAATAACCACCTCAGGCACGCCACCCACTCTTGTTGCAACAACAGGCACGCCTGCTGCCATGGCCTGAAGCAGACTCTGGGGCAGTCCCTCTGACCAGGAACTGAGGACCGCAATGTCAGAGAAGGAGTATATTCCAGGGATGTCTTTCACAAACCCGGTAAATATGACCTGCTGCGAGATACCCAGGTCCTGCACAAGTCTTTCAAGTATCTCTTTCCTCGGACCATCCCCGACAAGCAGGAATCTGGCTTTTGGATAAGCTCCGGCAACGGTTTTTACTGCCTTCAGCGTTACCTCATGTCCCTTGATGCTCCTCAGGATGCCAACATTTGTTATCACGACAGAATCCGTATCAAGGCCGTATTTTCTCCCTGCATCCCGGTCCCTTTTCACATCAAAAAATTCAGGGCCCACGCCGGTCGGTATGCTTACTACTTTGTGGCCCGGAAACCCGCAGCGTTTAACAAGATGGTCCTTCATGTTTTCTCCGCAGGTGATATAGACGTCCGGCAGGTAGTGAATAAAATTGAGGAGATTCCTTTTGAGAGGCAGATTGAGATGTCTTGTCCTTGCAAGCACAGGGACCTTCGCAAACCTGGCGGCAAGGCCGCCGATCCAAGAATCAACCCCGCTATGCGTATTCACAACATCGAACCTGTTGTCCTTTAAAAACCGGGTCAGCCTTATGATGCTCGCCGCGTCATAGAGCTTTCTCATCGGCAGCGTATGCACGTCCAGTCCGGCCCTGACCGCTTCCTCTCTTATACTCGCGTGTTCCCTGCATACGAGTGCCACATAATGGCCCCTTTCAGACAGACCGGCAGCTTCTGCCAGCACCCTTTTTTCCTGTCCTCCAAAACCGTCAGACCATTCAGTGTGAAGAATCCTCATTTATTTGAAGCACATAAGGCAGGTTTTTTTGAAACGGCCCCTTGAATATATAGTGGGTTTTTTCATCTTCCTTCAACATGTAATATCCTTGTTTTCGTTCTTAACGTCCTGAGTACAAGATATACAATAAGGCCGATTATAAATAGTGTTACCCATACTATGTCAATCTGTAATTTCCCTCTTGTAAATACATCGCCGGCCAGATCCAGCAGGGTAAATGAAGCAATAATCAGGAAAAAAGCGGTATATTCCCTTTTAAGGATATTTTTAAACGAGAATGTCAAAGCCGGCTGCTGCCAGTTCCCGAATCTCGGCCAGAAGGCCGGGGTCTTCTCTGACCATTCCAGGAACGTCTTCCCGAATTTACCCCTCAGGAACTCCTCTTCGGCAAACATGATCCTTTCATAATAAATCCAGAAAGAAAGAACGGCCAGAATAGCAAACCAGACCACCTCGACAAACAAAACCATTCCCAGAAAAATAAAAAAATTCCCGAGGTAAAGAGGATGCCGTACCACTGAATACAGGCCTGTGGTATTGAGGGTTTCAGCCTTCTGGTGCTCCGTGTTTCTCCCGGATGTCCTTTTAGGCGCATAGGCGACCACCAGGCAGCGGATTACAAGTCCGGAAAACGAGACCAGGGCGCACAACCCCTCCCAGATATATTCAGCAGTCTCTCCGACTGTCTGCTCCAGGTATTTGGATTGCCGCAGGGCAATCAGAAGGATCGGAACAATAAACAGGGGGAAATAGCTCCGCCACCTGAAAAGCCAGTTACCGGATTTCGCCAACTCCTCCCTTAAAGCCATACCATCCTCCTGATTTTTCTTCCAGAAAACGCAGTTTCATAATTCTTAAACAGTGTCTGCATTATCCGGTCAACTTAAGGAAAATGCATGATACAGTTTCTTGTACGTATCGTTCCTTGAAATAAGATGCGCATGAGCGCCGATATCCACGATGCTCCCTTTGTCAATTATCACTATCCTGTCCGCGTTCTTAATAGTCGAAAGCCTGTGCGCGATCACAATAGTCGTCCTGCCACGCATCAATTTTTCGAGAGCCTTCTGCACAAGCGCCTCAGAGACTGAATCGAGGGACGATGTTGCTTCATCAAGAATCAATATTGGCGGGTTTTTCAGGATGGCCCTTGCAATGGCGATTCTCTGCCTCTGGCCTCCTGAAAGCCGGAGGCCCCTTTCTCCGATAATGGTGTCATACGTGTCGGGCAGTTCGCGGATGAATTCGTCGGCATATGCCATCTGGGCCGCTGCGATTATGTCCTGCTCACCGGCGTCCCTCCTCCCAAACCCTATGTTCTCACGGATCGTGTCATTAAATAATATAATGTCCTGACTCACTATCCCGATCAGTTCTCTCAGAGAATGCTGGTCTATATCATTCAGGTTTTTCCCGTCAATCGCAATGAGTCCTTTGGTAGGCATATGGAACCGCGGGATCAGGTCCACGAGCGTGGACTTGCCCGCGCCGCTCTGTCCGACTATTGCGATGACCTCGCCCCGTGTGATCTCCATGGTAATATCCTTCAGCACCGGGGATTCATTCCCAGGATATGCAAAAGACACCTTATCAAATTTCAGTGAATCATTGAAACTCTCCAGATGCACGCTTCCCAGGGCTTCATGGGCTGTATCAAGTATCGTATCCACCCGCTCCATCGAGGCCTTTGTTTCCTGGTATGTAGTATATGCCTCTCCTATCTTCTTGATCGGAGAGAAGACCATATAAATGGCCACAAGAATTGAGGCCAGTGCCCCGGGAGACAATTCGCCTTTTGCAATGAGCACAAATCCGAACCAGAGAGCAAAGGCAATGCCAATGCCGGTGATGATTTCAATGACCAGCATGGTAAACTCCTTGAGCCGGACGACCCTCATCATCTCCCTGTAATAGCGCTGGTTCTCATTACGATATTTGTCTCCCACGGTACTTTCACGGTTAAAGACCTTTATTATCCGCATGCCGATGATGGCTTCCCCTATTCGGTGTGTTACAAGAGAAATTCTCTTCTGGGCCTCTTTCCTTTTTTTCTTTACACTCTTCCCGAACTTCCTGGTGCTGAGGCCGATAAGAGGCACAAGGACCAGGGTCATAAGGGTCACCTTCCAGCTCCGGTAAAAAGCAATGCCAAGGAGAAAGATTACCGTAGGCACTTCCATGACATAATTCTTTATGACATGAGAGACAAGGCCGTCCAGCACTTCCACATCATTGATTATCCTTGAAATAATGACCCCTGAAGATTCTTTATTGAAATAACTGACGGGGAGATAAAGGATATGGTCAAATAATCTGTTTCTCAGCTCCCTGATCATCTTCATTGCAGCTGACTTCATCAGATACGTCTGGGAAAAGTTCAGCACGCCTTTTAATATAAAGAGCGTCACAATGCCGAAGGGGACGAATTTCAGATACTCATAATTCTTCTGGACCAGTACCTCATCAAGCGCCGGCTTGACAAGCCAGGCGATTGCCGCAGTGATCCCCGATACCATAAGCCCGAGGACAATGCCAGCACCTATCCTCGGCCAGTAAGGGCGTGTAATTTTTATCACTTTCTGCAGGTGTGTCATGATCCTATAGTATATAGAAAAGGAAATTTATCTTAAAGTCCGGAAACAGGAACCGCCGCGGAATTTGTTGTTTTTGCTTCCGTTGTTGCTGTATTATATCAAATCAGATGATATTCGCTGTTGGACCGGGTACCGCATGTAATCATACGATATTTTGTGTCTGCCCCACCGCCTCCCGGGGCAAGGTGCGGGACAGACCATACCTACAGATTAGTACTATTGGAGGATGTGAATGAAGAAAAAAACTGAGAACGGAAAATTCCGGGGAAAGACTGTGCTTGTCACAGGCTGTGCCGGATTCATTGGGTGGAAGGTTTCTCAACTGCTTCTGGAAATGAACAAAGATGTAATCGGCATTGACAATATGAACAACTATTATGACCCGGCGCTTAAGATATGGCGGCTTAATTCTTTAAAAAAATATCCGGGCTTCAATTATTACAGGGTTGATATAGGCAACTATAAAAAATTGAAAAAAGTCTTTGAGGATAACAAAGTAGATGCGGTTATCAATCTTGCTGCCAGGGCTGGAGTGAGGGCCTCGGTAGAAGACCCTTGGGTGTATCTTGATACGAATACAAAAGGTACCTTGAATCTCCTGGAATGTTCCAAAAACCATAAGGTTAAGAAATTTGTCCTGGCATCCACCTCAAGTCTTTATGCGTCGCTCGATATGCCCTTTAAAGAGACCTCCCGGACCGATACCCCGCTTGCCCCCTACTCTGCGACAAAAAAAGGTGCGGAGGTATTATGCCATGCCTACCATTATCTCTACGGACTTGATATAAGCATCCTGAGATATTTCACTGTCTACGGCCCGGCGGGCAGGCCTGATATGAGCATTTTCAAATTTCTCAGGAGCATGGATACGGGCAGGCCGATTCCGCTCTATGGCGACGGAAGTCAAACGAGGGATTTTACTTATATCGATGACATCGCCGACGGCACGATCAGATCGTTAAGGCCCACGGGGTTTGAGATATTCAACCTCGGGGGAGATCATCCCGTTAAACTAAACTATGTCATAGGCCTGCTGGAGAAATTTCTCGGCAAGAAGGCAAAGATCAAAAGATATAAACTGCACCCCGCAGATGTGACCGCAACATGGGCCCATATAGATAAGTCCAGAAAGGTCCTTGGATGGAAACCTGTAATGCCGCTTGAAGAGGGCATTGAGAAAACAGTCGACTGGTTCGTTCAGAACAGGGATTTTGTGAAGAAATTACAATGGGTAGACTGAAATCAACATGTACACAGGGGGTGACAGCCGTTCGCCCCTACTGATGATATATCGCTCGTAGCGCTTCGCTGACATCTGAATATTTAAATTTATACCCGGCCTTCAGGGCCTTCTCAGGCAATACGCGCTGCCCTGTCAAAAGCACTGCCCCGAGTTCTCCAAGAGTTAGTTGAACAACAAAACCCGGCACCGCAACAAATGACGGACGATGAAGAACCTTCCCAAGGGCCCTGCTGAACTCCTTATTAGTAACCGGGCCGGGCGCCGTTAAATTCATAGGGCCGGATATGGATTCATTTTCAAGTGCGAAGGTGATAATGCCTATTATGTCATCTCTGTGAATCCAGGAAAACCACTGCCTTCCGCTTCCTATCGGGCCACCAACAAACAATTTGAAGGGAAGCGCCATGTGCGGCAGTGCCCCGCCATCAGCTTCAAGCACCCCCCCGATTCTTACCGTGACGACCCTGATTCCCATATCCAGGGCCTTATATGCCTCAGCCTCCCACTGTGTACAGACATGAGCAAGAAAATCTTCACCAGCCGGGGTATCCTCTGTTACATATTCGTCCCCGTGAGAGCCGTAATAACCAATGGCAGAGGCGCTTACAAAAACCTTCGGCCGTGCATTGGCAATCTTTATTGAATCCACAAGCGCCCGTGTGATATTAATGCGGCTCGACAAGATGCGTTCTTTTCTCTCTTTTGACCACCTCTGTGGCGCGATCGGCTCACCCGCAAGATTAATAATGGCATCGTATGTTGAAATTATATCGCGGGGGATGAGATCCGGGGGATTCCACGTCAACTTGTCTTTTCCCCCGGCTTGACGTCTTGTCGTGACCGTAACAGAATGCCCATTGCTGTGCAGCCCGCGTGTTAAGGGAGCGCCGATAAATCCTGTACCCCCCGTGATGAGAATGTTCATAGGATAATTATAACAAACATCTTTGTTCCCCTCCTTTCAAAAGAAGGGCTGGCTTCCCGTTGCCGCACAGCATTACAACGGGAAGTGGAGATGTTCATATGTTCAAGGATACTTCTCACAATCCCCCTTTTGCCAAGGGAGACAAATTCTCAACCGCCATGAAAATTACTCTTTACACACGGCGTCTGTTCTCTCCGGAACTGGTCAAATTTACCCTTGCCGATCGCGTCCCGCATCTTCCTGAAAAATTCCAGAAAAAAATGGAGATTATGCAGAGAGTTTAATCTCATTGCGAGGATCTCCCTGCTCATAAACATGTGCCGCAGAAACGCCCTTGAATAATTTCTGCATGTATAGCATTCGCAATGCGGGTCAAGGGGGCCGGGGTCTTTTTTGAATTCTTCCCGTTTAATGCTGATCCTTCCCTGACTGGTAAACAACGTCCCGTTGCGCGCGTTCCTTGTCGGCATCACGCAGTCAAACATATCAATACCTGCAGCCACCGCCTCAAGAACATCCATGAGGTCGCCAATGCCCATAAGATAATGGGGTTTGTTCTGAGGCAAAAGAGGCGTGGCATAATTTATCACTTGATACATCAATTCCTTGGGTTCGCCCACGCTCAATCCGCCAAGGGCATACCCGTCGAAGTCCAGTTCAATCAGTTCTTCCGCGCTCTGCTTCCGGAGGTCTTTATACACACCGCCCTGGACGATGCCGAATAAATTTGGCGTTATGAGTTCAGAGTTATGAGTTATTAATCCTGCTTGACTCTTAACTCTTACCTCCTGACTCATAAACGCTTTGCACCGCTTCGCCCACTCGGTTGTTAACTTCAATGACGTAAGCGCATATTCCCTTGTCGCAGGATAGGGAGTGCACTCATCAAACACCATGGCAATATCAGAACCGAGCGCGACCTGTATTTCCATTACCAGTTCAGGTGTCAGGAAATGCAGGGAACCATCGATATGTGATCTGAATTCCACGCCGTCATTCTTGATTTTCCTCAGTGGTGACAGGCTGAAGACCTGAAAGCCCCCGCTGTCCGTCAGAACAGGCCCGTCCCATTTCATGAATGTGTGAAGGCCGCCGACTTCTCTTATGATCTCATGTCCGGGCCTTAAATAGAGGTGGTACGTATTGGAAAGAAGGATCTCAGCCCCGAGCTCTTTCATCTCATCGGGACTCATGGCTTTGACGGTCGCATTGGTGCCGACCGGCATGAATGCCGGAGTGTTAATTATTCCCCTTTGCGTATGTATCTGCCCAAGGCGAGCGTTACCGTCCGATTTAATTATATTAAAATTAATTGGTTATGCCCCCCCTTCTCCCCAGGCAGAGAGAGAACGTACCTTGCCGGACAATTAATAATGTGCGGCATAAATGCCCGCGGCAATGGCAAACAGGCTCAGGCCGAGCACGACCCAGTGAAATATCTGGAGCATGTTGAAGACTGTTTTCATATCAGCCTGCGCCCCCGGACGTGAGAACAGTTTTTTGAATATCATCTTCTCAAGACCGAACAAAAGCGACGCGTAGACGACCCAAAGGACGATCATTACCCACACGCCAACACTGAATCCTTTTACGGTAAGCAAATAGATCCCGGACAGCCCGGCAAGGATGACCATTACCTTTGCGATTTTTCCGAACCGGTGTTCCACCCCCTGGAACACCATCACCATTTCCAGCGACTTCTCCATGCGCAGGATCATGGGAAAGGTCACAAGCGTTACAAAGGCCACCCCTCCGATCCAGATAACAATAGACAATACATGAATGGTCAATGCGATTACATATTCCATGGCATTCACATCCTTTCCGGGGCGCTGACCCCAAGAATTTTCAGGCCTTCATCAAGCACGATTTTTACTCCCCTGCAGAGACCGAGCCTTGCGAGGGTAAGCCCCTTATCATCCGATATGATCCTGTGTTTATAGTAGTAGGCATGAAACACACCTGCCAGCTCCTGCAAATAATACGTTATCCTGTGCGGCTCACAGGCAAGGGCCGCCCCCTCAAACACCATCGGATACTGAAGGAGCTTTTTGATAAGCAGAATTTCTTCATTTTCTTTAAGCGGCGCTAACGCCTCACCCCTGATCCCTGAACCCTGATCGCTGACCCCTTTTTCCTCCGCCTGCCGGAACAGGCTTGATATTCTCGCAAATGCGTACTGAACATAAAAAACCGGGTTTTCCGCTGACTGCTCTTTTGCAACGTCAATGTCAAATTCAAGATGGCTGTCGGCCTTTCTTGTAAGAAAAATAAACTTGGTGATATCCGGGCCGACCTCGTCAATCACCTCCCTGAGGGTGATAAACGCCCCTGCCCTTTTTGACATCTGCACCGGTACCCCATGCCTGAGAAGAGATACCATCTGAATCAGTATCACCCTGAATTTCTCTTTCGGAAGATCAAAGGCCTCAAGCACGGACCTGATCCTCGGGATGTACCCGTGATGGTCTGCACCCCATATATCAATAATTGTATCAAATCCTCTGTCAAGCTTGTCCTTGTGATAGCAGATGTCCGATGCAAAATATGTATATTCACCGTCCTTCTTGCGCACGACCCTGTCTTTGTCGTCTTCAAACCTGGTAGCGCTGAACCATACCGCCCCGTCTTTTTCATAAATCAGGCCTTTTGACCGGAGGGTATGTATTGCGCTCTCAACCTTGCCCTGCTCATGAAGCGCCCGTTCACTCTGCCAGTTGTCAAACACGACCCCAAAATCCTTCAGGTCATCTCCTATATGTGCAAGCATCATTTTATACGAATAGTCGGTAAGCGCTTCTCCGCATTCCTCAAAAGGCGTGTTCAGATATCTGCTGCCCTCCCGCGTATGTATGTCGTGGGCAATGTCCTCAACATAATCACCTTTATATCCGTCTTCAGGAAAGGGAACCTCATTGCCCAGCAGCTGCTGATAGCGGGCATATACGGAACGGCCCAGCAGCTTCACCTGGAGGCCCGCATCATTTATATAAAACTCCTTCTGTACATCATACCCGGCGGCCTTCAAAATATTGCATAGCGCGCTTCCGACAGCCGCACCTCTTCCGTGCCCGATATGGAGTGGTCCTGTCGGGTTGGCGCTTACAAATTCAACCTGGATTTTTGCTCCCTTTCCGATGTCAGCCCTCAGAGATGAATGCTCTTCTTCAAGGAGAGACTGAAGGCCCTTATGGAAGTATTTCTGTGTGAACTTGAAATTTATAAACCCCGGGCCTGCTATCGCGATTTTATCGAAGATGTCACGTTCCCCTTTTTCTAAAGAAGAGGATGGGGGCAGGATATTGTTCTTAATCTCGGCAATGATCTCTTCCGCGATTATTCTCGGCGGCTTTTTACATAATGTGGCAAGTCTCATCGCAACAGTTGTGGCAATATCTCCCATAGCCTCATCCCTCGGGATTTCAACCTCGATATCAGGAAGAGCTACCCCCCATTTTGCGTTAAGCCTCTCGAGCGCTTTCTGTACTATATCGCTGATGTCCTGCTTCATGAACAATAAGTTTAAAGGTACCTACTACGTAAGTCAATATTCTCGGGTGTATTGAGCACCGGTGCGTCAGAGACATGAACACGCCTTATATTGCATAGACGAACTTGATGTGGTCCGTCATTGCCGCAAATCCATAGTTGCAGGGGATGTCCCGATCAAATCCGGGTAATGAAGGGGGATTAATTCGAATAATCTGATGTGTAATTGAAACAGGACAACGACAATTACTTATGGAAGGGCCTATCCTTCTGCGCTGCAGGTCCCGGAGAGCCTCTATCATCGCAGGGACTCTCCGGATTATCTTACTTGTTCATCATATCAAGGAAATCCTTGTTGCTCTTGGTCCCTGTGATCTTATCAAGCAGGAACTCCATGCTTTCCACCGTGCTGAGGGAATGAAGCACCTTTCTCAATATCCACATCCTCTGCAGTGTACTCTTATCAACAAGAAGTTCTTCTTTCCTCGTGCCTGAGGCGTTAATATTGATAGTCGGGAATATTCTCTTGTCCACGAGCTTTCTGTCCAGGTGCAATTCCATATTGCCCGTCCCCTTAAACTCTTCAAAGATTACATCGTCCATTCTGCTGCCCGTATCAATTAGGGCTGTTGCAAGAATCGTGAGGCTGCCTCCCTCCTCGATGTTTCTGGCAGCTCCGAAAAATCTCTTTGGCTTCTGGAGCGCGTTTGAATCAAGACCGCCTGAAAGCACCTTGCCGCTTGCAGGTATCACCGCATTGTACGCCCTGGCAAGCCTGGTGATCGAGTCCAGAAGGATAACGACATTCTTGCTGGTTTCCACAAGTCTCTTGGACCTTTCAATCACCATCTCGGCAACCTGCAGATGCCTCTGCGGGGGTTCATCGAACGTTGAACTTATGATCTCTGCATCCACCTGCCTTTTCCAGTCAGTAACTTCTTCGGGCCTTTCATCGATAAGGAGTACGATAAGGTGGATATCCGCATGATTTTTCTTTATTGCCTTTGCGATGGACTGGAGAAGCATGGTCTTCCCCGTTCGCGGTGCCGCAACAACCATGCCTCTTTGCCCCATCCCTATTGGGGTGACGAGAGACATGACCCGTGTAGAATAATCCGACTTGCTGTATTCAAGGTTTATTGCCTGCGTCGGATAATACGGGATGAGGTTATCAAACAGCGGTCTCTCGATGCTCTCGTCAGGAGGTTCATGGTTCACGGCCTCGACCTTGAGAAGGGCAAAGTACCGTTCACTTTCCTTCGGCGGCCTGATCTGTCCGGTAACCAGGTCCCCGGTGCGAAGATTAAATCTCCTTATCTGTGACGGCGAGACATATATATCATCCGGCCCCGGCAAATAACTGTAATTCGGGGAACGGAGAAAACCGAAACCGTCAGGTAAAATCTCGAGTACCCCCTCCCCGAAAATCAATCCGGTTTTTTCAGTCTGGGCCTGCAGTATAGCAAAGATCAGATCCTGCTTCCTTAGTCCTCTGGCACCTTCCACGCTTAGTCCTTTTGCCATTTTTGTCAGCTCATCGATTGTCTTTTCTTTGAGATCCGTAATATTCATGCTATCTCCTTGATTATTGCTTTTGTTTGCCATGGGATTATACTTCCTCTCTTAGCGGGAATACATGTCCTTGAAAAAATCTGCTCTTGGAGGTTTGTTACCTTTCAGCCTCAAACGGGATTGTTAAAAAGAAGATTTGTTAACCACATAGTATAATAGTTTTATTCTTTTGTCAATACTAAAAACGGGCGTGCAGAAATATTTTTTTTTGTAACCTGCTGCCCGGATTTGCCCGATTATTTACTGCGGAAATCCGACGCATATATTCAGCGGAATTGCTTTTTTCATGCTGTCTCTGCAAAATATTCCATGCCCGAACATCCTGATAAAGAAATTGTCATTTTCATCACCGCGCCAGGCGAGGATGAGGCGGCCCGCATAGCCCGCTCCCTTGTTGAGGCAAGACTTGCGGCATGTGCTAATATCGTCAGGAATGTCCGCTCTATCTATACCTGGCAGGGCACCATTCAGGATGACTCAGAGGTCCTCATGATAGTGAAGACACGAAAGAGCCTTTTCAGGGCAGTATCGGGCAAGGTAAAGGAACTCCACAGCTATGAGGTCCCTGAGATCATTGCACTGCCGATCATCGATGGCTGGCCGGACTATCTGCACTGGCTCAACGAATCAACTGAATGAAATAGGAGGTTTGAAAACATGGAGGAAAATAAAGCCGAGGATTTAGAGAACTCCCTGAAGGGATGGAAAGAAAAGACCCCTCTTGAAAGCAGGGGATTCCTGACATGGGAAAAGGACCTGGTATTTACGGCAAGGATACGGGGGTATTCATTTGAATATGACCCCAAGGCACAGGAAGGCTGTTTCCCGACCGACACACTCTTAATGAGCGTGGCAGGCTGCCTTGGCATAGACGTAGTGATGTTTCTTCAGAAGATGCGGGCGGAGATCCGGGAATTTGAGATAGAAACATCAGGAGAGAGAAATCCTGTGCCGCCCCAGTATTTCAAAGCGATTAATATGGTAATCCATATTGCCGGGAAAGGTATTACCCCCAATAAAATGGACCGGGCCATTTCTCTTTCACAGGAGAAGTACTGCTCGGTGTATCACTCCCTGAGAAAAGACATGAGTTTTCACGTGACGTATAAAATCAGCGAGGCTTAGGATACGGCAAGTTGTTTTTTGAGCCATTCCTCGAGTTTCCCTGATATCGGATACATGCCTCCGATACAATCTGTTCCCTTGCAGTTCATGGCATCGCTCAGGGCATCTTCGGGGATGTCAATTATATACCCTATGTTCTGGCTCATCATGCGCTTGAGCAGCATGATCATGAGCACCGGTTTTTCTTGTACAATATCCACATACAGCATATATCCGTAAGTGATATCAATAAGTTTTCCCGATTCACTGCGTGGGGCCGAGGAAGGATTCATGAATATTTTCGGAGTTACATCCCACCTTATGCCCTGAACGAATGATTTATCTTTTTTTAGGTCATTGATGCTGAGTATTCTCACGGCGTATATTATAAATAAAAAAATACTTATTTTGTTTATAATTGAAAAAAATCATAAGGAGTCCAAGATATGAGCTGCCTGTTCTGTAAAATTATAGCAAAAGAAATTCCTGCAAAGACAGTCTATGAGGATGAAACTGTTTTTGCTTTTGAGGACATACACCCCCAGGCCCCGGTTCATATCCTGATAATTCCCAAAAAGCACCTGTCAACGGCCCTTGAAATAGAGAATGATGACCATCCCCTGATCGGACACATGTTTCAGGTTGCAAACAGGATTGCACGGGACAAAAAGGTTGCTGACAGGGGCTTCAGACTTGTGATGAACTGTAACCGCGAGTCAGGCCAGACGGTTTTTCACATCCATCTCCACCTGCTCGCAGGCAGGACCATGCACTGGCCGCCCGGGTGATTAGGGATTAATAATCAGCGAATAGCCCTCGGTCGTCATTCCCGTGAGGGCAGGAATCCAGCTCCTATGTTTTTCAATTATGGATAAAAAAAAAGAAACAGAACAACATAAAATTCTTGTGCAGATGTATCACATCCTCTTTAAGCACTTCGGCCCCCAGCACTGGTGGCCGGGCGATACCCCTTTTGAAATAGCGGTAGGTGCGATACTCACGCAGAACACAAATTGGGGAAATGTGGAGAAGGCGATAAACAATCTGAAAAACAGCGGCTCGCTTGACGCAACCATCCTGCATAACATGCCGCAGGCAACACTTGCCTCCCTCATAAAGCCAGCCGGGTATTTTAATATCAAGGCCAAAAGGCTGAAACACTTTCTTTCATTCCTGGCGAGCCATTACAGGGGCGTCATTGAGGGCATGAAGGATGAAGACCTTCATCATCTCAGAAGCAGGCTGCTTGAGGTAAACGGTATCGGGCCCGAGACAGCGGACTCCATTCTCCTCTACGCACTTGATAAACCCAGTTTTGTAATTGATGCGTACACAACGAGGGTACTAATGAGACACAGGATTATATCTGAAAGTGCGACTTACCACGAGATGCAGGAGCTTTTTCACAAAAACCTGCCGGCAGACGTGCCCTTATATAATGAATACCATGCCCTGTTCGTCATGACAGGCAAACACTACTGCAAACCAAAACCGGCATGTCAGGGATGTCCCCTGGAAAAGATATAACTATTTAAATACGGGAGATCGCGTGATTGATGTAAAGGAGACCCAGACCAAGGGCAGAAAATTCGGCAGGATGAGCAGGAGGGAACATGACTCGCTTATTACCCTACTCCCTATTGTCAGGCTCAGTACAGAGTCCGTTCTGGATAAGGCAGATGTCTTTGGAAGAGAGGCACCGCTATATCTGGAAATCGGATTCGGCACCGGAACCTTTCTGTGTGAAAAGGCGGTAGCGGCCCCACAATTTGATTTTATCGGTATTGAAATTTATGTGACCGGGATAGCAAAACTTCTTACTCTTATCAGCAAGGATAATACCGCAGCCCTTTCCATTACCAATGTAAGGGTGTTTAATAAAGACGCCAGGAGCGTCCTTATCAATAATATCCCCCCTGATTCTCTGGACGGGGCATATATCCTTTTCCCGGACCCGTGGCCCAAGAAGCGGCATCATAAGAGAAGGCTGATAAATCATGAATTCGCCGGTATCCTTTTGTCGAGACTCAAGGCTGAGGGTTCCGTATTCATTGCTACGGATTCCCAGAATTACGCGGGAGAAATAGAAAGCTCTTTTATGTCCGCGGGCTTCGTGGCAGACAGGCAAGAACTGTCTGATATAGATAACACTACTTATGCATTAAAGGCCGCAAAAGAGAACAGACAATTGAGGATGTACAGATTTATTAAAAGGAATGTCGGTCTGTCTGAATAAGCAGGCATACCGGCAATGTGTTTTTAAGTGATCAGGCAAAATGATATGATAGTGTCAACAAAACCGGCATATCCGCTGCATGCCATGGAACGCAACACGCTCTCAAAGATTTCAATAGTAGAATGATGTGAAACAAGGAACCCTTTTCATAGCGCCGATCGGCGCAAGGAACAAGAGAGAGTCTCTTTTTAAGGAAATACTCTCCGTACACCCTGATAACAATTTCTCCTCTGTACTTTTTCTCGGGTCCAACAATTTCGTCCTTTCGGAGACCAAAAGGCAGTTTTTTTCATATATGAAAAAACAGGAGAGCAGATCCGCGTACATCCCTTTTCAGTCTCTTACCATTAAACAGGTTGCCTCAATGCTCTATGAGTCATCGCCTGAAGGAAGGGACGAGGGGGGGGATGTAATCTCCGAACACATACGGCCCCTCCTGCTCTGCGAAATGCTTAAAGATACTAATATCGGCTATGCGCGAATCCTTTCGGATCTTTATAGAAAAACAGGACATTATATCCTGAACAGGTCCCTCTTGCACATAAAGGAAGAAATCAGCGCTCTTATATTTGAAGAAAAGGCAAGGGGCAGGGCGGTAAGGGCAATAGAAATTCTCCAGTCTTATGAGGATGAATTGAAGGGGAAGCATCTCATTGATCCTGTTGATGTGTTGAGAGGCTTCATCACCACTATGCGTCAGGATTCAGGGGTCAGCAGTCAGGCGTCAAATCCCCCCAGCCCCCCTTTGTTTATGGGGGAATTATCCAAATTCCAAACTCTTCCCTTTCAACTCTACCGCACGCTTGCCATTGACGGTTTCTTTGATCCCACGCCTCTTGAAGTGCTGATTATGAAAACTCTCATGGATAAGGCTGAAAAGACATTTGTGCTGGCGGAAGAGGGCACCGAGATACTCGAGCGCATCCGGTCGCATCAGCCAGGGATGGAAACACAGCAATTGAAGCGTACCCTGATGAGAGAAAAGACGGGCTGTTACACATATCCCTCAATGGAGGACGAGGTTGAAGGCATTGCAAGAAACGTAAAAAAACTTCTCCTCGAAGGCATGAAGCCGTGGGAAATAGCGGTAAGTTTTCCTGTGCTATTAAAATATCTGCCGATGGTCAGGAGAATTTTCAAAAAACACGGGGTCCCCGTAACGATCGTTGAATATGATTTGTCCGTAACCGGGCCGATGGCGGCACTGGACGAGCTGCTCAACTGCATCGCGGAAGACTACCCGCGGAATGCGTTTCTCTCTGTGCTCACCTCACCTTAT
>DKBK01000021.1 GCA_002451135.1 Nitrospiraceae bacterium UBA6902
CCGTTAAAATTTGAATTGCAACGTCAGTAGCCTCCCTTAAATTGACCTCCTGTATTTCCCGGGTGCCAAAAAATATTTTGTACGTATCATTCGACTGTGTGTTAATAACATTTATTGGTTTATTAATGCTCATCGCGGGCATCATTTCTGGCTTCATCGGAGAGATCTGAGGCTTATAGATTTTACTGGTGCATCCACTTAGTGAGATGAAACAGATGATAAGCAGATAAGAAATAAATTGATACAAATTATGATCCTCCTTTTCAGGTTAACAAAATATTGCACTGACGCGGCTATGATCCATTACTAATGTTGCGGCATAGTTATCTAATAAGTGCGTCACTATAGTATTTATATCGGTTATTGGTTTAAACAAGTTCCCCTCTTTAATGCGTCCCCTTCATAATCTACGGATGTTGTAATGATAAATTAGCATCATCGGAAAATCAAGATAAAAAATGAAGGGATTTGCATCACACAAACAACATCGCTCAAGATCACCCTTTCTATCGGCAATCCTGAAATCGTAGCTTATTCAGAACAGCAGTGTTACCGACTCCCATTTAGCGAATTACAGGGTAAATGGAACAGAAAGATTTGAGAATGACAAACGAGTAGTGATACTTGTAATTATTTCTGAATATTGAAATTCTCAATTGTCACCTTCCCATTACTGATATTGACATTCCCGATAATCGTAGTTCTATCTGTTATCGCTGTATAATCACAATTGAATCCGCCTATTAAGGTTAAAGTTATATTACGGTTAATATTTACATTTTCAGTAAGAGTCTCATTTTGGCTTTGAATGGTCTGGCCATCGTTTGCCGCATCATATGCGGACTGAAGAGTGGAGAAGTATGCCGGTGTAACACCTGCAATCCTCACAGTCTGGAGGCAGGAGCTTATATAATTTATTCTTAAAAGGGAATTTGTACTTCCATCAGAATCTGTTACCTTCAGCTGAACAGAATACACTCCTAACGGATAGCTGAATGAAGGATTCACGAGGGTTGAATCAACTGTTCCGTCGTTATCAAAGTCCCATTCGTAGCTTAATGGTTGATCATACCCTGCGGAATTGTTACTGAAGTCTACTGTGAGGGGCGATATTCCGCTTGTCGGGGTACCTGAGAAGTCGGCAGTCGGCGAACTGTCTTCAATTACAACAGAGAATAATGTTTCATCGGTCAATCCCAGGTTGTCTGTAACCTTAAGTCTTGCTGAATAATTATTCTGGGTTGCATATGTATGACTTTGTGCTGGCAATGACGANNTGGGTTCCAATAGAATCCGCCACACCTACTGACTCGGATACGTTGATCATCACTGCGGGAAGGGTCGTAACAGCATCAGTCACCGCTATCGTTTCTGAAATATCAATCTGAATTACGGGGAGAGGGCTTATGTCGGCTGTATCGCTAACGGTAACAGGCTCTGCTATGTCTATCCACGCGGATGGAAGGGTCCCAATGGAATCGGAAACCCCTACTGACTCTAACACAATGATCATCTTCGATGGCAGGGGAGAAGCTGTCTCAATTACAATTATTGCCTCTGAAACGTTAATCTCTACAATATCCGCACCATTGGCAAAATGAGCAAATATCCATAGCATTAGGACAATCAAAAGTGTAATCGATGCACTTCTCTCAAGCAACTTTTTGTCTCCATACAAGAATAGACGTGATAAAGCCATGAGACTTTATGCTTTACATCAACAGAGTTTAAAAAGTTGTTTTCTAACTAAAAGAAATTGTTACGGTAACTTGTATAAGTTGCCCTGGTACTACAGACGGAGGAGTTCCAAGGGTTGCAGAAGTAAAGTTTTGCCAGATCGTATTATTTACTGACCTGCATGCAGAGATAGATACATCGGTGGTATTACAATAGCTTGAAACTGTTTTTACCGTATCTATTGTGCTTGCATTAGCAGCCGTAACACTTCCGGTTAATATAACTCTTCGCGGAGCAGTTGACCAGTTACCAACAACATTCAAATTGGAGGAATTAAGAGTCATGGTAGAATAATATCCTCCGCTTTCGCCGATTTTGCAAGATGATGGACTACCATCATCACAAGGTTTAGTGCCAGCTGAAGCATCAAGCTCAACGCCCCAATTGCCATAAACAGCTTGTCCAGAAAGCAACATTATTAAATACATCTGCCCCGTACCACTATCAAGACTATTTTCGAATTCAGTAATACTGGCGCGCTTGCCATCAGGATTGAAAATCTCGATCTTCCAATGACCATGAACTGTGATCCCCTCTTTTGAAGTTCCCCCTTGCCCCTCTGAAAAGGCAGGTGATACAAGCATAGAAACCCCTATGACGGCTATTACGGCAATAAGGTAAAACCAGTTTGTTCTTTTCGTTAACATTGTTCTATCCTCCTTTTTTGTGACTGGTTAAATGAATTAGTGATTGGTATGATCCCGCAACTCTGTTAAGATCTCTCACCTCCCTTCATCACTCTTTTCCACTTTCAGATAGCGCTCCTACTATCCACTACTCCGGAAACGAAGTATGTATCTGGCTCCAATAATTATTTTGTATATAAAAAGAAACTTGTTAGCAGAAGAATGAAATATGAAGATATGTATTTATATTTAAACAATTGCATTAATGACTTTGCAAGAAAATAATGAGTTCGCTGCATATTTGATATTTGCTAAATCGTGCAAATATAGATTTAAAGATAACTGCTTAACATGATGCATCAACGGATTTTTCTGAAAAACATCATAATAGTAAAGTATCAATAATATTCGGCCTGAAGAAATCCTGCGGATATGAAGTGGCAATCNNAGGGTCATTAAGAGATATATGCCGCTTAATGTAAGTCTTTTTTTGCTAACTGTTTTATGCAGACGTAATAAATGAGTTTAAAATATTTCCTGCGCTCCTCCTTGGAATCGAGTCGTGCCGGCGCAGATACCTTTTTACCAAAGGGAAGATAATACCTTCTCTTTAATTGATGGGATAGAATCGAATCTTCTTTTTTGGATTTAAATCCTTCTAAATTGTTATAATTCTTAATTCGATTTCAAATCAAGGAGACAATTAAATGAGTAAGATGGACTCGGTGGTAACCGAAAAATATACACTCGACACAAAATTCAAATTCAGGTGCCATAAAGGCATTAAGTGTTTTACCCATTGCTGCAGTAACATCGAAATCCTTCTGACCCCTTATGACGTTGTGAGACTGAAAAAGAGGTTGGGGATGACTTCCGGTGAATTTCTGGGTAAGTATTCATACGTGAAGACTGATGAAAAATCTTCGCATCCCCACGCGATACTGAAAATGAATGACGATCAGGAAAGAAAATGCCCTTTTGTTACTGATGAGGGCTGCACCGTCTATACCGACAGGCCTGCCAACTGCCGTTATTATCCTGTAGGGCAGGGCACTCTCAAGAAAGACGGCAAGGACGGGCCGGTTGAAGAGGAGTTCTATTTCTTTATTAAGGAGCCGCATTGCTACGGTTTTCACGAAAAACAGGAATGGACTATAGAGTCCTGGAGGAAAGACCAGGAGGTTGATTTATACGACAGGGTCAACAGGGATTGGAAAGGGCTTCAATTGCGGAAGAATCTCATAGGCCAGCCTGAACTGGACCCTCAAAAACAGACCCAGTTTTATATGGCGAGCTATGATCTGGACAAATTCAGGGAATTTATATTCAACAGCAATTTCCTCAATATCTTTGACATTGATGATGAGACCGTGGGAAAGATCAAAACGGATGATGTAGAACTTATACATTTTGGCGTGAGATATATCAAGTATGTGATGATGATTGAGGAAACTTTGAAACTCAAACAAGACTCAGGAAAATACAGAAAAGACAAGTAAGGAGGATTTATTATGGATTGGGGAATGAAGAACCGTCTGGCGCAGATTATCAAATCGGACGGCAAGTGTTTTTTTATGCCGATTGACCACGGATATTTTCTTGGTCCGACATCAAAACTTGAAAGACCCGGAGAGACTATCAAATCACTTGTCCGTTACAGCGACGCGCTGTTTGTCACCAGAGGGGTGCTGCGCTCATGTATTGATCCGGACAACAGCCTGCCGATAATCCTCCGCGTATCGGGCGGCTCCAGCGTAATCGGTAAAGACCTCGCCAATGAAAGTATCACCACATCGATAGAAGAAGCCATAAGGTTAAATGTATCAGCTGTCGGTCTGTCAATTTTTGTAGGCAGCGAGCATGAGCACCAGACCCTGATGAACCTTGCGAATCTTGTGAATGAATGCGAGAAATACGGCATTCCCGTTATGGCGGTAACCGCTGTGGGCAAGGAGCTGGCAAAACGGGACGCGCGTTATCTTTCATTATGCTGCCGCATTGCAGCAGAGCTTGGCGCCAGGGTCGTAAAGACGTACTGGTGCGAGAATTTCGAGAAGGTCACACACGGATGCCCTGTGCCGATAGTCATTGCCGGTGGGCCGAAATGCGACACCGAGCTTCAGGTGTTTGATTTCGTATACGACGGAATGCAGAAGGGCGCCATAGGCGTAAACCTCGGCAGAAACGTATGGCAGCATCCGCAGCCAGTTGCCATGGCAAAGGCCCTGAGGGCCGTAATTCACCAGAAAGCCACGCCGAAAGACGCGCTTGAGATTTTTAAAGAAGAAAAAAATAAGGGAAAAAAGTGATAAAGTCATGCAGGGGCGAGTTGTAATGGAGTGAAGAGCTAAACTGTGCGCGTATTAATGTATTACAACAACAGAGACGTGCGTGTTGAGGAGATGCCTGTTCCGAAGGTAGGACCGGGTGAGCTTCTTATAAAGACGTATGCTACCGGCATATGCGGAAGTGATGTCATGGAATGGTACCGCATCAAGAAGGCCCCGCGCGTGCTCGGACATGAAATTACTGGAGAGATCGTCGAAGTCGGCGAAGGTGTGAAAAAGTATAAAACCGGGGACAGGGTTTTTGTCTCTCATCATGTCCCGTGCAATAATTGTTATTATTGCCTGAACGGCTCACATACTGCGTGTGATACTCTGCATAGAACNNATGTCCTATGAAGAGGGAACATTTATCGAACCTCTGGCCTGCGTAGTCCGCGGACAAAGACTTGCCAGATTGAATCCGGGACAGAGTGTCTTCGTAATCGGCAGCGGTATTTCAGGACTGATTCATATTGCCCTCGCCCGCGCGCTTGGCGCAGGGAAAATTATCGCTTCCGACATTGCCGAATCTCGCCTCAATGCGGCAAAACGTTTCGGTGCTGATGCGGTGATACACGCACAGGACGATGTGAAAAAGCGACTCCTTGAAGCCAATGACAAAAGGCTTGCTGATTTTGTGATTGTCTGCGCGGGGGCGTTGTCTGCGTCCGAAACAGCCTTGAGTTGTATCGGCCCCGGAGGGACTGGGCTGTTTTTTGCCGTGCCCGAACCGGAGGTCATGGTCCCGGTGCCAATGAACGACATGTGGCGTAATGAAATTACGCTGATGACATCCTATGGGGCCGGTCCTTTTGATCTTGAAGTTGCCATAAAGCTGATGAGCAGCAAGAGGGTTCAGCTGACCGATATGATTACGCACAGATTAACTTTCGATGAAGGCGCAAAGGGTTTTAAACTTGTAGCCGAAGCCAGAGAGTCAATTAAGGTAATATTCGAACCACAGAGAAGGCAATAGGGATTCGTTGTCAGCTTTCAGATGTCAGTCTGCACAGGAACAACCAACAGCTTTTACTGTTACATAACGTGCAATATGCGAGTAATATTTAATAATCGGGGGGAAAGAATATGTCATTAGTTGTCGTCGGTTCGGTAGCATTTGATTCCGTTAAAACGCCGTTTGGTCAAGTGGATGAGGTACTCGGTGGTTCCGCCACATATTTTTCTACAGCAGCCAGTTATTTCACGGAGGTCTCGATCGTTGCGGTGGTGGGGACGGACTTCCCGGACAAACACCTGACGTTCCTGAAAAGCCGCAAGATCGATATTGAAGGAATTGAAAAGGCTGAGGGAAGGACCTTCAGGTGGAAGGGAGAGTACGGCTACGAATTAAACGAGGCGCGCACCCTTGATACCCAGCTCAATGTATTTCAGTCATTCAAACCGAAACTGCCTGAAAGCTATAAAGACAAGAAGGTGGTTTTCCTGGCAAATATTGACCCTGATCTTCAAAGGGATGTCTTGAGCCAGGTCAAAAAGCCGGCGCTGGTTGCCTGCGACACAATGAACTTCTGGATAGACGGGAAAAAGGACTCGCTTCTGAAGACCCTTAAATTGGTCGACATACTTCTTATTAATGACGGCGAGGCAAGGGAACTTTCCGGTGAGCCGAACCTGGTCAAGGCCGCCAATGTCATACTTTCATATGGCCCGAAGACGCTGATTATCAAGCGTGGAGAATACGGGGCGCTTATGTTCAAGGATAAGAAAATCTTCGCCGCACCCGCATATCCCCTTGAATCGGTGTTTGACCCGACAGGGGCGGGAGACTGTTTTGCCGGAGGATTTATGGGGTATCTGAGCAATACAATGAATTTTGAAGAAGCGAACATCCGCAAGGCTATCATATTCGGCAGTGTTATGGCCTCATATAATGTCGAGGCCTTCAGTCTTGAAAAGATAAAAAGCCTTGATTATTCGGAGATCGAAAGCCGCTATCAGGAATTTAAAAGACTGACCCATTTTGAGGACCTGGTCTAGCCGAACTTCCTGTGCTGCCGACATAATTATGAACAAGCCGGGGTGGACAGTTCATGAAATATGTTCCTGACCTGCAAGGCAGTTTTCCTTATGCCGTTATTATTATCAATCAGGTAATCGGCATGTTTTCTCTTTTCCGAAACCGGCATCTGGGCTCGCATTCTATTACGGATCTCACTTCTTGAAAAACCTTTTCGGGTAAGCCGTGTTATCGCCGTTTCGCGGGTGCAGTAGACGACGATTGTTTTATGGAAATGCCTTGCATAACCGGCTTCAAACAGTAATGGCACTTCAAAGATAATTATTGCGGTCGGCTCCCTCCTTTGCAGGTCAGCTGCGGTGAGCTTAAATAACTTTAGTACTTCGGGATGTATGATCGATTCGACGGCCTGACGTTTATAAGGGTCGGTAAAGATGATATCTGCCATGCGTTTTTTATTTATGGAAATATTTTTCGCGCTCCCTGTCAGAATTTCCCTGCCGAGGACCTTTGAGATCCTCTTTATTATTCGGGGATTTTCCAGAATATTATGGACAAATGTGTCTGCATTGAAAGTGAATGCGCCAAGTTTGTTAAACAGCTGTAGTACTGTCGATTTACCCATTCCGAAATTGCCTGTAAGCCCGATGATCGGCATAGTGGAATTATAACAAACTTATCATAATACTATCCTTGACTTACGTTAATTAGGCTGATAATATAATCTACCCCGTTGGAAATATGAGTTCTGACGGATACCGCTTCTGGACCGAGTTTACTCTCCATATACACAGGGGAATAAAGTAAAATCAAAGCCGGATTCGATAATGTTATTCTGCAATTCAGCAATATTCTCGGAGGTTTGATGAAAGTAGCCATAGGGTGTGACCATGCAGGAATTACCATGAAAAACGAAATAACTCCTGTCCTTGATGAACTGGATATAGACTGGGAAGATTTCGGTACAAATAGTGAGAAATCATGTGACTACCCGGACTTTGGGGAAAGAGTGTCCGAGGAGGTATCAAAAGGCAGTGTGGAGAGGGGCATACTTATATGCGGTACCGGCATCGGCATGTCTATTGTTGCCAATAAATTTCCGGGGGTACGGGCCGCTTTATGCAGTGAAGATTATTCGGCAAAGATGAGCAGACTGCATAATGATGCTAATGTGCTCGTTTTACCCGGAAGGATTATTGACGGGAATACTGCCGGGAACATAGTAAGGGTCTGGTTTAAAACAGACTTTGAAGGCGGAAGGCATCAGAGAAGACTGGATAAAATTACGGCAATAGAAAAAAGACTTAACAAGTAATCGATGAGCATGAACGAACTGAAAAAATATGATCCCGACGTGTATAACGCAATCGTACAGGAGATCAGGCGTGAGCAGGACAAAATCGTCCTTATCGCGTCGGAGAACTACGCGAGCAGGGCAGTGCTTGAGGCCCAGGGATCAGTCTTTACGAATAAGTACGCTGAGGGTTATCCGGGAAAACGCTATTATGGAGGCTGTGAATATGCCGATATCGTTGAGTCTCTGGCAATAGAAAGGGCAAAGGAGCTATTCGGCGCGGAGCATGTGAATGTTCAGCCACATTCAGGCAGTCAGGCGAATATGGCAGTCTATTTTTCGATGCTGAAACCCGGAGACAGGATCCTTGGGTTAAGTCTCAGCCACGGCGGGCATCTTTCTCACGGGTCGCATGTCAATTTCTCGGGCAGGATGTATAAAACATTTTCTTACGGGGTGGAAAAAAAGACCGGCCTGATTGATTATGCTAAAGTGCAGCGGATGGCAAAAAGACACAAACCAAAACTGCTTTTGGCAGGCGCGAGCGCTTATTCAAGAATAATCGATTTCCAAATATTGGGCGGTATCGCAAGAGAGAGCAGCGCATATTTTCTTGCCGATATTGCACATATTGCGGGACTGATAGCAACCGGGAACCATCCGTCTCCGGTGCCGCATGCCGACTTTGTAACTTCAACTACGCACAAGACACTTAAAGGGCCGCGGGGCGGTATCATTATGTGTAAGGCCGAATATGCAAAGGCAATAGATAAGATGGTTTTCCCGGGGATACAGGGGGGGCCCCTCATGCATGTGATCGCGGCAAAAGCAGTTGCATTTAAGGAGGCCTTGACCCCTGAGTTCAGACGCTATCAGCTGCAGATTATAAAAAATGCAAGGGAGCTGGCTGATGCCCTAATGACCAAGGGTATCAAAATTATTTCGGGCGGAACTGATACTCACCTGATGCTCATCGATCTGACAAATAAGAAAATAACCGGCAGCGATGCCGAGAAAGCCCTTGATTCCGCCGGTATTACAGTAAACAAGAATTCCATCCCTCACGATAAATTGCCTGCCACTGTCACAAGCGGGATAAGAATCGGGACGCCGATAGTTACAAGCAGGCATATGCGTGAACCTGAGATGGTTATCATTGCGGACCTTATCTCAAAAATACTGGATGATCCCCAAAACAATGCAACTATAAAAAATGTGAGGGACAAGGTCAGAGCGCTATGTAAAAAATTTCCCGTGTACGAGGATATTGAACTTTAGACAATCCCTGTTTCATCAGACCAGTATGTATCGAACATTAATACCCCAAATTCAGGAAAAACACTTATAATAGATTCCTATGCGGTGTCCGTTCTGCAATCACATTGAAGATAAAGTAATTGATTCAAGGCAAAGCAGGGATGGAGATGTCATACGCCGGAGACGCGAATGTTTGAAATGCGAAGGACGCTTTACGAGCTACGAAAGAATAGAAAATATCCTTCCGCATGTTATTAAAAAAGATAACAGAAGAGAGCAGTATGACAGGCAGAAAATACTTCAGGGCCTTGAAAGGGCGTGTGAAAAAAGACCTGTGAGCGTAGAAGCAAGAGAGGCCTTGGTCATGAGCGTAGAAAAAAGTCTCCAGGCCGCAGGGGAGAAGGAAATTTCGAGCTCGGTGATCGGAAAACAGATAATGGATGGTCTCAAGGAAATTGACGAAGTTGCATATGTAAGATTCGCATCAGTATATAGACAGTTCAAAGATATTAAAGAATTCATGCAGGAAATCAAAGACATTGTCTATAATAAAAAAGACTTCAAATCTTCCTGAAATATTACTGGCTGCTTACCTGATAGCAGCATTGATTGGATTCCTCATCTCCTTAAGATTTTCTTCTGGTTTCCCGATTATAAGACTAAGACGTCATCTTACTATAATGGTTGTTATCTTGACAATATAGGGGAGAAACGATATATTAATTTTAGGAGTTAATCATGTTTGAGAAATTTACTGAAAGAGGAAGAAAAGTCATTATCTATGCCCGTGAAGAGGCTGAAAAACGGCAGAATGACTATCTGGGCACAGAGCATTTGCTCCTCGGTCTGCTGAGAGAAGAAGAGAGTCTCCCGATGGTGATTCTTAAGAAGATGGGCCTTTCTTCGGAAGAGCTGAGGATGGAAGTTGAGAGAAACCTGCCGACGGGTTCTAATATACTTACCTTTGGTGACATCCCCTTTACCCCCAGAGCAAAAAAGGTCCTTGAACTGGCGGTTGAAGAAGCGAGGTTGCTTGGACACAGCTATATCGGAAGTGAACATCTCCTTATCGGATTAATCAGGGAAGATGCAGGCATTGCCGGTAAGATATTAAGGAGTCTTGGAGCAAATCTCCTTGGTGTGAGGCAGCTTGCAATCAATCTTTCTATGCGTAAAGTACAGTCCGGAGGCAAAGAGAAAAAAACCCACACTCCGGCCCTAGATGAGTTCGGCAGAGATATTACCCAGCTTGCAAGAGATGGGAAGCTGGATCCTGTCATAGGCAGAGAGAAGGAGATCGAAAGGGTCCTGCAGATTTTGGGCAGGAGGGTCAAGAACAACCCGGTAGTTATCGGCGAATCCGGAGTAGGCAAGACAGCAATTGTAGAGGGGCTTGCGCAGAGAATCGTTGCAGAAGAGATACCGGAAAATCTTCTTGAAAAAAGGATTGTCAGTCTTGACCTGGGTGCCCTTATTGCCGGCACTAAATACAGGGGACAATTTGAGGAAAGGCTCAAACTCGTCATGAAAGAGATTGTACAGTCTGACAATGTAATTCTTTTTATAGACGAGCTTCATACGCTTGTTGGTGCAGGGGCCGCCGAAGGGTCTATCGATGCATCAAATATGCTGAAACCCGCCCTTTCAAGGGGCGAAATTCAATGCATCGGAGCTACTACCCCTGACGAGTTCAGAAAACATATTGAAAAAGACGGTGCGTTTGAGAGACGCTTCCAGCCGATATACCTGCAGCCGCCTACGTTGGAGGAAAGTGTTCAGATCCTTGACGGATTAAAGACACGATATGAGATCCATCACAAGGTAAAAGTGAGTCCCGAGGCTATTAAGGCATGTGTTACGTTGTCCGACCGTTATATTACAGAAAGATATCTCCCTGACAAAGCCATCGATGTGATGGACGAGACCGGGGCAAGGATAAAATTGAAAAGATTCACGATGCCTCCTGAACTTCGGGAACTTGAGAAAGAGCTTAAACGTCTTCACAAAGAAAAGAACCTGTATGTTAAACTCCATGATTTTGAGAAAGGGGCTTCTGTAAAGAACGAAGAGGACCGAGTAAGAAACCTCTATGAGAATCTCAATAAAAAGTGGCGTGAAAACCAGCAGAAAGAAACCCCTCTGGTATTGGATGATGATGTTGCATACACTGTTGCTAAAATCACGGGGATTCCTCTGTCAAAGCTTGAGGAAAAAGAATCAGAAAAGCTTTTACGTATGGAGGAAGAGCTTCATAACAGGATTGTTGCGCAGGACGAGGCAGTAAAGGCAATTGCAAAGGCAATCAGAAGGTCACGTGCCGGCTTGAAGGCAAGGAAAAGACCTATTGGGTCGTTTTTCTTTCTCGGTCCCACGGGAGTTGGAAAGACCGAGCTTGCCAAGGCGCTGACGGAATTCCTTTTCAATGACGATAACGCACTCATAAAAATAGATATGTCCGAATACATGGAGAGATTCAATGTATCCAGGCTGACAGGTGCCCCTCCAGGGTATGTGGGTTATGAAGAAGGAGGGCAGCTTTCTGAAACAGTACGCAGAAGGCCTTATTCAGTAGTCCTATTCGATGAGATAGAAAAGGCCCATCCGGATGTCTTCAACATTTTACTTCAGGTGCTTGACGAGGGTGTGATTACAGACAATCTGGGCCGGAAGGTTGATTTTAAAAATACGGTAATAATAATGACATCAAATGTGGGGACCAAGTTTATTGAAAATGCTACTCCACTTGGTTTTCAGAAGCCATCGGGCACAAGTAATTACCGGAAGATTAAGGATGCAGTTCTTAGCGAATTAAAAGTTAAGTTTAATCCCGAATTTTTAAACCGGATAGATGAAATTGTGGTTTTTCACCAGCTTGAAAAAGAGCACCTGTCAAAAATTGTTAATCTGCTCGTTGACGAGCTTAACAAGCAGCTTCTTGATCAGGATCTGGCCATTCAACTGTCTGATGAAGTAGTAGACTGGTTGATTGAAAAGAATTACCAGCCGTCTTACGGGGCCAGGCCGATGCGGCGTGCAATACAGAGACATATTGAGGATCCTCTTTCCGAGGAGATTCTCAGGGGTAAGTTTAAAGATGTAAAGAAAGTAAACGTCATATTAGAGAACGATACCCCTGTTTTTATTGAAAGCCAGGTCGAAGCGCTCGTTTCTTAAATTCTCCTGTATTAACCGGGAAGCCATTCTGAGGTAATCATCCTTTTATTCTGAGGTGGTACATTCGTGCCGGTTTAAGCTCTCAGCACTCCTGTTCTATGACAAGGTCAGCAGGCCGACAAGGCCAATTGAGGCAAGATTGACTTATTTTCTTAAGTATTATATAGTGTTATGTTAAAACGGAATTTTATTTGATTTTATAAATTAAAGCGATTACGTAATATTACATGTGATAATGCCACAGTCAATGACAGGGTACGGGAAGGGAGCCGCCGGCGATTTTAGAGTCGAGATCCGTTCTTCAAACCACAAGAATCTCGATATACATATCAATATCCCACATCATCTTTTTTCTTATGAGACTGAAATCAAAAGAATCATAAAGAAGACGATTGAACGGGGACGTGTCGAACTATTTGTTCCCAAACAGGAAATGGATAATATAAAGCTGAAAGTGAATAAATCCCTTGCCAGGGAATATTATAATGCCTTTGTTTCATTGAGAGATGAGCTTTCTCTCTCTGACAATATAGGAATAGATATGCTTGTATCACAAAGGGATCTTTTCTTGCTTGACGAGCCTGAGATTGATTTGGAGAATTTTTACAAGGCTCTCGAAGCCGCCTTGAAAGAATTAACGAAAACGAGGGTTGAAGAAGGGCAGAACCTGATTCATGATATTTCCGAACGAATAGAACTTATCAGGAAATATATATCAGGTATTGAACAAAAAAGAGACGAGGTGGTCGCCTCGTCAAGAGAAAGACTTTATGAACGCCTTAAAGAGTTTCTCGGTGACATGCAGATTGACGAGACACGTCTCGTTCAGGAGACTGCGATCCTGATTGAACGATCTGATATCACAGAAGAAATAGTCAGGATAAAGAGTCACCTGAAACATTTTTCAGAAGTAATAACATCAGATGATTCTGTCGGGAAAAAGCTGGATTTCATTATCCAGGAACTGCGCAGAGAGATAAATACAATAGGATCCAAGGCGCAGCACTTTGAAATTGCCAATAACGTTGTTGAAGTAAAGCACGAGCTTGAAAAAATAAGAGAACAGATACAGAATTTACAATAGCGTCTGAGTGGTAAATCGGATGACATAACTCTGCAGAGGCTGTGGGTGACTGCGGGTATTGATTGAAAAGTTCTAAGGGAGAGCCGAGGAAGATTCAGTAATCTATAAATCTGCGGATGAGGTGAGATAATGGTAAAATCCGGTCTGGGAGTAATGCTTATAAATGTGGGTTTCGGAAATGTAGTGTCTGCCTCCCGCGTAATAGCGGTAGTGGCACCTGGTTCATCACCGATGAAACGCCTGCGTGATGAGGCAAGTGAAAGAGGAAAGTTGGTTGACGCGACCCAGGGCCGGAAGACGCGGGCGATAATTGTAACTGACAGCGACCACGTGATTCTTTCAGCACTTCAGGTTGAAACCATTACACAACGGTTTTCTGTAGAATAATAAAGTGACGGTACGTAAGATAAGAAACAATACGCATGATAGTGGGACATTATTTGTTGTTTCAGCTCCTTCCGGTGCGGGTAAAACGACTCTATGCCAGCAATTATTAAAGAAAGATCCGGA
>DKBK01000105.1:0-4174 GCA_002451135.1 Nitrospiraceae bacterium UBA6902
TAGAAATCTTCAATCTGCTGTTAATGTCTCTCTTAATCTTCCTTAACTTCTACGGCGCCTGAGGATGAGCTCGCTCCCATAGCCCGTGATACATTGCTGCGCCTCGGCTTTTAGATCCATAAGAATCTTTGAGATCCTTTCTAGAAGCCCAAGTATGACCAATACAGGTCTATCTTTTAGAGACTTTCTTAAATTCCGTTAGAACCCCCCATTTTCCACAAAAAAAGGACCCACGAAGAACCGTAAGTCCTTGATTTTAATTGGTAGCGGGGACAGGATTTGAACCTGTGACCCTCGGGTTAAAGCCTTACAGGGTTTTTATAAAACAACATAAAACAAGGATTCTGGTAATTTGATGTTATTCGGTTAGAAAACGGTTAGAAAGAAATAAATTTAAAGGATAGCGTCTCTGACGGCGCTGTCCCTTATTTTATCCTGTCAGGTACACAAAAAGTACACAGAGACCCCGGTACCCCATCCCCCCCAGCCCCGACCTTGCCCTGCCCCTATATGTAAATACATTTCCTGACACACACACGAAGGGGTAGGGGTTAATAACCGTGAAAGATCTCTTCAAAAGAGACCCTTAACTATAATTGAAAGGGGGTATCCCAGTTGCATAAAAAAGGAGTTCCTATATTAAAATGGGAGGTGTACCTGTTTAATCATGTATAATGGACTTTAAGGAGACGCTTGGTGAACGGTCAGGAAAATCATGATGGCGCATTGGGCCCGGATTTGCAGCAGTTAAAGAGGATAACGATGGTGGTCTATGCGCTCCAAGCAGCGTCATTCGCGTTTGGCGTGACGCTGATAGCAGCGGTTATCCTCAATTACATCAAAAAGGAAGACATGCAGGGCACCTGGCTCGCCTCTCATTTCCGCTGGCAGATCAGGACGTTCTGGTTTCTCCTCCTCTGGGGAGCAGTCGGCGCCTTAACGTTTCTTGTCGGTGTGGGATTCATCATTTTAGGTGTCGTCACGGTCTGGTTCATTTACCGAGTGGTCAAGGGATGGCTGAGGCTTAGCGAAGGCAAGGAGATGTATTTAAATAGTGCGGAAGCGCGGAAGCGAGAAAGCAGGCAAGGGGCGAGCTGAACGGCAGAGGGTCAAACAACTTCCACTAATAAATAACATCGATATTCATCGAACAAAAGCAGATAACAACTATGCGGAATATTTAATTTTCCTTCTCCTTATCAGTTTATCTATTTCGACAGCAAAAATAACCGTAGATGATACGGCAATTATTTCAATCCATTCGGGCATTGCTATGGGGACTGTCCTGAATATCCACTGAAACGCCGGAACATAGAGCACGGCGAGGTGGGCAAAAAAGGCAGTAATGATACTTAAAAACAGGAAGGGATTGCTTATCAGGCTTACCCGGAAAATGGAATGCATCTCTGAGCGGGAATTCAACGCTTGGAAAAACTGAAAAAATACCATTGTCGTTACTGCTACTGTCCTTGCCTGGGCAATTGAGTCTCCGGATTTTATGGCCATGACATAATTGAAAATGACCCCGAGAGATATGACCGTCCCCACAAGGAACGTCCTCTGGATCAACAGCCTCGTCATTATTCCTTCCTTTGGATGTCTCGGCTGTCTTTCAATGACCGCTCCTTCCCCAGGTTCAAATGCAAGAGCGACATCCTGAAATCCGTTCGTCACCAGATTTATCCACAGAAGCTGCGCGGGAACGTACGGGATAGGAAGTCCAAGCAACATTGTGCCGATAATGGACAGCACAGCCGCAACTCCGGTGGGAATGAGGAAGAAAGTAACCTTTTTTATATTATCGAATACTATTCTTCCCTCTTTGACCGCATTAAATATACTGGCGAAATTGTCATCAGTTATAACCATGTCGGACGCTTCCTTTGCAACGTCAGTTCCGGTTTTGCCCATGGCTATGCCAATATGAGCGGCCTTTAACGCAGGTGCATCATTGACTCCGTCACCCGTTACCGCCATGATGTCCCCGTGTTTCTTGATCTGCTGGACGATTCTCAACTTATGCTGCGGTGAAACTCGCGCGTAGACCGACACATCCTTCACCTTAGCGTAAAGCTCCTCATCGCTCATGAGCTCAAGCTCTTTTCCTGTCAGGACCGCGGATTCAGTATCGATTATTCCCAATTTCCTTGCAATCGCATGGGCGGTTACGGCATGATCTCCTGTTATCATTATGATCCTTATGCCTGCCCTTTTACATCCATCAATGGCCTGTATCGCCTCATCCCTCGGCGGGTCTATCATTCCCTGAATGCCCGCAAAAACAAGATCGGTCTCCACATCCTGATGTGTTATCTCCTCCGTCGTATCCGGCACTTCCTTGTAGGCCATGGCAAGGACCCTGAGCCCTTCCCGCCCGAAGGCCTCTGCTGCGCGGAAGAAGTTGTTTTTCTGAAGTTCCTCGCTGATCATGCATTTGGTGCATATATTAAGCAGTCCATCGAGAGAACCTTTAACAAAGACGATCTTCTTTTTTCCCACGGTATGCAGGGTCGCCATATATCCTCTCTCGGACTCAAAGGGGATCATCGCGATCTGCGGATAGTTTTTTCTTTCTTCTTCAGGATTGAGTCCGGCCTTCATGGCCGAGACAATGAGAGCACCCTCCGTCGGGTCACCTTCCACTCTGTACTCACCATTGTCCTCATACACATCAGATTCATTACAGAGGAGACCTATCCTGAAACACTCCTGCAGCATCTTCAGGCTTTCCGTTTCAACGGGCATCTGTTCATGGCGCAATTCCCCTTGCGGCGCATATCCCGTTCCTGAAAACTCATAGGTATGCTGTCCGTCATAAACAAGCCTGACGGTCATCTCATTTTTCGTCAGGGTACCTGTTTTATCAGAGCCGATTACGGTAGTGCTTCCCAGTGTTTCCACGGCATGAAGTTTGCGGATAATCGCGTTCCGCCGTGACATCCGTGCCACACCAATTGCGAGTGTTATGGTAACAACTACAGGAAGGCCCTCCGGAATAGTTGCAACCGCCGCTGCCACTGCAGTCATGAACATGTCTTTTGCACTCTCACCCAGCAGTATTCCGACTCCAAAGACAATAAGCGATGCAAGGATGACAAGAATACCGATATTCCTTGCAAAATCATTGATCTTATTCTGAATAGGCGCTTTGACTGTGCCTACGTCCTTTACCTCCATGGCAATTTTTCCCAATGTCGTCTGTGAACCTGTAGCAACAACGATCCCCTTCGCCCTTCCGTGTACTACGACCGTTCCCATAAAGGCCATATTACTCTGGTCGCCTGGTGTCAGATTGTCTTCCTCCATAACAGAAACAGCCTTCTCTGCGGGGACCGATTCGCCCGTGAGCATGGCCTCCTCGACCCTTAATTCAAGTACATGAAACAGCCTCAGGTCAGCGGGGACCTTGGCGCCGGAGGAAAGGACAACTATATCACCCGGGACGAGTTCCTCGCCGTTTATCTCCCTTTCCCTGCCGTCCCTTATCACCCTTGCCTTTTGAACGACCATATTTTTAAGAGCTCTCACACTTTCCTCAGCCTTGAGCTCCTGGATAAAACCAATGACAGCGTTGAGTATCACCACCACAAAAATGACTCCCGAATCAATATACTCCTGCAGGAGCAGGGTAACCAATCCGGCGATGAGCAGGATGTAAATCAACGGGCTTTTGAACTGGTGGATGAGTATTTTCGTTTTGCTTATCTTTTCTTCTTCGGCGAGTTTGTTCGGTCCGTATCGTGCCAGGCGTTCTTTTACTTCCGCAGCGGTTAGTCCGTTCTCAGCGGTTGCCAGCTGATCAAAAATATCTTTTACACCAAGCCGATACCAATTCATTCCTTACCCCGCATCAAAACCTAAACAAAGGGGAGAAAAAGGTTAATCATATGGTTCATAGAATATATATACAAGATTATTGAGGTATTGGCAAATGTTCATTACGTAAACAGGAAAACCTTTTTTTGAAAGCGGGGGACAAATGGTAAGGTCTTTATTTACGGTTGCAACTGTTGCAACGGCTTCAAACGCGCAAGTGTAAACGAACATGCGGGTGGTGTCAGGGCTCCATTCTTAACATAATCTAAAGAGTACGGTATCTGATCTTTAATCGTGACAGTTTTGTCACAGACACCCTGGTGACAGCATTCAAACTACCCAACCTGAGACATCATCC
>DKBK01000105.1:4267-21400 GCA_002451135.1 Nitrospiraceae bacterium UBA6902
CCATGTTGTCACCTTCAACCATTACCCGGACTTTTGGCTCTGTGCCTGAGGGCCTGACAAGGATCCTGCCGTTGCCCAGCTTTTTTTCAGCTTTTTTAACGGCAGTATGTATATGGGGGGAATCATCTATGGATTTATGCCTGCGGATAGGAACATTTAAAAGCACCTGAGGATATATAGGGATGGGAGAGGCCAGTTTGGATAGGCGTTTTCCCCTGCGGCACATAATGGAGAGGACCTGAAGTGCCGTGACCGGGCCGTCTCCCGTGGTATTGTGGTCCAGAAAAATTATGTGGCCGGACTGCTCACCTCCAAGGTTACAGCCCCTCTTAAGCATTTCCTCGACAACATATCTATCGCCCACTTTTGTCCGTATGACGTTAATGCCCGATTTTTTAAGAAAAAGTTCAAACCCCAAATTGCTCATTACAGTGGCAACAACGGTATCGTTGTTCAGCCTGCCGTCTTTTTTCATGTCCAGGGCGCATATCGCCATGATCTTGTCACCGTCTACGATTTCCCCCCGTTCGTCGCATATAATGGTCCTGTCTGCATCGCCGTCATGTGCAATTCCGATATCTGCTTTATACTCCTGTACCGCCTTCTGAATGGCCTCAGGATGCATGGCCCCGCAGTTTGCGTTTATATTGATCCCGTCGGGTTTGGAATGAATCGCGATCACATCAGCGCCCAGCTCAGTGAGGACAAAAGGGGTGATCTTGTAGGCCGAACCGTTACTGCAGTCAATAACAACCTTCATGCCCTCGAGGGTCCTGCCTTTTGGAAATGTTGACTTCACATATTCGATATACCGGCCAGAGGCGTCGTCCACCCTGTAGGCCTTTCCTATGCCGGCGCCCTCGGGCCTGATGTTTTTAAGGGTCTCAGTGAACATCGCCTTTTCTATTTCATGTTCCGTGCTGTCGGGAAGCTTAAACCCGTCAGAGGAGAAGAACTTGATGCCGTTATCATCATACGGATTGTGTGATGCCGATATCACAACCCCGGCATCAACCCGAAGACTTCTTGTCACAAAGGCAATGCCCGGGGTCGGCATTGGCCCGACAAGCACCACGTTTGTGCCCATCGAACATATACCGGAGGTAAGCGCGCTCTCAAGCATATACCCCGAGAGTCGGGTGTCTTTCCCTATGAGAATTTTATTCCGGCCATTTTTCTTTTTCAGTACGTACGCTGCAGCCCTTCCCACCTCAAAGGCTATTTCCCCGGTCATCGGATAATGATTGGCCTTGCCCCTGATGCCGTCCGTTCCAAAAAGCTGCGAGCTTTTTTTTCTCTCGACCATCAACGCTTCTCCTTGATCGTTTTTTCTACGGATAATGTTATATCGACTTTATTAATACTTTTCTTAATGAGCGTGTCGGTCAGATTAAGATTGGCTTTGTAGACCAGGTCGCTGTTTATCCCGCTGATATCTATGGGTTCAGTCCTTACGGCGTCGATCTTCGAGACGGCACTCTCGGGGCCTTCCAGGATTACTGTCCCAGGCTCCACTTTTATCGCAGAAATCCTATAATCCTTTTCAGGTACTCCCACAATATGCGGCTTGACAGTAACGGCCTTCTTTAATTGCCGTTCTATTGTGAGGCTGAACGTTTCAGGGTCTATGCCTGTGACAAGAAATGACTTGGGCAGTTTGATGTTATCCTTTGAAATCGTATAAAAAGACCTGCCGGACTTCGCATCACTGATATCAAGAACAGCGCTTATATCATTCGGTTTCAAATACTTGAGTAACTGCTCCTGTCCTTCGATCGTGACGCTGATGGACTTCGGATAATCCACCGCCTCTGATTTATCGGGGACATTAATGAACTTAACCGGAACATCCATGGTAACCTCGGACCGGCCGCTCAGAATAACGAAAAACCACAATGCAACAGCCATAAGGAGAGAGACAAGTTTTAACCAGATATTTGTCGTGAAAAAATTCTTTTTCATTATTTCTTCAGTTTTGGATTAATGAAATTCTCTGTGAGAAAGTCCCTGAGCGATCCCATATCCACATTTTTATCGATCCTGTTCCCAACGGCAGTGGTAATACTGCCTGTTTCCTCGGAAACAATAATAACCACCGCATCCGTCTCTTCTGTTAAACCTATGCCTGCGCGGTGTCTGGTGCCGAAGGTCTTTGATATATCAGCGCTTAATGTCAGCGGCAGAAAGCACCCGGCTGCAATGACACGGTTGCCCCTGATAATAATCGCCCCGTCATGGATAGGTGAGGAGGGATGGAAAATACTCAGCAGCAGCTCCCTGGTCACCTTGGCATCAAGCTGCGTCCCCATCTCAATGAAATCATGAAGGTCGGTTTCTTTTTCTATTACGATCAGGGCCCCGATCTGTCTGTTTGCGAGGGCTATTGAGCCTTTTACGATTTCTTCAAGGGACCTCAACCCTTCTGCCGAGGCAAAGGAGGGGAGGAAGCGCGCTTCGCCCATTTGGGCCAGAGTCTTTCTGATTTCAGGCTGAAATAATATAATCATCGCCAGTACAATCTGCGTCCATAAACTCTGAATGATCCAGTCAGTCGTATAGAGGCCCGCGTATTTTGAAAAAAGGAGGGCCAGAAACAGGACCCCCAGGCCGATGAGCATCTGGGCCGCCTTTGTCCCCTTTATGATCAGAAGCCCCCTGTATATTATGACAGTAACAATCAGGATATCCAGGATATCCAGCCATCGTATCATGCTTAAAATTTTCATAACTGGAAATTATTATAACAGGTTTTTTAATAATATGAGCTAGCTCCTTTTATTCCTGAGTTCAGGCAGACGGGTTTATAAAACGCATGTTTCTCTACCGCGACATCTGTAATCTGTTATGCGTTATCGGTAAAGGATGTTTGAACTCATTATGTGACACGCATCGGTCATCACGATTCTTTTGAAACAGGGCTGCGATTATACGCTATGCGGATAATACGATCGACTAGAAAAGCATGGTATCGCCGAGAACATAAATAAAGTGTCCCTTGATCTCAAGGTCTTCTTTCTCCCAGTCATCAGGTAACGGCCAGAAGGGTTCGGCTTTCTTTACCGCTTTCATGGCAGCCTCATCCAGTTCTTTAAAGCCGGAGGTGCGGAGAAGCTCTATCGCGCCGAGCCGGCCGTCTTTCTTAATGGTGAATTTCATATAAAGATCACCGGACAATCCCAGCCTTGCCGCCTCCCGCGGATACTGCCAGATGCTTTCAATTCTCTGCTTCAGCATTCGCATGTATCCCCGGTGCCTGAATTCAGAGGTATCAAAGGTCAGTCCTTTCTGGGCAGGCGAGCCTTCCCGGGCGAATTTCTCTATTGTTTTTTTATCGAAAAGATAAGAAAGCGGCGGTATGTCTGGCCCCTTTTCCCCCTGTACAGGGCCGTTCTCGTCCGTTAGGGATATATCTTCCCCCTGCCTGGGTACAGGCACATCCGTCTTGCCTGTGACCTTTGAGTCGTCTGAACTTTTTCCCGCGTTCTTTTCTAAATCACCCGCATCTCTGGCATAGAGGGTGTCGGGCGGCAATTCTGTCCGTGGAGGTTTTGGACGCGGTTGAATCATGGGAGGCCTTGTTTTTTTTACCGCCGGGGCCGGGCGAAACGGTTCAGGTTCGGGCGGTTTCCTGGTTTCCGGCGGCGTGACAATATCTACGTTAAATACAGACGGCGACGCATCGGTAAACGGAGGGATTACGTACAGAAATCCGATCAGCAGCAGGTGAGATGCGATGGATGCGGCTATATAATAAATAAGCTTCAATTTCTTGCAGTTGTTTTCTCTCTGATTCCCATTATTACAGAAAGGTGTGCCCCCTTCTGAGAGTACGAGAGGAGCAATCCTTCCTTATTATATAGTTATATTCTAACCTACTTTCAAGCCTGGCGGGAAAGGGCAATATATGGGGGCCTTGCGGGGTACACTCTTGACATAGGGATAATAATACGCGGATATCTTGAAAAAGAAGCTGCCCATGCTCCCTGATATGCTTCCGTCCTTGTTTTCATTCCAGGATTTTGATACTTCCAATTCATTGATGGCGATTATTATATAGAGATTGTCCGCCTCCATCCCCTTGATATCGATCGGGCTGGGGATTGCTATCCCTTTTTCATTTCCGTAGGGCGTATGTGAATGGAAGTCTCCGACTATCTGCAGCTTTTTAAAATTTGACAGTATCGGTTCTATTTTTTTCTGGTCCCTGCGGTGAAAGATCACGCCCCGCCTTTTTCTCCTCGCGGTCTGAAGGCTGAAGGCATTCTCTATGATAAACCGGTCATCAAGGCGGTAACCGAGCAGATACCCGAGGGACTCCTTTTTAAATACTTCCGCGCTGCTTAACAGGAGGCCCATAAAAGCATTTTCCGAGAGATATACCTTCATGGGCCTCGTATTTTTCTTCATTACGCTCTGTGTGTGGGGACCCGCACTGTCATTACGGGGCATGGCGCACTCCTGACGACCCTTTCAGCAGTGCTGCCAAAGATAAACCGCTGTATTCCTGATCTCCCATAGGTACCTATTACTATTAAATCGATCTTTTCCTTTTCAGCAAACTTTATTATTTCTTCATATGGTACTCCCACCAACACGGACTTGTCTACATTGGCAAGCCCCCTGGTCTCTTCTATGCAGCATTTATCCAGCTCTTTCAAGGCCCAGGTATTCATTTCCTTGTGAATTTCATCCACGGAAATGTGCGGTACATGGGACTGAAATGCCTTGGCGATATCATAAATAACATGAAGAATGGAAAGCCTTGCATTATAATGTTTTGCAAGGTCCACTGCCGATTGGAGCGCATACTCCGAACCCTCTGAAAAATCTGTGGGAAACAGTATTCGTTCAACTTTCATACACAAACCTCCTTGTTTTTGCGACATAGTTATTATTGATCATCAAAGTAAAAACTATCATCCCTCTGACAAAATTACACCCTTCTGTCCTATGAATTCATTTCATGAATAATCCTTAATCCCTCGAGAGTCAGGAGCGGATTTACATGGTCAATCGTTTTAATATAAGAGGTTACGAGTCCTGCATAACCGCCCGTGGCAAGCACGGTGTATTCCCTGCCGGTTTCTGTTTTTATCTCACTGATTATCCTTTCAACGGCCCCGGCATGTCCCAGGATAATCCCTGAGCGTATGTTCTCCCCGGTGTCCTTTCCTATTGCGCCCTCAGGAGCCCGTAACTCGATCAGGGGCAGTTTTGACGTCTTCTCGGCAAGTGTCCGGGCTGATAATCCGATGCCCGGCATTATGGCTCCCCCAGTATACTCCCCCTTTTGAGTGATTATACAAAAGGTCGTTGCTGTTCCAAAGTCTACTACAATCAGATCTCCTTTATAAAGCCGATGAGCGGCTACGGCATTGGCAACCCTGTCCTCACCCAGTTCCCCCGGATTTTTTATATGAAATTTCAGGCCGGTTTTTAAAGAATGCGTAACGATTACCGGTGTTACATTGAAACTATGATGTAAGGCGTCACTCAACAAAGCGGTGACCTCCGGGACGACTGAACATAGTGCCGCGCCCCGCGGTTCAGGNNATAGTTTTGAGACGCAGTACGTTTCTGATTTCGCCATCATAGTGAAAGCCCATGGTTATATTTGTGTTGCCTATGTCAATGAGTAACAGCATAGTGTTTCAACAAGATTTCAGTCGTCAGTTTTTAGCGTTCTGCCCCGCAACAGAGAACAGACAGCTCATCGCATCGTCTGATCTTCCGGACACCTGAAATCCTCAATTATCTTTCAGTATGGTGACATCTCCTGCCCTGACCGTTTCCGTTTCTCCGGTTACGCGCCTCACAATGAGTTCCCCTCTTTCTGTAATACCGTCTGCAATTCCTGAGATGATCCGGTCCTGATTCCTGACAGAGACCCTGTTTCCTATAGTGCAGTTTAAACGAAGCCATTCATTAATTAAAGCCCTTTTATTATCATGTAAGAGATTTTTATAGGTGTGTTCAAGGGCGGCCAGAATTTCTCCCAGGAGCGCTATCCTGTTTATCGATTCCCCTTTTTCCGTTGTAAGCGAGGTGGAGTACCTCCTGATTTCTGATGGAAGTACCCCGGGTGACATATTGACATTGATGCCGATGCCGACAGCCAGGAGCCGGACCGCAGTTTTGCCGGCCTTCATCTCGATAAGCACCCCCCCGGCTTTTTTCCCGTGAATGATAATGTCATTAGGCCACTTAATCTGTGCCGGCAGTCCGGTGTGCGTTATGATGGCAGAGGCAACGGCCACAGGAACCGCCAATGTCAGTATTGAGGCCTCCTCCGGAGGAAAAGGCGGGTTTAATAATACCGAGAAATACAGATTCACGCCGGGAGGCGATATCCAGCTCCTTCCCAGTCTCCCCCTGCCTTTTGTCTGCATGTCCGCAACAACTACGATCCCTTCAGGATCGGTCCTGTTCCGTCCGATCTCAAAGGCGCTGTCATTTGTCGATGCAGCTGACGGCAGATATATTACTTCCCTGCCGATAATGTCGCCCTTAACTACAGATGCAATTTCTTCCTCTGTAAGCATCGTGTAACACATTCCCTATGTAGAGAATTAATTCAGATGGCAGGTTTCTCCGGCCATTCACATTCCCGGTAAAGGACACATTGAGGGCACTTTGGTTTAAGAGCGGCGCAGGTTTCCCTGCCGTGGAGGACCAGGGCAAGGGTAAATGCCGTCAGTATGTTGCCGGGGAGTTGACGGGTCAGTTCCTCTTCTACCTTGTCGGGGTTATCCGCATGGGCAATTCCGAGCCTGTTTGATACCCTCAATACATGGGTATCGACGGCAATGGCCTGTTTATGAAAGGCGCTGCCTAAAACAATGTTTGCCGTTTTTCTCCCGACACCCGGAAGCGTGACAAGCTCNNTAATAACCATCTTGGCCTTGTTTTTATAAAAACCGGTGGGTCTTATTTCTTTTTCAAAAATTTTGATGTCCGCGCCAGCGTAATCTTTTGCACTCCGGTATTTTCTGAAAAGCCCTGTCGTAACTTCATTTACTTTTATGTCTGTGCACCTGGCGGCAAGAATCGTGGCGACGAGGAGTTCGAGCGGATTGGAGAAATTGAGCGCACTCTTTGGGTTAGGGTACTTTTTCAGCAGCAGTTTTGCTATCTTTTCAGCAGCAGTCAATTTATTCTTCCTTCAATATCCTGACTTCAATCTTGCCCTTCAGGCCCTCTGCAAATTTCTTTGCATCTTTTTTTGTACCGACGATTGAATCGTAATGCATGGGTACCGCGATCTTCGGTTTTATCGCAAGCGCTGCCTTTACAGCTTCTTCAGCAGTCATAACATATGTCCCTGAAACAGGCAGGAGGGCGATATCAGCCTTAAAAGTCTTCATCTCAGGGATGAAATCGGTGTCCCCCGCAAGGTATATCCGCTGACCGTTTACCGTAATGATATACCCAACCCAGTTTCTGCTTTTTGTATGGAACTGCTTGTTGGTGTTATATGAAGGGACTGCCTCTATTTCAATCCCTCCGGCTGTGAGTTTGTCTCCGGGGGCCACGGTTTTGANNGTAATCAGGATAAGATCAGCGGCATCTTCCTTTTTGATCTTGAAGGGATCGGTGTATATGACTTTTTCACCGGATATTTTAAAGGTATCATGACCAAGCCAATGTATGTTTTCTATCATATGTAGTGCCTCCTTCTCTCCTGCAAGGGCAGAATACCCCGTTAATAAAAAAAATAAAACAACAGGTGTGATAGTTTTATTGCCCACTCAATTCTCCAGTGATGAATGTGAGTAAATTATATCACAGTTATGGCGACGGACACATAAAGGTGACTTCATGCGCCTCCGAACAATATACTCACCTGAGAATCCCTATAATATTTTGCCCCGCCTGCTGAAAAACTCGCTCAGGGCCAAACGTACGACTGCTCCCTTTGACCACTTCTGCCCCATTTCTTTTGTGTACTCCCCTGCAAGCTCTTCCAGTGCTTCAAGCACCTCTTCTTCAAGATATATTGTGGTCTGCTTCAATGTTTCATCATGTTCAGACATACAAACTCTCCTGGAATGTAAAATATATTATAATCCCATATTGCATTATTACAATTTCTTCAGCGACAAACCGTGCATTACATACTATAATACAGCCGGGTTATGCGATTAATTGCAATTATATCATCAATGCCGTTCGAATCAGGATTTATTTTATCCTGCATGAAAAAAACGCGCCGTTACGCGGTAGCCGGGAAGAGTGTCCACAAAGGGCAATTGTCAGGGGTGAATGTCGTCCTTGTAAATTCAGGCATGGGGAAAGTGAATGCGGCCCATGCGGCAACATGTATTATTGAAAAATATCCTGTCAGCGCAATGATCAATATAGGCGTTGGCGGGGGGTATCCCGGATCAGGTCTCAAGACAGGTGATGTTGCCCTTGCATCCAGGGAAATTTACGGGGATGAAGGGGTCATTGATTCAGGAGGCTGGGGAGGCCTTGAGCACATAGGAATCCCTCTTGTGCAGGACGGGAAGAAAAAATATTTTAATGAATATCCGCTCACCCTCCCGGCGCGCTCTTTTTTCAAAGGGATGAGCAGGATGTCCAGGGCAAATTATAAAATCAGGAGCGGTAATTTTGTAACAGTCTCCGCCGTGTCCGGTACAAAAAAGCGGGCCAGGGAGCTTGAGGCACGCTTTCATGCGGTGTGTGAAAATATGGAGGGCGCTGCGATTGCGCAGGTCTGTACTCTTTATAAAATTCCCGTGTGTGAGATCAGGGGGATAAGCAACATTGCAGGGAGCAGGGACAAGCGAACATGGGACCTGCAGACTGCTTCAGAACATTGCCAGAAATTCATTGTAGATATAATCGATAGTGCCTTTAACGGGCCTGCCCAGGGATAGCGTACTGAGTGTAAAAGAGAAGGGTAACCCTCACGTATGTCTTCCCCATAGGTACAGGATGCAAAGCCTCCCCCTCTATAGAGGTAACCTGCAGAGAATTATCCCGGAGCTTTAAACTTGCTGTTTAGAAATTATATGATACAGATAAATTTAACTTTCCAGGAGAGATCATGTACAGATGGCATCCGGCAATGCCGGGCAGACACAACATAAAATACCTTCTTTCATTGCTGGCCCTCATCTTTCTGTGTGTCAGCGATGCCCCTGCTCATGAAGGCCATACTACAGAAGGACAGAGGCATTTTATCTGGACTGTTGCATCAGGGCGGAATACGGTGTACTTCCTCGGATCGATACATATACTGAAGCAGGATTCTTACCCCCTGCCCCGCGAAGTTGAGCAGATATTTGAATGCTGTAAACAAATAGTATTTGAAACTGATCTGGATGGAATGAATGATCCGGAATCGCAAAAGAGGATAATGAAGCAGGGGCTCTACCCTGCAGGGCGGACGTTACCTGAAAATATTTCAGAAGAAACATACGCATTAGTGAAAAAGAGGGCCGATGCTGCCGGCCTGCCGGTTTCACAGTTTGAGCGGTTCAGGCCCTGGTTTGCCGCGATGACATTGACAGGGATGGAGCTTCAAAGACTGGGGTATGATCCTGGCCTGGGCATCGACAGATATTTTTTCCAGAAGGCAAAGAAAGAAGGCAGGAAAATGATCTTTCTTGAAACAAACGACATGCAGCTGAATCTCATGACCTCACTGAACAAAAGGCACCAGGACGCATTCCTCAGAGGGGTGCTCAAGGAACTAGATGTGATTGAAGCCCTGGCCTCTGATATGCTGGATTCGTGGAAGACGGGGGATGATGCGAAACTTGACTCGATCCTGCAGATAAGCCACGCGGAAGAACCGGATATCTATGACCGCTTTTTTATTCAGCGCAACAAGAGATGGATGTCAAAAATTCAGCGGCTGATGAAACAGGATGATGATGTCCTGATAATTGTCGGGGCAGGGCACCTTGTCGGCAGAGACAGTCTCATAGAGCTTCTGAAGAAAAAGGGGTACGAAGTACAACAGAGATAAGTGTGTTTTCGGACGGAGAGAGAGGAGGGGAAAGAAATACAATGCTGAAGGACATAACCACCGGAAATGCAAAGAAAGACGGGCAGGAATTCAGGTTCTGGTTTGTGGGGCACATAGAAGAGTGGTGCAAGGCACATAACATGCCTTTTGATCCGGGGCGGTTTGGCTTGCGGAATGCGAGAGGCATAGAAACAAAGTGGGGGATATACAGAAAAGACGAAGTGAGAGATGCGTATGCGCCGAGCTCGGATAAAACAGCCATGAGCATTCTCATCAGGGGCGATTTTACCTTCACATTCCGTGAGGCTGATGATAACGCCGCATGCAGAGAAGTAAGACTGAAGTCCCAGGGTGATTATGTAATCTGGCGTGAAGATGTGGAGCACACATGGCGAATGGATGAGGATTCGGAGATTTTGACGATCAGATGGACAATGAAAGAATAATTCTAGGCACCGCAGTGATATCCGCAGATTTCAGAGGTTAAACCGTAAAGATCAATATGTCAGGTACGTATCATATAGTCATCAACCAGGCATAAGACAAGACGGGATAACCTGGTATGTGGTCTGTGGTAATCTCCGCGAATCTGAGGACACAGACTCTTTAGATGATGATACGGATTCACATAAGAACACTATTCAGGATAGTTATTTTCTGAAAATGACTGTGTGATCAGGGCCTTTTCTTGTGACGTTCCCGCCTGGTTCCGCTGGATAGCCGAGTGCGATTACTGCCATCAGCTCAAGGTCTGTTGATCCGCTGACAAGTGTGAGGAGCCTGTCTTTATTTTTGAGGATCTCACCCAGCCATACCGCACCGAGCCCGATTGAATGAATGTATAAAAGCATGTTCTCTATGCACGCGCCTACTGCCTGACAATCTTTTGTCCTGTCGTAGCTGAGGGCATTGTCCAGGAAGACGGCGATCAGCACATCCGCGCCTGTGACTATTTTTGCATAATGGGTAAGAGCGGACACTTCCTTTTTCAGTTCACGGTCTTGTATAACCGCAAACTTCCATGGCTGGTTATTCATACCGGAAGGCGCCCACACGCCTGACTCGATTATCCGGTCAATGACCTCGTCAGGGACCGGTTTGTCCGTAAACTTTCTGATGCTCCGGCGGGTTTTTATGAGGTCGAAGGTGTCCATAAGCACTTAGTAATGAGTGAAATATACAGGTGCACCCGTTACGCATTACGCATGGTTATTTACGCAGGCGTCTGCTTTTTCTCTTTTCTGAACAATAAATATTCTTTGATAAAGTCCTCTATGTCTCCATCCAGCACCGCATTTACATTGCCTGTCTCATACCCTGTACGGTGGTCTTTGATAAGCTGGTAAGGCTGGAGCGTATAGGAGCGTATCTGGCTCCCCCATGCAATGTCCTTTTTCTCCCCGATAAAGCTGTCGAGTTTTTCATCCTGTTCTTTTTTCTTTAAGGCATACAGGCGCGCCTTAAGGATCTTCATGGCCACGGACCTGTTTTTCAGCTGGGACCGCTCGTTCTGACAGCTCACTACGATGCCTGTCGGCAAATGGGTAAGCCTCACGGCTGACGACGTCTTGTTGACATGCTGCCCGCCTGCGCCGGATGCCCTGAAGGTGTCTATTCTCAAATCGTCTTCATTTACGTCGACTTCTATATCTTCGCTGATTTCAGGATAGACAAGGACCGCGGCAAACGAAGTATGACGCCTCTTGTTCGCGTCAAAAGGGGATATCCTGACCAGCCGGTGTACCCCTGCTTCACCCTTCAGATACCCATAGGCATATTGACCGCTGATGGTTAAGGTCACGCTCTTTATCCCCGCCTCTTCCCCCTGAAGCAGGTCCACTATCTCCACCTTAAACCCCTCTCTTTCAGCCCATCTGATATACATCCTCATCAGTATCTGCGCCCAGTCCTGGCTTTCTGTGCCGCCGGCACCCGGATTGATGGTCATAATCGCGTTGTTTTTGTCTTCAGCAGAAGAGAGCGTGGTTCTGAGTTCTATATCATCAAGCTCCGATAAGAGGCTTTGAACCCCCTTTTCTGCATCTTCCATAAGCAATTCTCCGTCTTCCTCTTCAGAGAGTTCAAGCAGGACATGCAGGTCCCCATACTTCTTTTCAATTACATGTACAGGTTGAACGATATTATCAATGTGTGATTTTTCTTTCAGGAGTTCCTGTGCACTGGCAGGGTTGTTCCATAAGTCATCGACTGAGAGCTTTTGTTCGAGGGTTTTAAGATGTTCCAGCTTAGCGGGGACATCAAAGATACCTCCTCAGGGCATCTATTCTTGACTGAATCTCCCCTAATTTATCTTTTAATTCATCATATGCGATCATGTGCTGCTACCTCCCGAATCCTATGTTTCATATTTGTTTACGTTATTATCTCTTTGACAATCACAAATTATTATACATGAAAAGCGGGGGATGAAGCTATATTGCAGAGCCCGTCACTGTGAATCCGGTTCAATATTTGTTACCTGTGTGGTGATCCCCGTTTATTTGATATACTTGGATTATATAATATGCCCAAAATAAAAGAGGATAACGTGCCCCTGAAAATAGCCATCGCCTCAGACCACGCAGGATATCAGTACAAGGAAAAAATCAAAGCGCACCTGGNNCCGCTTTTCATCAGGCCTGCTGCCGAGGCTGTTGCCCGTGGAGATTCTCATAAGGGCATTGTTCTTGGAGGCTCAGGCAACGGGGAAGCAATGGTTGCCAACAAGGTACGGGGAATAAGGTGTGCCGTATGCTGGAATACGGAATCGGCCCGTCTTGCCAGGGAGCATAATGACGCGAATGTGATATCCCTTGGGCAGAGAATGATAGCCCCTGAAACTGTCCTGGAGGTTGTCGATGCATGGCTCTCTGCACAATTTGAAGGGGGACGTCATAAGAGAAGGATTGAGCAGATTGAAGGATGAGGGGAAAAGGGCATGGGCTGACCATGCCTTTTACGTAAATTACCACCTTGAGTCTGCTTCTCACGCCTGATNNGTCCTCCAATTTTCTCTTATGGACCCCACTGGCCGCTGGCCATCAGGAAAAACTGAGGAAAAAGTTAAGAGAGATACTTTATAATGAACCGTGAGCGTGCAGAGAAAATTAATGAATCCGGTTATTGCCATAATAGGGGTCATAACCTTTGGCGTGTTCGGCTATGTTGACATTGAGAAATGGAACTATTTTGATGCCCTGTATATGACAATCATCACGCTTACAACGGTCGGATATCATGAAGTCCATGAACTGTCGCATGCGGGCAGGGTCTTCTCCATGGTCCTTATGTTATCCGGGGTGGGTACGATGTTCTATACGTTCGGGGTCGGGGCCAAGGTGCTCCTTGAAGGCGAATTAAGAGATATACTGGGGAGGAAGAAATTGACAAAAAAAATTGAGAACCTGAAAAATCACTACATAATATGCGGGTACGGACGCATGGGGAACATTATCTGCAGGGAAATGTTGCACAGCAGGGCCCCGTTTGTCATCATTGAGAAAAGGCCGGAGGTGGTCGCCACCATGGACGCGGACTTTCTTACATTGCAGGGGGATGCCACGCAGGACATCATACTGAAGCACGCGGGTATTGAAAGGGCAAAGGGCCTTATCTCGGTCCTTTCTTCGGACTCTGAAAATCTTTACGTGGTGCTTTCTGCCAGGGGCCTGAATCCCGGGCTCAGGATAGTGGCCCGGGCAAGCGAGGAAGGCGCGGAGAGCAAGCTCATCAGGGCAGGGGCTGACAATGTTGTTTCTCCTTATTTCATCGGGGGGCTGAGGATTGCCCACACCCTCCTGAAGCCTGCCGTGGTTGATTTCATTGAGTTTGCCACAAAGAGCGGCAACATTGAACTGCAGATGGAAGAGATTAAAGTAAGGGGATCGTCGGATATAATCGACCGCAGCCTTGATGAATGCGGCATACGGAAGGACATGGGCATTATCATCGTCGCGATCAAGCGGGAATCAGGGGAGATGGAATTTAATCCGAAGTCAATCAGTGTCATAAGAAAAGGCGATACCCTTGTGGCCATGGGGGAGACGAGTCAGTTGAAGGCGCTTGAGGAGTTAGTGGGGGTGTGAATCAGTGTCTATGTACCCACCAATTGTTATTCATACTCATCCTGGACGCAAGCGTTTTCGGGATATTGTGATAGGTAAGGCCTAAGTGATATCCCAGATATTTCAGCGCATTTCTTAAAATAAATAGAGGGATAAATCGGTATTTTTTATGTTCCATAAGATATAAGGCTTCAGACTCGATATATTTATTACCCTCCCTTGTTGTCTTGCCAAATTCCTTCAGTATCCAATTTTCAGTTTTGTGAAAGACCCCAATGTCAAAATATCTTTTAAACTCCTGCAAAATGGTGTAGTTGTGCGAGTGATAGACCATGGCGTCAGCAGCATAGGCGGCTTTGTACCCTGCACATAGCAGTGAGGCTATTGCATGCGTGTCCTCTCCAAATATCAAGTCTTTCTTGAACCAGCCAATTTCTTCAAGGGATGTTCTTCTATAAGCAGAAAATGAGTTTGAAAAGAAAACAGTTTTTATTGCATACGTGCTTCGATCCTCAAGGCAGCGTACATATGAAGTCTCAGGATAGTTGAAAAGTCTCAGATGCGCACTAAAGGGAGAAGCGTCGGCATGTGGCAACTGACGCCCGAAGACTGCAGCGATCTTTTTGTCCGTATCAAAAGGCTTGATAAGATTGTCCAAAGCATGCCTGTCAGCAAGCACAATATCCTGGGTCATAAAGATCAGGATGTCCCCATGAGATTCTTGTGCAGCCAAAGCCCTTGTGCCTCCGTGGTCAAAATTATTCTTTTGAATGACGATGGTCCTGGCGCCATAAGACTTTGCAATATCAACGGTGTTATCGACAGAAGAAGAGTCAATGACAACTATTTCAAAGTCTGGTGCCTGCTCCTGTATTGAGCGCAACAGGCGGCTGAGATACGGTCCTGCATTATATGTAGGAATACATACGCTATATTTCATGGCGGTTATTATTTTTCAGCACAAAAGATGAATTGCATACCGTTTCCCATATATCCGAAGGACATGCGGTAATAGGCTACGACATACGCGTCTTTAAACCCTGCCTCTTTGCACACATTCAGGATATCCCAGCCGAAATTATAATATACAAGAGAACCTTTTCTTGAAATGGGATTGGCGTGATATTGCTCCGGCATAAGATGAATTGCGGCGCCCTTCTCATCAATACGGGCTCTCTGCTTTGTTGATATCTCATGCATGGAAAAAGGTACGGAGAACAAAAGCCTGCCGTCTTTTTTCAAACATCTGTATGCTTCACGCAATGCCTTTGAAACCTCCGGCACATGCTCATAGACATCATTGGAAATTATAGTATCGAAGGACTCGTTCTCAAAACTCAGACGCAACGCGTCCTCGCATCGTATGCCATGAATAATTTCTCCGGATGGCTTATCGCCTCCAAGGTATTCGCTTCCCGTGATATCTGCATTACCCATTCTTCTGGTGAGATGCTGGTAAAAGTCCGTTGTTTGCTCATAGCAGAACACTCTGGGGATATCATTTCTGCCTTTTAATAAATTGTTAGCATATTGGAAAATGAATCTTTGACGGCTGTTCAGACCGCAATGATTGCAGAACAGCCTTTCCCTGTAATTTGGCACTATCCCGTCGGAGTATTGCCAGTCAGCCAGAAAAAGCGCATCCTTTTCACAGCACTGACAATAACCCTCAAAAAGCCAGGCGGATTTATTTTTATATTTATCATTTATTTCTTTTTCTACACGTAGTCTTGTATCTGCAACAGCCCTGTAATGTTTCTGGAAATCTGCTATGTCCCTGAACGGTATCGGTTCCGGACCGTTTGATGATGTATCAGAAGTCTCTGTGCCGGAGGAGTCGAGTGACTCTACGTTGTGTAATAGCCTTGAGTAAAGGATCTTTGTCTTGTAGTACGCGATCCGTAATTTTGACCGTAAAAACAGATAATGCATATCAATATTATTCAGGTGCTTTCTAGAGGTTTGTTTTTTCTTNNCAGCAGCAAGAAGGTCCAGCACAGAGACCGGGAGAAATATTAACCTTCCTGTGACCTTGTATATGGAGCTTTCCCTGAATGCCTCAGGATGAAGCTTTGCCAGCAGTGCATAATTCTTTATTGAGTCTTGCATTTTAGCGTAAGCTGTTTCCTTTGTCACCAGTCCCAGATGCGATACGGTATTATCGATATGCAGAACCTTATATTTTTTGCCCAGACGTATCCCCCACTCAGCGTCTTCATAGCCATAGCCTGAGAACCTTTCATCAAAAGGCGTCTTCAAAAACACAGACTTCCTGACAAGGATGTTCGAGGTATAAAGGTATCGCCAGGGGGTTTCACTTCGAATCTCGGTGGACTTTACTTCCACCTTGTTCCCTAAATAGACGGAGAAATCGAATTCTTCGCCGTACATGATTCTGGATATGTAATTTCTTCCCCCGCAGACCACATCCCACCTGTTTTCAGAGATGTAGGAAACATATGTTCCCAGAAAGTCAGGCCTGTTCGGTAAACTGTCTCCATCGAGAAAAAGGATGAATTCTCCTGCCGCCTGTTCTACAAGTTTGTTTCTTATCAGGGACCGCCCAATATTGTGTCGGAGTCCGGAGTATTTTATTTTGATTCCGGCAGCAAGATGTTTATACGCTTCTTTTTCATTAGTATCTCTGGCAGTCAGGTCTGTTGAGCAATCGTCAATAAGCACAAGCTCAACGGCTTCATGAAAATTACTGCTTCGTATCTCCGCAGCTAATTTTTCAAGGAGGAGGGAAATATCCCAGTTGTATATGGGCACTGCTACGGATAATGTTGTTTGTTTACTGGTTTTCACAGAAGGTCAGTTCGATTTAAATTTTTTCAGATACGATATGCGCTTGTGGTAAAACTCTACGATGCTGTCAAGGCCGATTATCCCTAACATATTTCTGCAAGATCCTTTTACTATCTGGAACGCATAAAAGATCCTGTTTGAAAGGCAGGGGTTGTACAGGTTTTTTGCCTGTGCAACTTCCCTGCGGGCATATTTCCAGTTTTTATCGGACGCGCCTGCCAGCCTCATATGGGCCAGACACCTCTCAATATATGAGAATCGCAGCCCGTTCACTTTCGCGCG
>DKBK01000066.1:0-3132 GCA_002451135.1 Nitrospiraceae bacterium UBA6902
AGGAACACCGGGGCCTGTGTCTCGTACATAGAAATAATTTCTCTTGCCTTCCCGGTTCAGTCCTATCTCTATGCCCCCTTTTTCGGTAAATTTCAGCGCATTGTCAATGAGGTTCAGGAGTATCTGTGTGAGCCTGTCCCTGTCGGCATTGATAAGGGTTTCTCCCCGTTCCGCTAATTTTTTAATGGAAAGATTTTTTTCCGCAGCATGCACAACTGATAGCTGTATGACTTCGTCAATGATATCGGTTATATGAAATTCAGTTTTATTGACCGTCATCACCCCGAGCTCCAGCCGTGATATGATCAGCAAGTCTTCGACCAGCCTGTTCAACCGCTCGCTGTGCGTTTTTATAGTAGTGAGGAACCTTACCGCATTTTCCTTATCATAAAGGGCGCCGTCAAGAAGAGTTTCCGCAAACCCTTTGATCGCCGTGATAGGGGTTTTTATCTCATGAGAAACATTTGCCACAAAGTCTTTTCTTGTCTGTTCCAGTTTTTTCATCTGTGTTGTGTCATGAAAGACAGCGACAAAGCCGGCCAGTTCTCCCACCTGATAGTATAAAGGCGACACCCGGACATAGAGATATGTTTCCCTGGTGAAGTCAAAGGTCAATTCAGCTGCTCCGGGCAGTCGGTTTTTCTTAACCTCCTCTATGAGTGTCATAAAAACGGGACTCCTCACGATTTCCAGAAACGGCCTTCCCTCAAGACGGTCGCTGCCGAAAAGCTCCCTGGCCGCGTTATTTGAAATTTCGATAATATTGTGGATATTAATCAGGAGAAGCGCATCGGGGATACTTTTTAATATGAGATTCAGTCTTTTTGCTTCTTCATCTGCGGTCTTAACGGTCTCTTCCAGATCAGCTGCCATATTATTGAGGTTATGGGCCAGCTCGGTAAATTCTCCTGCACCTTCAAGATAGAGCCTTTTTTTAAAAAGACCGTGGGCCAATGCTCCCGCATAATCGGCAATCTGGAGAACGAACTTTCGTATCCTCTCTGTCTGATAGATGAGGATCAGGCCGAACAAAAGAAATACGGTGATCACCGCGAGATTTATTTTCATCCTCAAATTGTTGATTGACTCATTGACCTTCGTGAGCGGGACGGCAAGCCTCATGAATCCAGCAGGCTCTCCGTTTCGTATAATTTTTCTTGCAACATAAAGAAGATCATATTTCAAGGTATCGCTGAACCTGATAGACCAACCGGTACCAGACAGAATGGCTTGCTGTATTTCCGGGCGGTTGATATGGCTTTCCATCGTGAAGGGATCATTATCGGAATCCCCCAGGACCCGCCCGGTTGAGTCGAGAATAGTAATCCTTGCGCCTGTTTCCTGTTTCATCCTTCCGGTCAATGCGTTAAGATCAGCTACTGCGCCGGAAGTCATAGTGCCTGCAATCACAGATGCCTGGACTGAAAGACTAAGGGTAAGCTCACTGATGTAACTGTCCCTGATCACTCTTGTCAAATACAAATGCATAAAAACTACGGACACGAGGAGCGTAATGAAATAAAGCAAGAATACCCGTCTGAATATTCTCCGTTTCATAATTCCTCCTCCATATAATAACCAAGCCCCCTTCTGGTCTTAATATATTTAGGCTGAGACGGGTCATCCTCTATGCGTTCCCGGAGTCTTCTGATATGGACATCCACTGTCCTCGGTTCGACAAATGCTTCGTCTTTCCACACTGCGTCCAAGAGCATGTCCCGGTTGAACACACGGCCTTTTCTCTGGACTAAATAGAGGAACAGCTTAAATTCCGTTGCGCTTAATTTTAGCGGCTCCCCCCTTTTCATAACCAGATATGTGTCGGTGTTGATTTCGAGTTCGCCGGCCTTCACGGTTTTATCTTTGAGCGGTTTTTCCTGTGTCCTTCTTAGAACGGCCTTTACCCGTGCAATGAGTTCACGGGGGCTAAAGGGCTTTGTCATATAATCATCGGCGCCCATCTCAAGACCTAGCACCTTATCGAGTTCTTCGTGCTTCGCCGTAAGCATTATTATCGGGATAAGGGAAGTCTCCTCGGAGGACTTCAGGATTCTGCACAGCTCCATCCCCTGGATGCCGGGGAGCATTAAATCAAGGATGATAAGATCATACGTTTCCTGCTGAACACGGCGCAAGGCGTCTTCCCCATCCGTGCAGGCTGATGTCTTGAATCCTTCCTTGTTCAGGTTATAGGAAATAAGCTCCAGGATGTCTTTTTCGTCGTCAACTGCTAAAATGTTCGTCTTCATCTTAAGTTTTCAATCGCCGGACGTGCTATGCAGATACGAGAGTATAACGCAATAATGTTAAAAATATATTTCAACGATATTACCACATTATTAGCGGATGCCTGAGAATTTGATTGTTCTGAGCGCGGCGGACGGTGTTTTCCAGAAGCATTNNTGATAATGTCCGCCAGCTTACGGCCGTTCATTATTTGCGCCATAGCACATCCCTTCCATATTTCCTGTCACCTGTAATATGAATACAGATCATAATGGTTTTGCCGCTGTATCGACAAACACTGCCACCATCAATGCGATAATTAACAGCTGTATGATCCATCCTATAACGCAGACCCCTATGGCACGCCAGGTGCTCTTATAATCAAGGGCCTGCCTCACGGCGATTACCATTGCCGCCAGCATCCAGATTGAGGCAATAAGAAAAACCGGTTTTGCAAGGGCCGGTATTATCCCTATCACCCGGATCAACCCCGGGGCGCTCGAAAAACCGACAGTCCGCAGCAACTCTCCTGGATTAGAACTGGTCTGCGGCTCCGGAAGGAGTTTTGTCCCGATAAAATAAGTCAGAAAGGCCCACACGAACCATCCGGTGAGAGATATGATGATCCCGATAATGATCCCGCCAATTCCCGCTCCCCCCAGGTGTATGACTCCCCCCGCGGCACTGGATAGTATCACAACCGCCATGGCCTGATTGAGAGCGGTCTTATCTCCCTCAACCTCTTCGTATAAATTAACATCAAGCCTGGCAGCCCGTATCATGCGGTTTATAATAGTGCTCATGGTTATCTCCTGAGAATCATTTTCTCCCTAGAGAACGGGAAATCCTGGCCTCATTATATAATATTTCCGGCCTGTCGCGGAAATTCTCATCGTTTAAATTGTA
>DKBK01000066.1:3149-21845 GCA_002451135.1 Nitrospiraceae bacterium UBA6902
GTTGCCAAGGCATATGATTTCGGCGTACTTTCCCTCGCCTTTTATATTCCCATTCCCGAAGGCACGACCTTTGCTGAGCTTGAATTCGTTGCAAAGGGGCTTGATACCGATGAAGCCATCGATGAAAAGGCAAAAGAATACATCGGACAGTTGATATACAGTCTGGGGGATGCGGTCGTTAACCCTTCGATAAAGGAACAGTTCATAGAAGACTACATGATATTCGCAATCCAGAGTCTGGATGATGAGATAGACATGTCCGGCTTTTTAAATCAATACGATCCATCGCGCCTTCTCCTGTATGAAACGAGAGAGGTCAGTCAGTATACAAGGGAAGAAACCCTGAAGCATCTTTTCAGTTACTACCCTGATGATCTGGTCATCATCCACCTTGACAACGCCTTTGTGATCGAGCCTTCCGGGAGCTTCGATCTCTTTGATATCCTTGAATTTGCAAATGCCCAGATCCTTGAATTGAGATATTATGACCGTGTCCTCGACAGGCAGCTGGCCTGGATATACAGCGAGCTTTCGAAGCGAAAATCGGTCTCGGCCTTCAGGCTGAGGGATTATGAGCAGCTCGGCAAAAAGGTCACGGAGATCGTTACCGAACTCACCGCGGTAACGGAAAAAGTGGATAATGCCCTCAAAGTCACGGAAGACGTGTATTATGCCAAGATCTACAGAACGGCAATGATGCTGTTTCGCAGCCGTGACTGGGAGCTGAGCATAAAGGAAAAGCTCAAGGTCGTCACCAATACCTCCAGCATGATCTACAATGAGATATCCACGAAAAGGGGCCACATCCTTGAAATGGGGATTATTATTTTAATTGTCATTGAGATTGTGATTCTGCTGGTAATGGAATGGTAAGAATAAAACAGATCTGATTATCAGTCAGCACGCCACATATCTTCCGTACCATACACTGCGGGATGAATGCACATAATCACACTTGTACGTCTACAATTTCCGCATGCAGGTTTTTCCCTTTAATATGAAGCAGCGCTACCGTCACCGGCAATTTGAACCGTCGCGGCCCGGCACTGCCCGGATTAATGTACAGCAACCCCTCATATTCCTGTATGGCCGGTCTGTGTGAGTGTCCGTGGATTATGACTCGTATATCAGCAGAGGAAGGTTCGATATCCAGTGTGCATACATCGTGTACTACATAAATACGGTGACTGCCTACGCCAACGAGCTCCGTCCGTTTTAAATGAAATGCCCGGATATCATTATCCATATTTCCCCGGACTGCAACGACAGTGGAAATCGTTTCCAGTGAATTGATTATTTGAAGGTCCCCGATGTCACCTGCATGGATAATGAGGTCAGAGCCCTGTAACGCTGAGAATGCCTTCGGACGGAGAAGGCCGTGCGTGTCTGAAATGATGCCGATCGTATAATTGCGTTTCCCTTGAATATGGTTCATCATTTTATGGCAGCATCACAAATTTTTATTTCAGCATACCATATGTTAAAATAATTTAACCTCATGCAGGGGTATCTCATTTATTCTTGAATACAGGGAGGCGGTCATTTTAAAGTTTGGTCCTCAGTATAATGAAAAGAGGCTTTTTTGCCGGATGTCAATCAATGCCGAACTCAGTTATACCATAAAGGGGGAACGCAGGACCTATACGGGGCAATGTAAAAATCTTAGTCATTCCGGCATCCGGTTTGAAACCGGGACGCTCCTTAAAGAAGGTGCCTTCCTCGAAATAACCATAGACACCAAAAGCGATAAATTCAAGCCAATGAATGCGACAGTGGAAGTGCTGCGCATTGACCCGTTAGAGAATAGCGGATACACTATCTCCTGTAGAATAGTAGAGTACAAATAGCATTTATCTTAGTTCACGTGGTCTGTTGCTGGCTGAATGCCCTGCATAGAATACGGTGAAGATCCGCGTATGAATATCAAGATCAAAAAGGCATCAGGGATAACCGAGGATTTTAATCCTGATAAATTACTGGGGTCACTAATCCGGTCCGGCGCAGACAGGGATCAGGCCGAGGAAGTGATTTCACTCATAATCCCCGAGTTGCAACCTTACACAAGCACAAAAAAAATCTTCAGGCTGGCCCGTAAATATTTGCGGCAATTCAATCGTTCCACCGTACTCAGGTATTCGCTGAAAAAGTCATTATTACGCCTGGGCCCGTCCGGATATCCCTTTGAGAAGTATGTCGGAGAACTGTTTAAGCAGTATGGGTACAGTGTGGACATGGGTGTCCTCCTGCAGGGAAGATGCGTAAAACATGAAGTGGACGTGTTTGCCGTTAATGATAATGAAGTACGCCTTGTGGAATGCAAGTACCGGAACAGGGCTGAAAACTCCCCTGATGTCAAGGTAGCCATGTACTTCCATTCCCGCTTCAGGGACCTTCGTGCAGAGATGAAAAATCAGCATTCTGGCAAATCGTTTTCAGGATGGATAGTGACAAATACCCGCTTTACCGAAGATGCAATAACATATGCCGTGTGCAGCGGCCTTAAACTGATAAGCTGGCGATACCCCGGAAAAGGCAGCCTGGAGCAGATGATTGAAAAAAAGAAATTATATCCGGTCACTGTCATTTCAGGTCTGACGTCCGCACAGACGAGACTGCTGTTTGAACAAAAAGTAATCCTCATGAAAGACCTGGCCAAAATGGCGGCGGGTGACATCAAGAGGCTGCTTTCCGTTTCAGAGCGAAGGGCGCTGGCGCTGAAAGATCAGGCTGATAAGCTCTGCTTCTGCTGAGCTGCCTCTCTTCAGGGGGGGTACCAGGGCGTTCCGGCAATAAAGTAATATAAAGAAACACCCGATGAAAATATAATCAATGGTTATTGAAGAATCCATACGTATCAATGCCTCCCTTGAAAGGGTGTGGGATATATTTACGGACCTTACCTGCTGGAAAAACTGGTGCTCCGTACTTGAAGATGTATCCGCTGAAGGGAGACGCCTGGAAGAGGGCAACAGTTTTAAATGCTGCATCCGGCCCTTTGATATCCCCATGAACCTTGAGCCCTATGTAGAAGAAATCATTCCCATGGATAGAATTGTATGGTCCGGAAAAAAACACGGCATCTCAGCGCGTCATGAATTCACCTTTCAAATGAATGGCAATGAGGTCCTCCTGACCAGCCGGGAAGCCTTCTCCAGCCCCTTTATGAGTCCTCTCCGGTTCCTTTTTCCTAAAAGTAAATTACAGGAACTATCGGGCAAGATGCTCAGGGAAATAAAAATGGCTGCTGAAGAAGGGCCCGGAACGCAGAACAATGAAAAGATTCAGCACAGCAACAAGACATAAATGAACCAGGAAGCGTCAAAGAATATGCCCCATATCATACGGTATGGAAGCAACGGTTTTGAGCAGTTAATCAAGCGGTTCCGTACAAGTTCGAGAAACGCTTTCCCTATCCTTTTTGCTGGCTCCTCAGATGACCTCAAAACCATAGCCGCAGACATTATCAGTGTTGAACTCAGCCTTGATCTCTACCGCGAAAACCTCTCAACGCTGGTAAGCAAATATATGGGAGAAACCGAGAAGAACCTGGACCGCGTATTCAGGGAGGCCGCTGAACGCAATGCTATTATCTTACTTGACGAGGCTGACGCGTTATTCGGAACACGCTCAGAAATACAGGACACCCACGACCGTTATGCGAATCTGGAAGTCAATTATCTGCTGCAAAGGATAGATACCTACAACGGGATAGTAATCCTGTCGACAAAGCACAGTAAGACCATCGATGAGGCCCTTATCCGCCGGATGAGGTATGTCGTAAAGTTTTCCTCATCTTCAGGCAGATAATACAAAACTCCTGCAAGTACTTATGCTCTGCACAGCAAAAAAATAGGGCTGCATTTTCATACAGCCCATCACAGCATTAAGTGCCCCCTGGGTTTATAACCCACCTATGCCTTCTCGAGTGCTATTTCTTCTTTCCTCTTTGACACGGTATGCATAAATTCCATATCCTTTTTGCTGCGTTCCATCATCCTGAGTTCAATCTCTTCCCTTGTTAATCCCATCAGAATTTTATATGCGTCATATTTTGTCTTACAGAAATAGATGTCAAAGGGGTCTTTTTTACCTTCTGTTCTGAATATCCTGATCCCGGGAATATCCTCTTTTTGTGTATACTCGAACTCCATGTTAATGAGCAGGGGTTCTATATCATATTTGTTCTGCCATGGGATGCACGCGCCATCCATGGTGAGGTGCGTGTCCATTATCGACCGCACTTTTTCAGTAACTCCTCCTACGGCAAGAATAATCTCACCTGTTAAGGAACCCGTTATCCCGTACTTCTGATTCACGGGCTGCTGGATATAATCCGATATCAGGCCTATATCCATTGCAACGGATGCACTGTCGCCTTCAACGCCACCATGGGCCTGAATATATTCAATATGCATTTCATATCCCACATAGGGCGCCTGGACCTTGCGCAGGAGTTTCTTGATCGACGCCCTAACGTTCTGCGCTGCTCCCTTGGCAATATCCCCTATCTTTCCAGGTGCCGTAATAATATCAGAGCCGCCCGTGTTGATCTGGCAATGGATGGGCAGGGGCTGTCCGAACATCTGGCCGCTTGCACTGGAATATGTGACCGCCAGCCCGACGACATACCCGATGGCATCCGTCATGGAGGTAATATATCTTTTCAGGTCTTTTCTGCTTTCGATGATCTCCTTTGAAACAGCACCCTCTATGCTCATATGCTCCTTGAGCGCGCTTCTGATGTGTTTTGGCTCAACAAATTCGGAATTATCGATTATCGCATCCAGTTCAGCTGTCTTGATGATCCCGTTTATGGGCCTTAACATACAGCTCATTTTGCCGTCGGCACTGCGACAGCGAAGCTCCCTGACGATTTCTGCGATTGCGCTCCTGGAAAATTCCCGGGCCTTGAGTGTGTAATCAAGGGGGAGTCTTTTCCCGTATATCTGTTCGCTCCGTCTCCTGACCCCTGCGTGGCCTTCCTTGGCCAGTACCTCGCCCCAGGTATTTTCAAAATCCTTGTCAAGGTTGACTATCTCCTGTTTAATATACTGGGCAACCTGCCTGAGGTTCTCTGCAGTTTCAGGGACCGCACTTTCCATCTGAATAATTTCTCCCTTGTCTTCAATCCTGCTGAGAAAAGCCCCGTCGCCTTCTTCCTGAAGATGCCGCAGCGTATCGTGATTACAGCATGCAATGATAATATTATCCGCTTTAAGATAGTTTTCCGATCTGTCCGCGGCGCCGCTGCCCGTGTTTCTCCCGCCTTCCAAAATATATTTTTTGTTCTGCATGATCTCAAGCAGGCTTGACATATAGCGTGTTTTAACCAGGGTCTTTAATTCATCAATATAGATGATGGGTGACTTTGCATGGGCGCCCAGATAACTTCTCTTATGGATAGGCGTATGCAGGTTCCCCGACTGATACGGGTCATGCCTGAACCCCCCTTTCATATTCTTCGCGTCAGGCTCGGATATATTCACCATAAGATTTGTGTCTTTTCTGGGGTCATACAAAACCTCCGGCACCATGTCCATAATATGTTTCACGGAAACGGCCTTGCCTCCCTGGGCTTCCTGCTGAATTTTCTCCTGCACTCTTATACTGTTCTCCTGGATGAACATGAAGATTGCACCCATACCGGCAAGTCCGGTCAACACAAATGCCATAGGGAAGAANNATCTGCTCCCTTACGTGGTTAATGTACGTATCGAGTTTTATGGGTTCTGCATATGCAAAGCGGACATGGTTGCTATCTTTGCCGGGATAGGCGGCAATCGATTCTTTCGGCCTGATATAATCACCCAGTGATTTATCAAGTACATGCTGAAACATGCCTGCCAGCATTGATTTGCCTGTCCCGGGCTTGCCCACCATAAGCATATGCCCCTTGTTCTGTGCTATTTTTCTGATCGCCTTTTTTGCGCTGTCCTGGAAAATCACCTTCTCAATCGGATCATCCGGGATAGTGACCTGAGAGGTATCCTTAAGATAATCAAGGTTCTTTTCAAGGCGTTGAGGATAACGCGTCAGTTCCCTGATCCATTGATAATCATTCTCATTATATGCACTAGACATTCTGATATCCTCTGATCGAGTCCAGCAGATAAAGCTTGCCAGCGTCAGACACCAGGGCCTTCTTGTTAATTTCGGAATACACCTGGGGCAAATGGCCCTTTATCGGTTCAAGGGCCTTGAAGTCATGCATCACTGATATGTTTGTGCACAGCTTATGCTTTTCGGGTCCGGACAGCGGCACAAAATTAAAAGATATAATGTTTTGGCATTTGTTAAGCGTTTCCGCGAGCGTATCCTTTTCATGCTGACTGATGTTATGAGTATTACACACGTCACGATATGCCGTAGGTAGGTGTTTGTCAGAATAATCCTTCCCCAATCGATTGGCAAAAAACAGCTTTAACGGCTTTGCCTCTCCTATGACACAAAGCAGGAGGGCCTCTCTCAGTGCAGGATCTGACTGGATGCATTGTTCAAAAAGATGCATATAATTTATAAGTATATTTTCGTTAATCCAGTACTCAAACTGGTAATTTGTATTTAACACACAATATCGCAACTGATTATTCTGCGAAAACTTTATCAGCCGGTAACTGCTTTTGTCATAAAAACCCTTAAAATTAAAGCCCCTCATTTCAAATAAACCGTTCAGCAGGTATGCTTTGTTGGCAATGACCTTGGTTTTTTTTGAGAGTGAATTGGCCACAAAATTAATCTTGTCGCTTATGCTCCCCTGCAAATTTAACTGATACCGCGTCCTGCCGATGTCTTCGCACAGGGCCTTAATATCTTCAACCTTTTCCCTGTCCAGACCGGAGAGTTTTTTCTGGACCGGGTCATATGGCTTGAGCTGCTCGTTAATCTTAATGAAATGCGCATTAAGATCCTCATCTTTAAATGTCGGGGCCCCGATTTTTGATGTGGTTATTATTTCTTCGATATGGGGATGATCGCCGTCTGGCGAGTTTCTGCCCCCGGGTATGATTTTTTTTAATGATCTTTTTATCATCCCGGTTGACGGCTTGCGATACTTCACCTTGCAGCCGATCACCTTTTCTTCCAGTGTGATCGGATTGGGATTAAGTAAGTAACGGCCCAGCTCGGATATCCTGTATTCGGTAATCTGTCCTGAAATGGATTCTTTGCAGATGTTGCTCAAATCCAGATTCACCGGCAGTCCGTCAGAAATTATCCAGATTCCATGTTTATTATTATGTGCTAAATGCATATTCTCGGCCAGAAGGATATTCAGAAACACAGATCTCTAGCAGGCCTGAACCAGATAAATGTTATTAATACCCATACATACCGTCTTTCTCATAATAATACGGCAGAAAGAACGCTTTTCTTGAGTTGCAGGATTGCATTGATCATATCGCGGAAATCAATAGTTTTTTCTGTGATAAATTACCTTCGTGCTCCTCCATGAATGGAGTAAATTGTATATCAGCTATTTTTGAATCAAATATTTTCCTTGACAAGCTGTGTCTATTTTAATAAAGTCTATTGGATATCGACTGATATCGGATACAAAGCAGGCAAGGAGAGAAATAATGTTAGAGAACAAAAGGACATATAAAAGATTTGATCTCCCTCTTATTGTGAAATTCAGACCGGTGCTCGGATCCACTCCATATTCACTGGGATTAACAAAAAACTTATCCTGTGAGGGGATCGGCCTGGAGGCCCGAAACTTTCATTTCACTCTGAAAGAAAACCTGGAAATAGAACTAAAGCTTCCTCAGAACTCGGGATCAGTTGCTCTCCTTGGGGATGTGGTATGGAAACGGCAGGAGGGAAAATCCAGCTATGCCGGTATCTCCTTTAAGGTGCAGGACCTCACCAGACATAATGAAACTATGCAAAAAATCACCTCATACACAAGCATCCCGCTGGTCAGCGCTTTTTACAGCAGCCCGAGCGACAAAGAGATGAAAACGGTGCGTCCGCAAAAACCGATATCCATTCCGGCGGAAACGGAATCCGTGCAAACGCATGACATCAAGGCAACCCAAAAGATGTCTTCAGAAGAAACACGGCCATTAGGCATGACAAAACAGTACCTTAAAGATGGAACACATTGTAATGTCTCTTTTCTCTTTCCTCAGGAAGCAGCCCATGATGCCAGGAGCATCGCGCTTGTTGGTGATTTTAATAACTGGAATATTAATGCTGCACCGATGACACGGGACAAAGACGGTGACTTTCACATAACATTAGAACTGTCCTCTGGAAGAGAATACAGATTCAGATATCTTATTGACGGCTCCAGATGGGAGAATGATTGGCGTGCGGATAAATATGTACCTAACGCATTTGGAGATGATGATTCGGTAGTGGTGGTCTAAAAATAGTACAAAACGGGCTACAGCTGCAACCCTCCAAAAGATGACTGGCGTCCCCAAGTACATGTGAATTCCTTTCCCCGGGGTGAAAGTGCGAACCAGACACATTAAGAAAAAATTTCTCTGTAAATAGGTTACGCTCACTTAATATATAATAAAAATGAAAGTTCTGGATTTTCTCTCTCTTCTTATATGTTGTGTGCTTTCCCATATCTTCTGCTACTATTCTGCTGCTGTTAACATGTGAGCACTCCAAGAAAGAGCGGGGTTCTTCTCAAACCGGGGCTTTCATTTTAGCTTCACGTCTTCGGTGCGCATGACACTCGCAGATGAGCACTTTCAACTCCCACGCCTCAAATTAATAAATCTTATAAATTAATAAATCTTATAAAATTCTTTGACATAGCAAATTTATCTGATAGAATTTTCATGTAAAGTCTGTGGTCACGTTAAGAAAAGCCTTTTTAAAAAATACTCATTTTACTCAAGGAGTTGTGCATTTCCCCTTAGGGGGAAACATGGTGCGTGATAAGATTCATGGATTCTATAATGTATAGATAAATTAGGACCTATTGCAATTGTTGTAATGTTTTACATATTTTGTCTGTTTTGATCGGATACTGTGTCGATTTATTTTACGCTTATGGCCTTCTATTAATAACTAATGTTTATAAAATAGATAGTTATATCCTGGCATGATGCTTGCTGTAACAATACTGTTAAATTTTATGCATATTGTACTGTTTGTACTAAAAATATCGTCTTAAGAATATATATTGTCTGAAATACAAAAATTCCATGAATTATAAAAAAATACTTCTTACAAATCGGGGGGGGGAAATGGCATCGTCTGTTAACGCTGTGTGTATCCAACGGCCAAGGGCCGAAGGCAAGTTCCTGTTTACAGGGGATGAAAAGTTCTTCGTTAAGGGCGTAACGTATGGAGCCTTTCCGCCAAACAGTGAGGGGCATCAATTTCCAGAAATGCGAGAGACTGCTAAAGATTTTACCCTCATGCGGAAAGCCGGTATTAATACAATCCTGACTTATACTGTTCCCCCGGTATCTTTTCTTGACCTCGCGCAAGAACACGGCCTTAGGGTCATCATAAACATCCCCTGGATGGGTCATGTCTGCTTTTTGGAGCATCCCAGTGATAAAAAAAAGGTGCGCCAAGAGATCAAGACGGCTGTTTCATCCTGCAGGCGTCATCCCGCTGTCCTCATGTATGCTGTCGCCAAGGAGCTTCCGCCTCAGATTATCCGTTGGCATGGGAAGAAACAGACTGAGGCCTTCCTCCAAGATCTTTATCATGTTGCCAAAAATGAAGACCCGGACAGCCTTGTGACGTATACGAACTTTCCGACAACGGAGTACCTGGAACTGCCTTTTGTTGATGTCTTTACATTTAATGTCTATCTCCATACCCGGCCCGCGTTCTGCTCATATCTTTCAAGGCTCCAGCATCTTGCGGGAGATCTTCCCTTGGTGCTGACTGAATTCGGCATGAGCAGTTTACACCACGGGGAGAAGGAGCAGGCTGATTTCCTGAAATGGCAAATGGATGAAGCGTTTGATCACGGACTTGCCGGCGCAGTGGTTTTCGGCTGGACAGATCCGTTCTTTCAGGATGGATGCTTGATTGATGAGTGGGGCTTTGGGCTTGTAGATGCTGAGCATCGTCCAAAGCCTTCTTATGATGTTGTTCAGCACCGTTTCACGAACAACGTACCATTTCCGGCTGAAAAGACGTGGCCCAAGGTGTCAGTTGTTGTCGCATTGTATAACGCGGCTCGAACATTGGATGAATGTTTAATGTCTCTTTTGAAGCTCAACTACCCTAATTATGAAGTCATCGTTGTCAACGATGGTTCAACTGATGAGAGCGCGGACATCATTGCGCGATACCCTTTCCGCACTATTACCACAACCAATCATGGCATAAGTGCATCTCGCAATCAGGGCATGAAGGCAGCTACCGGAGAAATAGTTGCTTATATTGATTCAGATGCAATGGCGGATCCTGACTGGCTTTCATTTCTTGTCGCAACATTTCAGGAATCTGATTTCGCCGGAGTTGGCGGACCTAATTTGGTCCCCGGTGACGATAACTGGGTAGCGAAATGTGTGTATCGATCACCGGGAGGGCCTACACAGGTCATGCTGGATGATACGTCAGCAGAGCACATTCCGGGGTGCAACATGGCCTTTAGAAAATGTGCATTGGAGGAAATAGGAGGATTTGATCATATCTTTAGAACGGCGGCTGATGATGTAGATATCTGCTGGCGACTTCTTGAAAAGAACTACCGTATCGGTTTCAGTCCATCGGCAGTGGTATGGCATCGTCGCAGGCCTTCTGTAAAGGCTTATTGGAAACAACAGGTGGGGTACGGTATGTCAGAGGCGCTCTTAGAGAGGAAACACCCTAACAAATTTAATCCCTGGGGCCATACCTTTTGGGGCGGCACTATCTATGCTCCTTATCCCAAATTCCGCCTTTTCGGTAAACCTGTTATCTATCATGGGTTATGGGGTTCGGCCGGCTTTCAGTCCATGTACGATGCCGGGGGTGAGGGTACCTTGACTTTTCTCCCTCGGGCAATGGAGTGGCACGTCTCGCTGGCAGCCCTTACGGTCATCTCTGTCTTTTTCCCCTGGGCCCTGATATTAGTAGGCCTTGGACTTGTATATACGGGATTTTATTGCATCCACTGTGCTCATAGCGCCAACCTGCGTTTTCTCAAAGATCCACAGCACCCAAGCTCAGTGGTTCAGAGATTTAAATGGCGAGCAATGATTGCATGGTTCCATTTCCTGGAGCCCTTAGCACGTGACTGGGGCCGCATCAAGGGTGGCTTAACCCCTTGGCGCAGCTTTCTGCACAAGAATGCGGCAACTAAATGTTCAAGCCCTTGGTGGCAGCGGTTGCATCCATTCAGGCGGTCCGTCAAATGGTCTTATAGCGGTGAAATGGTATTGGAAAAACATAGCTTGTTACATTCTTTGACAAAACATCTGAATACCCGTCTATGCGCTGTTGGATGGAATTCTGACTTTCATGATTGGGATATGAAGATAAGGCGCGGTATTTTTGGAGAGGCAATACTGCGCATGGCCATAGAGCACCATGGCGGGCCCAAGCGTCTGGCTCGCTTTTCAGCGACTATCAAACCAGGCACGTCAGTCCACTGGTTTCTGGCAATTTCAACCGTGCTCGCCGGTGCAGCAGGTTACATGAGATATCCATTTGCCTTCGTCATGTCTCTCCTTTTATTCATCATCTTGTGGATAACCCCCATTTTCGAGGCCAATAAACTGGAGCAAGGTCTTCAAGTAGCAACGAATGATGTTATTATTGAGTTAATAAAAAAGCGCGAAGAAGAAGCCACCCCTAACTCATGACGCCTGGTGAATAGTACAATGACAAATAACACATACTCTGACTTCAGGCTCTATAAACGTCTTTTATTACAGGCTCGTCCCTACCGGCTTCATATCGCAGGTATTATGGTGCTCAATCTAGTGTTAATCCCGTTGACCCTTCTTACGCCATTGCCGCTTAAGATTGCCGTCGATAGCGCAATTGGCTCTCAGCCGCTTCCCCGGTTCCTTGATATAATTACCCCAGATGTTTTTTCGCGTTCTCCCACTTCAGTTCTTTTGCTGGCTATCTGTCTGCTGGTTATCATCACTCTGCTTTTATATCTCAGAGGGTTCGGAAGTTCGTTGCTTGAGACCTATACAGGGGAGAAGCTTGTTCTCTCTTTCCGGGCCGAGCTTTTCCGGTATGTACAACGCCTGTCTTTGTCATATCACGACAAAACCGGGACCTCGGATTCAACTTACCGCATACAGTATGATGCACCTTCCATTCAGTGGGTTGCCGTCCAGGGGATTATCCCGTTCATCACGTCGCTGTTTAGCTTGGTTGGGATGATTTATGTGACGGCCCTGATTGATTTACAGCTTGCGACAGTAGCATTGGCAGTTTCTCCTGTTCTGTTCCTCATCACTCAAGTCTTTCGTCACCGAATAAGAAGAGAGTGGTCATCAATCAAAAAAGTTGAAACCCGTGTTTTATCTGTGGTGCAGGAAGTTATGTCTGCCCTGCGAATTGTCAAGGCATTCGGGCAGGAGGATCGGGAAGAAGACCGCTTTCTCCGCCATTCTCACGATAGTGTCAAGGGACAGATGCGTATTGCCTTCATAAGGGGTGAATTCGATGTGCTTATCGGACTCACTATTGCTTTAGGAACAGCTGCAGCGCTGTTTATAGGAGTTCGCCATGTACAGGCGGGGGTGCTGACATTAGGGAACTTGCTCATGGTTATGGCGTATCTGGCGCAACTCTATGGGCCGCTGCAAACCATTAGTCGTAAGGTCGGAGATTTACAGGCTTCGCTGGCCAGCGCTGAGCGTGCCTTCAGACTTCTGGATGAAACTCAGGATGTGGTAGAAAAAAATAATGCCCGGACATTATCCAGGGCTGCCGGCGGTATCGCATTTAAAGATATGTCGTTTGCCTACCCTGACAGGCCGCCGGTATTGCGTAATATTTCATATGATGTTTCCCCGGGTACTCGTGTGGGAATAGTGGGAGCAACCGGTGCGGGAAAAACCACTCTCATAAGTCTGCTGACGAGATTCTACGATCCTACTGAAGGCAGTATTCAGCTTGATGGAACAGATCTTCGTGACTATAAACTGAAAGATTTACGTGCCCAGTTTGCTATTGTTCTCCAGGAACCGGTGCTCTTCTCGACTACCATTGCAGAAAATATCGCCTATGGACGTCCAGATGCAGGGCCAGAGGACATCGTGGAAGCTGCAAAACTGGCCGGGGCCCATGATTTCATAACAGCCCTTCCTGATGGATATGAGACTCAAGTGGGTGAGCGAGGGATGACTCTCTCTGGCGGGGAACGTCAACGTATCGCGTTAGCCCGTGCTTTTTTGAAGGATGCGCCTATTCTTATTCTTGATGAGCCAACCAGCTCAGTTGATATCAAGACCGAGGCGGTGATCATAGAAGCACTGGAGCGACTTATGCATGAGCGCACTACTTTTATTATCTCGCATCGCTTAAGTACGTTAGCAAATTGCGATGTGCTTCTCTTAATTGAAGACGGCTGCCTTGCCGCTGTCTATTCGGATGTGGAAGCCGCCCTGAAGGAATTCGCTGCTTTCGATAATGAGGGGAGGATCACGCTGCTTGAAACAACCGATGCTCCTGCATGTGACAATTAAGATTATGTGCAATCGTATAGAACGTGCAGAATTCAATAACGTAAGGAGATGTCGTGAGTGTTACGGTTTGGCTTGCAGCCAGAACAATTGACTATCCTGATGCAGGGGGGGTCTTCTGGGTATATCTCAACTGGGCGCTGGGACTGAAGGCACACAGGTGCAAGGTCATCTGGTTAGAGCTGGTACATCCCCATGAATCCCTTCAAAAGATAGCGTCTAAAATGAACGTTCTCAGACATCGGTTGGAACCATATGGCCTTGCTGACTCCGTGGCAGTCTGTTCCTTCAACGATACACCACTTTCCGCTGATATCACAAGACATTCCATAAACATGGAAACATCATCTGAGGCAGATTTATTGATCAACATGGCGTACGGCGTTCCTTCATCAGTAGTGAAAAATTTCAGGCGGTCAGCCTTTATTGATATAGACCCTGGATTGACGCAGATTTGGATCAGTAGAAAACAGATACATATAGCTCACCATGACATATACTTTACTATTGGTGAGACCGTTGGCACGCCGGGGGCAAAATTCCCGGATTGCGGGCTGAGATGGCAATATTCTCCTCCCTGTGTATCGCTTGACCATTGGCAACGATATCCCGCATCAGCAGGTGCGTCATTTACCACGGTCTCGAACTGGTATATGGATGATTGGGTAGAGGAAGATGGCGGAGGATATGCAAATGATAAGCGAAGTGGATTTTTACCATACATAGATATACCGAAACAAACAACCCAGCCCCTGGAACTTGCACTTCGCCTGGCAGGACTGGAACAGGAGCGCAAGGAATTGCAGGAGCTTGGGTGGAGAGTGCGTGAAGCCCATGAGATTGCTGCAACCCCTGATGATTATCAGAGATATATTCAGGAATCCCTCGGTGAGTTCAGCTGTGTAAAGCCATCATGTATCCGCCTCGAAAACGCCTGGATAAGTGATCGGACATTATGCTATCTTGCGAGCGGCAAGCCTGCTGTTATACAACATACTGGGCCCAGTCGATTTCTGCCAGATTCGGCTGGACTCTTCAGGTTCCGTAATGTGCGAGAAGCAGTACTTTCCCTGGAAAAAACAGCTGCAGATTATGATCAACAATGTCACATTGCCCGTACCCTTGCCGAGGATTATTTTGATGCGAAAAAAGTAGTTAAACACGTATTGGAAAAAGCGATTGCATAAACAATGCATTAAAGGATGAGACATTGATTCCCAAGAGTAATAACATAGTGACCACGAGGACAATAGCAATCCTGGCTTTTCATAAAATTGGAGAGCCTGCTCCCGGAGGCTGGAAGAGCTGGTTCTATATCTCAGAAGAAACCTTTGGGAGTCAAATGAAGTTTCTCCATGATAATGCCTGGCAAGTAATTGATGTCTTCACCTTTCTGCAGGGATTGACGGAACCGGATGCGTTGCCTGAACGAGCAGCGTTAATTACGTTTGATGACGGATATCGTTCAGTACGAGAAGCTGCACTGCCCGTACTCCGTCGCTTCGGATATCCTGCAGTGATTTTTGTACCAACTGACTACATCGGTCAATATAACATGTTCGATGAAGGGATTGAACCCGTGGAGGCAATTTGTGATTGGGACGATTTGAGGGAACTCATGAGTCATCGCGTATCGGTTCAGTCGCATGGAGTTTCACACCGAAGATTCTCCGAAATTTCACTCNNGCCTGCTTGTATGGAGGCGATTCATTCGTTTTACCTCCTCCTGATCCATATAGTTTGTCAAGAATAGCTATGGGCCCTGATACAAATTTGGGGGAAGCATTAGGAATGAGTGAAACAGGGTAACGAGTGGAAGCAGCGCACGTAAATATTGATACATGACGTGGCGCTGATGCTTTAAAATCTAAAATATTTTGCGATGAGGATTCCATAAGGCAGTTATGATGAACTCAAAACTTTGTATTATCGTGTCAGGACTGATCACCCAATATCCTCTCGGGGGCGTTACATGGGATTATTTGCAATATGTCCTTGGCTTAGCTCGCCTCGGACATGATGTTTATTATCTGGAAGATACAGGTCTGTGGCCCTATAATCCCCTGGAGGGTGGGGTATCNNTTTACCCAGATAAAACTCGCAAAAGGGCAGGAAGATTTTCGTAAACATGTGGACATGCATGACGTCTGTTTCAGTTACGGAGAATGCCTTTCCGAGACAGGCCCGGCAACGGGACATCTCTGGCATCCGTTACGCAAACCAATTGTGCTATCAGAGTGGAGGCCTTCAACACCTCACCGTGATGTTTTCACTACTGTCATGAATTGGACCAGTTATAAAAGTATAAATTATCAGGGCAAATCCTATGGTCAAAAGGACATCGAGTTTATGAAATTTCTCGATCTGCCCGGCATGGTTGCTCCAACCGTTTTAGAAATGGCCATTGGCTCGGGAAAGACTCGTCAGACTCCCAGGGAATTACTTGTCCACAAGGGATGGAAGCTTGAAAATCCTCTGGAAGTATGCCTCGATCTTGACGGATACCGAAATTACATAGAGACATCAAAAGCAGAGTGGACCGTGGCCAAAAACGGCTATGTTGAGGGGCAGTCGGGATGGTTCAGCGGCCGGTCTGCATGCTATCTGGCAGCAGGCAGGCCCGTGGTTGTGCAGGACACAGGATTTGCCTCCGTGATTCCCGTCGGGCAAGGGGTCCTCACATTCAGGACTCTTGAAGAAGCAGCTGACGCGATCAAAGAAGTAATCGGCGACTATGCCCGCCATGCAGAAGCTGCCCGTGCCCTTGCAGAGGAGTATTTTGACTCTGACAAGGTTCTCGGCAAGCTGTTAAGGAAATCGATGGGGTGAACCGGCAATGCGACACATTCCTCTTTCGATGTAATCTGGAATCCGCCTGTCCAGACGGCAGGCAAAGGGTGAGGTAAATACATGGCGCGTATTGTAGTATGCGGATATATGATCAGGCATCCCCTTGCGGGGAATATCCTTGCCTATTTTCATTATCTCATGGGACTGCATCTCCTGGGGCATGATGTTATTTACCTTGAGGAAAGCGGCTGGCCGGAGTCCTGTTACCAGCCGGAAACACAAATGTATGGGGATGATCCTTCTTCCGGCATAGAAATAGTAAGCAAAGTGATGGCTGATCATGGACTCAAGGCACCTCTCTGCTATATAAACCGTGATTCGGGAGAGGTCAAAGGCCTTGCCTGGACAGAGGTAAAGAGGATGCTTGCTGCAGCGGATATTTTCCTGAATGTCGGGGGGGTGTGCTGGTTGCCGGAGTTCCGGCTCTGTCACAGCCGCGTCTATATAGACATGGATCCTCTTTTTACACAGGTAGGCGGCTTTGGGTCGGAGAGCCTTCATGAACATCACGTGCACTTTAGTTACGGGGTTAATATAGGGAAAAGTGGTTGCACCGTTCCTGATAACGGGATTAACTGGCATGCCACTCTTCCGCCCGTTGTTCCGGAGATGTGGGACGCCTCTGTTCCCAAGGCTGAGAACAGAAGGACGGGGAACTTGTCTTTCACCACTGTCGCCAACTGGAATGCCTATGGGAGTGTCACCTATAAGGGGGAGCGTTACGGCCAGAAGGATGAGGAGTTCGTACACCTCTTGCATTTGCCAAGCCATACCTCACAAAAGCTCGAATTGTCTCTGTCCGGCGTCGATGATGGTCAGAGGACGCAATTCCAGAACGAGGGGTGGCTCGTGCGGGACGCAGCCCATGTAAGCAAAGACATACGAACCTACCGGGACTACATAAAAAAATCTCGCGGTGAGCTGTCTGTTGCCAAGCATGCCTACGTCAAGAGCCGGAGCGGGTGGTTTAGTGACCGCAGTGTGTGCTATCTTGCCGCTGGCCGACCGGTTATTCTGCAGGACACAGGATTNNCAGCAAGAATCATCGCAGAAGAAACATTCAGCTATAAAAACGTTTTACCGAGAATTGTTAATACGTTGCAACATAATAAGCAATCATTCCAGACAGGCATATGGGGCGGTACAGAACCATGATCATTATATTTGCCGGAGCGCTGGGTCGTTTTCCTGTGGGAGGCCACGCATGGACAGAAATGCAGTATCTATTGACGCTTCGTAGTCTTGGACACGATGTCTTCTTTTTGGAAGAGTGTGGGACAGGTTCGTGGGTATACGATTACGAAGCTGAAAAAATCACAACTGATTTGAATTACCCAACTTCATACGTGAGAAAGTGCTTGGATCCAATAGATTTTGGCAGCCGATGGATCTACCGTGCCGGGGACAACTCTGTAGGCATGAATATCGATGAATTTATGGATATTTGTGCCCGTGCAGACCTCTTAATCATACGGGGATCACCGATCATCTTGTGGAGACGGGAGTATGATTGGCCAAGACGCCGAATCTTTGTAGATTCTGATCCTGGATTTACTCAATTTGCCTTAATCAACGGTGATAGAGACCTTAGAGGCACAATTGATCGTTGTGAGCATCTCTTTACAACCGGGCAGCGGATCGGGACTGATGATTGCCCAATCCCGACATTGGGAAGAAGGTGGATTAAGACTGTGCTGCCCGTCGCATTGGCTTACTGGCCGCCAGCTGACAATACTATTGCGTCTCATTTTACTTCCGTCATGCAGTGGCGAAGCTATCGCGATATTGTTTACAACGGGGTGACCTACGGTAATAAGGAAAAGGAATTCCCAAAATTTATTGAGCTGCCCAAAGTCACTGAGCAACGATTCTGCATTGCGTTAACAGGCGGAAATCCTGAAGACCTGAAAAAGTATGACTGGGAAGTCAGGCCTGGATGGCTTACCTCCATTTCACCTGATTCATATCGTAAATTTATTCAGGAATCCCGTGCTGAGTTTGGAGTTGCAAAGCATGGCTACATTGAGTCACGCAGTGGCTGGTTCAGTGACAGGAGCGCATGTTATCTCGCATCCGGAAGGCCTGTCCTTGTGCAGGACACAGGGCAGAGAGACTGGCTCCCGGTAGGGGAAGGCGTAGTGACGTTCCGGGATTTCCAGGAGGCTCTGAAAGGGATAGATAGGATCAATGCCGATTATGAGCATCATAGACGATCCGCGCGTTCAATAGCAGA
>DKBK01000097.1 GCA_002451135.1 Nitrospiraceae bacterium UBA6902
CATTATTTAGTAGTCGGTAAACTCTGGCGATCTCAATGGGACACAATTTGAGGAATACCGATTATAATGGTGACTTTTGTAGGTTTCAGTCTGTTTAATCCGTTAATTCCTATTTCCATCAAGTACACAGACTCTTACTGTTGACTAATATCAATAATTGTTTTTCAGTCTGGGTGGTATTGATATTTCATTGTAGTTTTTATTTTGATAATTTCCGGCATGATTAATAACTGATCGCGATAGTGTGTTGGATATATAGTAATACTATCAGACGATAGTAAAGAGTAATTACACCTTTGTTTAAAAGAAATAGTATCCGTTCATTTTTATCTTGAATCATAGGCAATTTTATGTTTTAATAATATTATTTAACCGTAAATTAAATTTACATCTATCAATAAAATTATTGTATGAGTAACCGCTTAAACGGGTCCAGAGATTAGGCTAATCTCAGGAGTAGTACTGGATAGTAGGGTCGCTATCTGAGAGTATCATTTCAGTTGCGATCTTTTTTTATTTGGCTAAATTAAACAAATCGATTCAATAAGGGGGCAATACCATGAAGAAGAAAATACTGATTATCGTCGCGGGGCTTTTACTGATAAGCCTCAACGTCTTTGCCGATGATGTGTCTATTGACAGCAACGGTAATGTAAGGACAGGGGTACCAAGCTCCGGCAATCTGGAAGTGACAGGGGCTTCTGCAGAAAAGGCTATTGCCGGGCAGGCAAGCGGAACGGGCGGGGCAGGGGTTTATGGAATAAATACTACATCAGGTAATTACGGGTATCTGGGCTGGGATACGTACGGTGTTTTTGGCTATAACCCCACAGGCTGGGCTGGATATTTTGATGGCAATGCCCGGGTAACCGGAGACCTGACAGTAGATGGTACATTAAATGTAACCGAAAACGACCCCCAGGTGGGAACACTGGTTAATGGAAAGTGGTGTACGTCTGATGGCGCTCAGGTTAATTGCAGCCAGAATCCTCCGTTACTAACTGAGACTGATCCGACGGTCAATGCCCTCGGAAAGGCGGCGCTTTCCTGTTCAGGCGGACAAGTAGCAAAATGGAATGGATTGCTGGGTATATGGTATTGTGCTGACGAGACTGATCCACAAGTGGGGACCAACACAGCTAATTATGTGCCGAAGTGGAACGGTTCAGCGCTTGCAACAGGAACGATATTTGACAATGGCAATATCGGCATAGGGACAGCAACGCCTAATGAACAGCTTGAGATCACCGGGAATCTCAGATTGCCGGCAACTACCGGCACAACTGGAATAATAAAGTCAGGCACAAATACATTGATCCATACCTATGGACCAATTGGATCAAACAACTTCTTCGCAGGGGCTAATGCAGGTAATTTGACGATGACAGGCTACAACAACAATGCCAGCGGGGCCTACGCCCTCTTTTCTAACACTAATGGCTATGAAAATACAGCCAGCGGGGCCACTGCTCTCTATTACAACACCACGGGTTTTCGTAACACCGCCAACGGAGTCTCCGCCCTCTATGCAAACACCACAGGTGATGACAACACCGCCAGCGGACATAGTGCCCTCGCTTCCAACACCATAGGCAACAGCAATACAGCTAGTGGATATACCGCTCTCTATTCCAACACCACAGCAAACAGTAACACCGCGGTCGGGGGATCTGCTTTATTTTCCCAGTCATATGCCAATGGCGGAATAACATGGAACTCGGATAACACTGCAGTCGGCTACAGGACATTGTATGCAAATCAGCCGACAAGTTGGGCTAATGGTATCAAGAACACGGCGCTTGGCTCCCTTGCCCTCTCTTCCAACACCACAGGCTATAACAACACAGCCAGCGGATCTGATGCGCTCTTTTCCAACACCACTGGCGCAGCCAACACAGCCAGCGGGGTCGCCGCCCTCTATACAAACACTACAGGCGCCAATAACACAGCCAACGGGGCCTCTGCCCTCACCTCAAATACCACAGGCAACTACAATACAGCCAGCGGGGTTTCTGCTCTCTATGCAAACACCACAGGCAACAGCAATACAGCTATCGGGGTCAGTGCCCTCCGCTATAACACCACAGCAAACATGAACACCGCGGTCGGGAGATCTGCCTTGTATACCCAATCATATGACAACAGTGGGACTGCGTGGGACTCTCACAATACTGCAGTGGGATTTGAGGCATTGTTAAACAATCAACCAACAGGAATAACGAATGGAAACTATAATACAGCACAAGGCTCTCAGGCGCTCTATAGCAACACCACAGGCTATTACAACACAGCCAGCGGGGCCTCCGCCCTCTATTCAAACACCACAGGAGTATACAACACGGCCTATGGCCGTAGTGCACTTTATTCAAACACCACAGGCGCTAACAACACGGCCTACGGCCGTAATGCGCTCTATACCAATACCGACGGTGATAACAATACAGCCATTGGCACAAGTGCTGGTGTACTTTCAAGCGGTCTGAATAATGCGACTGCTATAGGATATAACGCATCGGTAAACGCCTCTGACAAAGTGAGAATCGGCAATACCGCAGTAACAGTGATAGAAGGGCAGGTTGCATGGTCATACCCTTCAGACATCCGGATTAAGAAGGACATCGAGGGAATAGGTTACGGCTTGGAATTTGTCAGTCAACTTCGTCCGGTGCAGTACAGGCTGAAGGAAGGCAACGACCGGATAGACTTTGGTTTCATTGCCCAAGACATCGAGATGCTGCTTGGAACAGAATACAATATTTTGAGCATCGGAGAAGATGCGGAGCGCCAGTTGTCTCTTCGGTACACGGACCTCATCGCTCCAATGGTAAAGGCCATACAGGAACAGCAGGAGATGATTGATTCTCAGCAGGTGAAAATCGAATCTCAGCAGGAACAACTTGATGAACTGAAAAAGATTGTAGAAGAATTAAAGAGACGAATATAAGTATTCAGTTAATTAGTCGCAATGATATTAAAGAAAAAGGGCTTGGTTGATTCCGAGCCCTTTTTCTTTCCCCTTTCAATCGCAAATCATCAACTTTGCAATCTGCACGAATTAATCATTTGTCGGTAAAGTCATCAATTTCACTTTAGTTCCAAAACTGCTGATACCTGCTTGAAACTGTGATTTGCGATTGATTAGATTTCGAGAAAGTGTATTGTGACGGTTTATCAGACTTTTGGTATTATACTGTGAATGAAGAATGAGAAAGTTGGCTAATCAATGCAAGTTAATATCCTTTTCCCCATAAACGCCGAATCATTTACATATTCAGTCCCTGAAGAACTTGAACCAGAGATAAAGACAGGTGCGCGCGTGCTGGCGCCTTTTAAGAGGGGGAAGAAGGTAGGTATCATTCAGAGCATAGAGCAAACAAGAGGGCATAAGACAGTAGTCAGTAGTCAGAAAACGGATGCTGACCTGAATAATGGCCTGCGTAAGAAAATAATCCTCAAACCTGTCGAAGCGGTCCTGGATGATGAACCTTTTATACCTGAAAATTTACTCCAACTGATCCAGTGGGTCGGTCAGTATTATATGTCGACATCAGGACTGGCCCTGAAAAATGCTGTTCCCTCAGCGTTCTTTACAGGGAAGAAAGCGGGCAAGTCCAGGATTGTCTATGATGAAGAGGTGAAAAAGGCCAAGGCCCTCGATTTGACTGATGAACAAAGCAATGCCATCTCTGCAATAAACAGTGTTGACAAAGGCGTTTTCCTTGTCCACGGGGTAACGGGCAGCGGCAAGACCGAAATATATATCAGGGCCATTAAAGCTCTTCCCCCTGACAGAGAGGCGATCGTACTCGTGCCTGAGATTGCCATAACCGCACAGATGATCGACAGGTTCAGTGCTAATTTCGGCGAAAGTGTAGTCTTCTTTCACAGCGGCCTGTCAATCGGGGAGAGGGTAACCCAGTGGCGCAAGATGAGGAACGGGGAGGTCAAGGTCGTTATCGGAGTAAGAAGCGCTGTATTTGCTCCCTTTAACAATCTCGGACTGATCGTTATTGATGAGGAGCAGGAGGCGTCGTACAAGCAGTTTGACGGGCTGAGATACAACGCGAGGGATACGGCCCTTGCAAGGGCGCAGCTTGAAGGCATTAAAGTTATCCTTGGCTCTGCGACCCCTTCTCTGGAAGCGTATTACCATGCGAAAAGCGGCAAGATCAGATACCTTGAGCTGACGCAGCGTATAGAGCAGAGGCCACTGCCTCGTGTTGATATTATAGATATGACAAAAGAGGAGAAACAGTCGTTTTCCCTCTCCAATAAACTCCTGGATGCATTAAAAGAAAATCTGGGCAGCAATTATCAGTCGCTCATCATGCTTAACAGAAGGGGGTATTCACCTTTTTTCATGTGTACTGACTGTGGTCATACGTATAAATGTCCTGCCTGCAGCATTACGCTTATTTATCATAAGGACACAAATACGCTGAACTGTCATTACTGCGGTTCATATCTCAACCCCCAGGATTTGTGCCCGAACTGTAAAGGGACGAGGATAAAATATCTCGGGACAGGCACCCAGAGGGCAGAGGAAGAGATCCGTCAGTTAATGCCGGGGATGGCCTTTAAGAGAATGGATAAGGATACCACTCAGAAAAAGCTCTCGCATTACAGGATCATCAAACAGATGGAAGAGAAGAAGATTGATGTGCTGCTGGGTACGCAGATGGTGGCCAAAGGGCATGACTTTCCGGATGTGACTTTATCGGCTGTCATATCTGCAGACATTGCGCTCAACATGCCGGACTTCAGGTCAGCGGAGAGGGCCCTACAGCTTTTCACCCAGCTTGCGGGAAGGGCGGGGCGGGGTGAAGTGCCGGGCAGGGCATACATCCAGACGTATGAGCCGGAGCATTATGTCTTTGACTATGTGCGGAACCATGATTACAAAGGGTTCTATAAAAAAGAGATAGAATTAAGAAAGGAACTGTCTTATCCTCCTTTCAGCAGGCTGCTGAGAATTATTTTCAGCTTTAAAACCAGGGACACCGCAGGTAAGATAGTCAAAGTAATTTCAAACAGAATAAGAAAAACCGCTCCCCCGCTGCCTGCCATGAGTAAGGGCGGGATACCGGGAGGGATTGAAGTACTGGGGCCTGCCCCTGCCCCGATTGAAAAAATCAGGAACCTCTGGCGCTGGCATATCATTCTGAAAGGGAAGAACGCAAAGGCACTCCGTCAGGCAGCTGTTTTCATCCTGGAGAAAATAAAAGACATGAAAGAAATAAAAATTGATATCGATGTGGACCCGATAAATATGCTCTAAACGTTCCAGGTGCAGCTCATGCAATAATGTGGGCTGCAAGGCAGGATATTGAGGGAGGATACAGCGGTTCCTGCGGCAGGATATGTCTCTCTGCCGCAGGAATCATCCGATTAAAGTTCGCAGCATAAGCGTTTCATGCTTTTTTTCCCTGATGAGGAAACAGACATGACAACGTCTATTTTATTTCCGCAGGCGCTGCAGAGCTTTACTGCAGTCTTGGCCCCTGTCCTGGCAGCCACGTCAGTTTTTGATTTTCCAGCCATTTTAGTTACCTCCTTTCCATTTTATGAAAAAATTACGCAACTTGTTCGTATTAATTTGCTATGCACAAAACTTCCTCTGTATGTTTCCTCTTCCTGGATTTGGTTAAGGCGAGGACAGCGATGAGGCAACGTCGCAAACATTTTATGATACTTGCTCGATATAAATATTGTCAATGGGTATTTNNAGGTAAGTTGCATGGACACAATCGAAAAACTAAAGGTGCTTTCTGAAGATTCGCAGTATGATCTGGCCTGTGCATGTGGTACGCGTGATGATGACCGGCGCAAGAGAGGCCGGGAAGGTAAATGGCTGTATCCGGTTACCCTGCCCCAGGGGGGACATTCAGTGCTCCTGAAGACACTGCTTTCCAACGCGTGCGTAAATGACTGCAGGTACTGTCCGCTTCGCTCCGAATCCAGTGTGCGCCGCTGTACGCTTCAGCCCGAGGAAGTGGCCCGCGTATTTATGGCATACCAGAGAAAGGAGAATGTATTCGGGCTGTTCCTGAGCTCAGGCGTTATCAAGAACGCGGATCATACTATGGACAAAATCAATGCCGTGGCACGCCTGCTCAGATATAAATATCAGTACAGGGGCTACATCCACCTGAAGATCATCCCCGGGTCCTCAGACGCTGCGATTGAGGATTCTCTATCTCTCGCAAGCGCTGTATCACTTAATATCGAGACACCGGGGAAGAGACATTTTGAAGCCCTCTCGGCTAAAAAAGAGTTCGATAAAGACATTGTACGTCCGTTAAAGCTGATGGGCAGGCTCACTGACAGGGGGATGAGGTTTTCGAGGGTGAAATGCACCACGCAGTTTATCGTTGGCGCATCTGATGAAAAAGACGCTGAAATCATACATTATATGGATGGATTATATAACCGTCTGAACTTCAAACGTGTGTATTTTTCCGCGTATCAGAAAGGCCTTGGAACACCGGATATCCCGGGGGAAAGAAATTTCCTCACCCCTCCGGAAGACTCGTTCCTGAGAGAGCACCGTTTATATCAGACGGATTTTTTAATGCGCAAGTATGGTTTTAACAATAATGAGATCCCTCTTGATAAAAGCGGGAATCTCAGACTGGACAGGGACCCCAAGCAGGTATGGGCGGACACGCATCCGGAATTCTATCCGGTCAGGATAAACAAATCGGACAAAGAGCAATTACTGCGGGTCCCGGGGCTGGGTCCCGATACCGTCAGCAGGATTCTTAAAGTACGGCGCGAGGGCAGGATCAGCGGTGCAGAGGCCCTGGGCATAAAGGGCAAGCGGCTTGAGAAGGTAAAAGAGTATGTTGTGTTCGAGTAATAAACGATATGAGTGCAGCTGTAAAAAAACAGAACTGAACGCATCAACCTGATATAATAATAAAGACTCAATTAATTCTTTTACATGTAGGTGATAATATGAAAAAAATAATAGTGTTTTTATGCATTGTTTCCTTTGCGGCAGCAGTCCCTGTTTTATTGTTGTCCTGCGGCAGCGGCGGAGGCGGCATAGGCGGGGGAATTTCGGATGAAGATTCTTTTCCCGGCAGTGTGGCCCTCTATGTAACGGACAGTCTGAATGATTATAAGCAGGTCAGGATCACCATAAATGACATTCAGCTTGAGCATATAGGTACAGGCGCCGCATGTGACGTTTTAGAAAATCCTGTGACGATAGACATAACAGACCTGTCTTCGGTGCTTCAGCTCCTGGATGTCAAAACCTGTCCCGCAATAGGTTATAACAGAATTATAATCGAATTAGATCAACAGACGGTATTAACTGATTCAAACAATGTGTCCGCTGAATGCAATTTGGCCACATACAAAGACAACCATGGAGGGACGAACACCCTGCAATGCGGGGATACCTGTTCCATAAACATGAGCGGCGCGGTAAATGTCTCTTCCAATAAGACCAACAAGCTCGCGCTCGACTTCGATCTAAAAGATTTTGATGTAATTAATTTTGGCGGCCCTTTTTGTTCTTTAACGATGAAGGTCTTTCCCCTTAATGCCTCTGATTTCGATCAGAAACATGAAGACGGATGGAATGAAAGAGTATCAGGCTCTCTTTCAGAGCTGGATACTGTCGAAAAGAGTTTCATACTGACTGCAGAGAGCGGTTCCTTTACCGTGACCTACACTGATGTAACTGCACCGGGGATTGATGATCTCCTAAGCCGTGCGGCAGCAGACCCGCTTAAGGTAAAGGTTGAGTCTTCGAGCATCAATCTCAATACCCGCACGATTGCTGCGACTGCCCTGTATGTTGAAGTGGAGGGAACTGTTTCAGGGCTGAATACAGTCGACAGAACTTTTACATTGACCTACCAGGCAGATAAGCAGATGTTGGTGGCCTATCAGACAGACGGCGTAGAAGGGAACCTGTTAAGTGATTCAGTCGTTGAACTTAAGCTGAATGGCTATGATGGGGAAATGTACGTTGCAACAGAGGTTGAAGTTAAATAATTAACTGTGGGCAATAGATGAAGATTGTGCTGGTCCAGCCGCCAATCCGGGACTTTTATGATACCGATATCCGGCTTCAGCCCATCGGGTTGTGCTACATCAAAAGCGCCATTAATAAATATCTCCCCGAAGCGGATGTGCTTATCAGAGATTATCACGCAGGGTATAGCCGTAAGACGGTGCCTCTCCCGGAGGAGCTTTCATTTCTGAAGGAATACTATCCGGTTGCGGACAAATCCCCTTTTTCGACGTTTCATCAGTATTATCACTTCGGGGAGTCCTTTGACAGAATCGAGGCAGAGATTAATGATATTGCCCCTGACCTTGTCGGGATATCATCACTTTTCACCCCGTATTACCGTGAAGCCCATGAAATCGCTGAACGTGTCAAGAAGCGCCTCGATGTGCCTGTCATTATGGGCGGCGCGCATGTTTCCGCGGTTCCTCACGATGTCCTTGGTCTGCCTTATATTGATTACGTTATCCTCGGAGAAGGAGAGAGACCGATGGTAGAGTTTGTGCGCTTTCTTCTGGGTCACATGAAACGTGAAGACGTCTCTAATCTCGGTTACAAGAAGGACGGCTTACTCTGTTTTAATCCTGTCAGGGTAAACTATCCCATCCATGAATTGCCGATACCGGATTTGAGCGGTCTTCCTTCCGAACGTTATCAGCGTGCAGGAAATTCCCTCGCGTTTATGATCACGTCCCGCGGCTGCCCGCAGAGGTGCTCATTCTGTTCTGTGCATACTACGTTTGGAAATAACTACCGCAGGCGTCCGGTTGAACACATAATTGAAGAGATTAAACAGCGATACAGAGAGGGCAGACGGATGATTGATTTTGAAGATGACAACCTCACCTTTTATAAAGATGAATTTAAAGACCTCTGCCAGAGGCTAATTGACCTGTTCCCTGAAAAAGAAATGGAGTTTGCAGCCATGAACGGAATCAGCTATATGAGCCTTGATGATGAACTCCTGGAACTGATGTCGCGTGCAGGATTTTCACATGTAAATCTGGCACTCGTAAGTTCTGACAAAATAGTTCACGAAACTGCCCAGCGTCCATACTCTCTCGATGCGTATACCAGGGTCGTCAGTAAAGCATTTCAACTGGGGCTCAAAATTGTGTCATATCAGATACTCGGTCTTCCGCATGAAAGCCTGCCGGCCATGATTCAGACACTCGCATTTAATTCCCGGCTGCCGGTGCTGCTCGGAGCGTCTCCGTTTTATATTACGCCTAAGTCACCTGTCGCAGCGGGAATGAATCTGACCCATGAGGATTATGTGAGGGCAAGGCTTACGGCAATGGCGGCAGATTCTGACCTGTTCACCCGGGATGATATATATACATTATTCATTGCAACAAGGATCATTAATTTTCTCAAGGGGCTTGATATCACGGATGACACAGATATGAATGCACTGATGAATCAATCATGGAGCGACAAACGGGTAAAGACAGGTATTGAATTACTGAGGGGCCTCAGGGAGCAAGGGGTTTTGTGCTTCTCTACTTCAAAGGGGGATATTGAGAATGAAAAATTTAACACAGAGCTGTTCCGGCATGTCATCAGGAAAGCTGAATATATAACCTGTCAAAACGGAATGCGAATTGCAGCAGGAGGCTTTTTCAGTAACTGAGATGACGCTGCATGGAGCAGTTACTGATGAAACTGCTAACGTACGAGGAAAAGGGATGTCAGCCATGGGATACCCGAGACATAAAGTACTTCTTGTTGCTGTCCTTATGGAGGGTGGGGCGCTTGCAGCCGCACTTTTACTCGCGGAATATTTTGATATTGATTTTTTCCCGCTCTCGCTCAATCCTGTTCAGGACGTTCTTATCGGCACTGCAGGGGCCGTTGTCCCGTTTATTCTCTTTCTCCTTACCATTTCTGAAAAGGCCCGGAAACTTCCATTACTGGGTTCTCTGAGGGAAACGGTGTTAGTCCAGGTAAGGGAATTTTTTCTCCATACAAAGCTGGTTGACCTGGTCCTGATTTCATTGATTGCCGGGTTTGCAGAGGAAATGCTGTTCCGGGGTGTGCTGCAGGCAAGGTACGGGATTATCGCGGCAAGCGCTGTCTTCGGTCTGCTGCACTGCGTATCACCGGCTTATTTTATCGTCGCAACACTAATGGGGCTTTACATCGGGGGGGCATTCATTTTAAGCGGGAATCTTCTTGTACCCATACAGATGCATTTTATCTACGATCTAGCTGCCCTGGTCTATTTAAAATTCTATGTAAGAGAAGAAGCATATGACGATTGCGTTTGATCATAATATATAATGTATGTAATATATATGCTTTTATTCTGAAGAGGGAGAATCATGAATAATAAAATTATGAGAAACAGAAGAACGAAAAAAATAGCAGACCGTATATACGCTTATTCGTCTATGCTTATCCAAACGGTGGTTTTGATTGCACTGATGTTATCAATACCGTCCGCTTCATCCGCGTTGATCGGCATTAAGGAAGGAGAGGCCTCCCCTAAATTTATTCTTGAGGACCTGAACGGGGCACCGGTTGATGTGGGAGGATTATTTGGCAGAAAACCGGTCATTATTGCCTTCTGGGAGCTGCCGATCAGCAAATCATTTATCGATTATTCAATGGATGTGCTCAAGTTTTTAAATGACTTCTATGAACAACACCATGACGCGACAGGTCTTGAAGTAGTCGGGATTTATACTCCCGAAGATGATGGAGAGGTGCCGGGGAGCGAAATTGAGCGTGTGAAAAACCTGGTGAAGGTCAATAAGATAAAATTCACCATCCTGGTGGACCGGGGTTTTGTGATATTCCGGGAGTATGGCGTCATCGCGCTGCCGTCAACGGTCATGATTGACAAGGAGGGGAAGATAAAATTTGTTTATCCGAGCTTTCCCCAGGCCGCCCAGCCGGTTGTTTCTGAGCAGATCAGAAGTTTGATCGGGCTTGCCCAGGCGCCTGCGGCGAAGGAAACGGAAAAGAAAACAGGGCCGGATTCTCATTCTGTCCGGCTGTACAACTATGCCCTTCAGATGTATGAAAAGGGACTGCCCGAACAGGCCCTGTCACCTCTTAAGAAATCTGTTGAGATGGATGCCGATTTTCCCCCGGCGCATAACCTCATGGGGATTATCTTATGGAAGCTTGGTAATTTTGAAGGCGCAATCGGGGAATTCGAAAAGGCGGTCACGCTGGATAAGACCTATGTCCCTGCCCATTTCAATTATGGCGTACTGCTGTTTGAAAGTGAAAAATCCGCTGAAGCGGAAAGGCATTTCAAAGAGACGCTTTCCCTGAACAGCGATCTGGCGGAGGCACATTACGTCCTTGGCCTTCTCTATAAAAAAACAGACAGAGAAGAAGAAGCGGTGCGGGAACTCGATACCGCGCTGGTACTTTTTGAAAAAAGAAAGACCGCTTCTGCATATGAAATATATGCGCCATCCGCCTTTCACAGGATATCAACCCTCTATACATTGTCTGAATTGTACAGAAAAAAGGGTGAGGCCGCAAGGGCATTGGACGTGCTTCAAAAAGCAGCGCGATTGGCCCTAGGACTTGAAATAAAGAATGAAAAAGAAAACCTGCACAGAAGCAGGGACCTGATGCTTTATGAGTAGGATGGTTACCTCAGAGACAGTCCGGCCAATGATTTTATCGGTCATGATTCTTGTATCCTGCTGCGGAAGCGCGGTTTATGCAGGCATCGATAATAAGGGATTTAAGTCGGAGAACGACTTCACGGCCCATATGAAGGGAGAAAAAGGCTGTGTTACACAGCAGTGCCATGCCCGGTTTTTAAAGGGCATAGAGTTCCCGCATGAACCGGTAAATGCAGGAGCGTGTGACGCCTGTCATAGCGCCAAGGCATATCCGGACAGGTACGGCATTGTTCCGGCCCAGCGCCCTGTCTGTGCAGGCTGCCATCAGAAGCTGGAAAATGAGGTCAAGAACAGCAGCTTTGTCCATGGGCCGATCAGGAACGGGGACTGCACATCCTGCCATGATCCTCACGGGTCCGGCAGGCCGTTTTTCCTGAGGGAGTCATACAGCAATCTGTGTTCATCATGTCATAATCTGAAAAGGCTGTACTCGGGTAAATTTATTCATCAGCCGGTCAAAGACGGTAATTGCGGCCTCTGCCACGATCCGCATGCCTCAAATTACGCCTCGAGACTTACTGACATCGGCGCCAACCTGTGCGTCATCTGTCATGAAGATATGGTAGCGGGAATGACCATGGACTTTGTTCATGCACCGCTTGTAAAGACAGGGTGCAGTGATTGTCATGATCCGCATTCAGGGGACAGCAGGACGAGGCTGAAGACCTCCACGGATAAAATCTGTTTCAACTGTCACGAGGAGAAAAAGAACGAGATCAGCCAGTATGCAAGAAAGCATGAGCCGGCAGAGAAGGGACAGTGCGTCTCATGCCACTCACCTCATTTTTCAAACAATAAATATCTGCTCCTCGACAAGGTAGACACCCTGTGTTTTACCTGCCATAAAGACAGAATCATATGGAAAAAGAGACGGTTTCAGCACGGCCCTGTAGTGCAGGGAAATTGCTCTGCGTGTCACAATCCGCATGGGTCCGACAATCCATCTATACTCCGCCTCTCGTTCCCCCATAAATTCTATTCGCCCTATGAAAAGGGTGAATATGACCTGTGTTTTAACTGTCATAAGGAGGCCCTGGTGACGACTGAGAAGACCGTAACCATAACGAACTTCAGAAATGGCGAAATCAATCTCCATATGTTACATGTGAATCAGAAGAAAGGCAGGACATGCCGCGCATGTCACGATGTTCACGCCTCTGACCAGGAAGACCATATAAGGGAAGAATTCGAGTTCGGCAGCGTCAATATCCCGATTGAATATGTCAAGACCGAAACGGGCGGCAGGTGTGTCCCGGGGTGTCACAGGGGAAGAGGNNTAAATATATTATTTGGTTTACGAACACGGGTCACGGTTAACGATTTACAGTTCTTTAAATACCTTTGCGAGGGAATCCCCGGCAACGTGGATCTTCCATTCGTTCAGATAACCAAACGGCGTCTCAACCACGGTGAATCCGGTATGTATAAGTCGTTCTTTTGCCTCTGCAATTAAATCACCGGTGAAGTCTGCGGGGGCCTTTGAAGAGGAGAGGTGGTTGAAGGAATGGAGAACGAGGTTTTTGGTATTGAACTTGCCTGAAAGCCATTTAACATTCTTTATGAATTTCGTTAAGACACTGCCCCTTCTTTCCACATCCGTTTCTTCAGCATGATAGAATACGACGAGCGCATTTTCGCACGACTCTTCGACGTCTCTGTCAGGCACGTCCTCAAGCACCTTTGCAAAGGTTTTAAACCAGAATGAAGGGGCGTAAAACATCAGTATTTTCATTTTCAGTTATTCAGGCTTTCCTTTAAAAGTATACATGACGCCATTCCGGCTGCCTGCCCGGTGTATCGGGTCCGGAATCTCTTCCCTCCGCCTTCTGTACAGAGGGTTGTTGAATTTTATCAGAAGTGAAATAAAAAAGTTATGCTTAATAACGGTTGCCGCCAGATCAATCCACTATCGTAACTTGCCTATATAAAAGAATTTTCTTGTATTTCGTTTGCCCGTATTGTATTATTTAGCAATAATCCAGTTGCTGATACCGGGTTGTAAAGATTAAAGTACGGGCTCTTACACTCAACACTAATTATAGATTTAATAAATTGAAGAAGGTCCCTGTCAGAAATGACAGTATTGAATATTACACCAGGTTAAATATCGAATAACACCACCTGGTGTCTTATTCGATATCTTAAACAGGTTGTTAATATCTGTTAGGCAATAAAAGTAGGGTTACTGCGGGAATAAGGGCCTGGTTATTTGGATGAGGTTAGGCGGAGGATTGCTTGGTGAGGAAACAAAAAAACAATGAAGACAAGGGGCAAATTGTGTATTTCTCCCATGGCGGAGGCCCGTTGCCTATACTCGGAGACAAAAGCCATAAAGCGATGATAGATTTCATGATACAGCTTCCTAATCGCCTTGTAAAGCCAGATGCTATTCTTGTTATCAGCGCTCACTGGGAAGAAAGCGCAGCAACACTGTTGGGTGCAAATGCTCCCCCTATGTTCTATGATTATTATGGCTTCCCCGAGGAGGCTTACGAAATCACCTACCCAGCACCTGGAAGTCCTGGCCTTGCGAATAGAATTGTCGAATTGCTATATAAAAGTAATATACAGGCTAATGTCGATTCTGAGCGTGGCTTTGACCATGGATTATTCATTCCACTGAAACTGATGTACCCTAAAGCAGATATTCCCTCGCTTCAACTTTCGCTGTTGCGCGGGCTTAACCCGGCCGAGCATATTGCCCTTGGTAGAGCGTTACGTGAATTAATGCATCAGAACATCCTGGTGGTGGGATCTGGATTTTCGTTTCACAATATGGAAGCATTTTCGTGGCAAGGAATTAATGCGGCTGATCCATCCAATGATTCTTTTCAGGATTGGCTGATTGAGTCATGCACAGACCCAATACCACAGCCTGATCGTGAAAAAAATCTCATCGCGTGGGAGAGCGCACCTTTCGCACGTTACTGTCATCCCCGTGAGGAGCATTTGTTGCCACTCCATGTGTGTCTAGGTATGTCTGACACGCCGGCTAAAGTTATATTTGACGACTACATCTTAGGAAAACGAGCGGTCGCATTCTTGTGGTGAAGCAAT
>DKBK01000146.1:0-5956 GCA_002451135.1 Nitrospiraceae bacterium UBA6902
TTTACTGCCCCGGAACTTCTCTTGCCTGTTTTCGTGGCCGACATCCGTTGGGACAGGGCGTTTCGTTTACGGACCAGGGATTTTAATGAGGTAATGATACTTAAAAAATGTTCTGTGATCAGGGCCTTGTCAGCTTCGGTTAAGTCGCGTAACCGTGTGCCAGTGCTGGTGCGATTCGATTCGGCCGTTCCCCCGTTATCTCCGGTCTGTTCCGGGCCATTTCCATTCGTATCGATTTTTTCAATGGAGCAGATGTTGGTTATCGATACGTTCTTGTCTTTTACCTGAGGCAGGAAATTAAGGATGTGTTCGAGAACAATTGGGGCCTGAAAGATAATATTCTGAATATGTTGTTTCCCTGTTTCTATCTTTACGGCAATCTCCACTTCTCCCTGTTTGTTGAGGAGGGGCAATACCTCCATGTCACGGAGATACATTTTGACAGGGTCGTCGGCATTGTAGTTCAGGGAAGAAGTAATTCTTCTTGATCCCTTTCCGGAGTTTTCTTCGTCTTCCATGACCGTACTGTCGTCTCTTTCGTCTTTAAGCTCTACGTATTCCATTTGTTCTATCATTGTGTCTCCCCTTTGCAAGATGTATTATTTTCAGTTTGCTCCGGACAGTTAAGGCCGCGATATCACCATATAATTTAAAACCTTCTCCCCCGAAGAACTCCCGGCTTTCATCTCTATGCCGGGGGTCTGAGAGGTCTTCTAACGACTGAAGAATAACGGCTTCTGCAAGGCTTCTGTATCCCATACATGCTCCTTAATATTCAGCAATTAGATGGCGCGTTCCTGATAATCAGGTGAGCACTCAGTCCCTGTGATATCTGAAACATCACATTTATAAATTTCGCTTATATAATCCCTCGGGACTTCTGTAATAATTATAGGACTCTTTAGCCTGAGGGACGTGCAGTATGCTTTTCTCAATAAATTGAAACATGTGCAGTCAATTCTGGTCACTTTTTTCATATTCAGCACCGCCCGCTCCATACCATGAATGGCCCGCATGAGAAGCCATTGTAATTCGTCTTCGTGTTCAGCCGTCAGTTCACCGCTGAGGTTAAATATCCCCACATTGCTAACCTGTTCAAAGGTGAAATTTATTTTATTGTTCTTGACGTTCTGGAATATCATTTGTTCCTCGATGTTCTTGCGTGATGTTTCTTATCGCTGGCTTCGCTTATATAAATATCACAGGACGCGTAATTGTTGCCGCAATACTTTATCGCAGGGGTTATGGTCTTGCTGTTGAGGTCAAAACAATAACACTCAACTAATGGATTTTTTACCAATGGGCACAATTTATTTTTAATGGGAATCAGCATTTGGTTATTCTCCCTGGACCATATAATTTTGAGAAATCATATCAAGCTGTTTCATAAAGAATACACACGTCGGGTAATGATTGTTCTTGCAATATTCCTGTATTTCAGAAGGGGTTAACACATCAGGAACCATGTATCTCAGCCTGCAGAAGGATGCCCCCCATCCGGTCCATTCCAGCAGGTTAGGACAGTTCGCGGTTCCCACAGATGTCTTATGCCCGGATACATGCATATGCATATCTCCAATTGCCTGGTAAAAAAANNTAACGAGATGCTACGCTGATTAATGACATATCAAGAAGTGTGCCATGGCAGCTTTACACGAGAAGGGTTTCTCATATCGTCAATATAAATCAAATCAGTCATAGTGTGCGGTTTGTAACTTCCTGATTTAAAGTGATTAAGAAGGCGGAAAGGGGAAGTATAAGATAATAATTATTGGCTGTCTACAATAAACAATCGGGATAATAGCAGGGATCGATTATATGACATGTCATGGTATTAAGGTGTCATGAAAACATGACATGTCATGCTTTCATGGATGATGTCTAATCTGTCTTGATATTGTATTTTTCTATCTTTCGATAGATAGTCCTCACATTTACGCCCAAAAGCCTCGCTGCCTTGGACTTGTTCCCCCCCGCTCTTTTAAGCGCGTGCAATACGGCATCAGGCCCATCGGCTTTTTTATCCGGAGGAGCAGTAAGATTTTTTTGGGGATGATCGGTAAAACTCTTTGGGAGATGGTCAACAGTAATCGTGTGTTGCCTCACGACGACAAAGGCATGCTCCAGCGTGTGTTCCAGTTCCCTGATATTTCCGGGCCAAGCGTAATCCATAAACAGCTCCTTTACATCTTCAGATATGGCAGTTACCTGTTTTTTGAATTTATCATTGAACCTCTGGATGAAATAATCAACCAGCAGGAGAATATCGTCCTTCCGGTCCCGGAGCGGGGGGAGGGCCAGCTCCACGACTTTCAGGCGGTAATAAAGATCCTCCCTGAGCTCGCCGCTACTGACTTTACCCGAGAGGTCCTGGTTAGTTGCGGTAATTACACGGACGTCTGCCTGTATCGGGGTGGAATCTCCCACACGCTCAAATACCTTGTCCTGAAGCACCCTCAGTAACCGTAACTGCATCTGCGGGGAGAGTTCCCCGATTTCATCCAGGAAGATAGTCCCCCCGTCGGCCTTCTGAAATCTGCCGACCTTGTCTTTATCCGCTCCGGTAAAGGCCCCCCTGACATGTCCAAAGAGTTCGCTTTCGAGCAGGCTCTCGGACAGGGCAGAGCAGTTTACCTTTACCAGTGGTCTGCTGCTGCGCTTCCCTTTATAATGAATTGCTTCAGCCACCAGTTCCTTGCCTGTCCCGCTTTCACCGGTGATCAGCACAGTGGTTTCTACATCCGCAAGGTCCTCTATAAGATTGTATATCCGCTGCATTTGCCTGTTCTGTCCGATCATATGGTGGAATTTCCGGCGTTCCCCAAGGTCTCTCTCGAGATCATTGAGGCGGGTATCATCTCTTACTATCATGACGGCCCCTGAGAAGGTACCCCTGCTGTTGATAAGGGGCCATGTTGATATTGTTACCACCTGTCTGTATCTGCCGTTATATTCACACTCTGTGCGCTGCACTTCGAAAGGCTGCTTTTCCAGGATGGTTTTTTTCAGAACATCAAGGCACTTGGAATTGCAGCTTGTCTGTATTTCGGCAAGGGACTTGCCTAAGGAGTGGTGTGTTATCCCGCAGATATGTTCTGCGGCCTCATTTGCCTGAAGAACGGACAGGTCTTTATCTACGGTAATTATCGCGTCTTTCACGCTCTTGAATATGGCTTCGAGGTTGGCCCGGTATTTCTCGTTTTCATCCCTGAGGGCCTTGTTCTGGAGGGCCATGCCGGTTATGTGAAGCAGTATTTCCTGCTTGACAGGTTTGAAAATATAATCAAAGGCGCCTAACCTGAGCGCGGCAGAGGCTGTTTCAACGTTGGGGTATCCTGTGATCATTACCACGGGACAGTAACGGTCCCTCATTTTGAGTTCCCTCAGGAGGTCGATCCCGGTCTTACCGTGTAACACAATGTCCATAAATATGAGATCAAACTCATAGCGTGAAATTATTCCCAGGGCCTCATCGTATTCCCCGGCAGTCGTCACCTCATGACCTGCATCTGAAAGGAAGCTGTGAAAGGTGAAACGTATACTCTCTTCGTCGTCTACAACAAGAATTTTTGCCATAATGGTATTTAATGGCTGACCGGCAACTCTACTGTTACTTTAGTAAACATGCCGTCAACACTATCGATTACAATCCTGCCTTCATGATCACTTATGATACCGTGACTGATGCTTAATCCCAGGCCCGTACCTATGCCCCCGGGCTTGGTGGAGAAAAACGGGTTCATTATTTTGTCCATGATGTCCGGATGAATGCCGGTCCCCCGGTCATGAAATACGACCTGAATATACGGGCGCGGTCCGTCTCCACTGCTCCAAAGAGAAATTTCAAGTATCTTATTTTCATGTGTTCCTTCATATTTGGTGTTAAGGGCGTAACGTGCGTTACTTATGATATTTAAAAATACCTGCTCGATTTGCTGGGGCTGAACAAAAACGGCAGGCAGGTTCCGGGCTATATTCAGGATCAGCAGAATCCCGTCTTTTCGTAACTGGATCTCGGTAAGGCCAAGTGTTTCTGAAATTATATCGGAAATATTAGTCGGTATCCTGTCACCCCTGTTGTCCCGGGCAAAAGAAAGGAGGTTTCTTACAATATTTGCGATGCGGTCTCCTTCTTTGATGATTCTCCTGGCTATATCATGTTCCCTGTTCCCCTCTGTGCTCTTGTTGAGCAATATCTGGGTATAATTGATAATACCGTTGATAGGGTTATTGATTTCATGGGCCACGCCTGCGGCAAGCTCCCCCAGTGCAGCAAGGTGGCTCGCGCGGACGGCCTCTGCCTCTGCCCGCTTGCGGTCGGTGATATCTTCAATGATTTCCATAAAGCGGTAAANNTTTCCTGCAAAACGAGCAGACTTTGTCAGCCCCTTTTTTTGCCGGATCATCAGCATATTCACCAACTGATTCGTAACATATCTTCCCGGTTAATTCTCCCTCGCCGTATCCCGTAAAGTTATTGAAAAATTTATTTGAGCTGATAATCCTGAAGTTATCATCAAGATAGACAATGCCCACAGGGAAATTCTCGAATATGGTTTTCAGCTGACGCAGAAGTGCCGATTCCCTTTCTGCTGATATGACCTGTTCCGTAATATCGTTATACACTGATATGAGTTCGCCGCTTGACAACCTGTAGATGTGATTGTCCCTCCAGCCGCTGATCCTCTGGTCATTATAATACCAGGCGGCATGATGCTCGGTTTTTCCGGTCTTCCAGACCCTCTGAAACACGTCAAAAAGTCCGGCCTGCGTTACCCCCGGAAATACGATAGTCACTTTTTCCCCGATAATATCTTCTTTTCTGATTTTATCAATATCCTCTCCGGCACTATTGATGTCCTTGATGATAAAATCAGACGCGTTTTCGAAGGATTCATATACAGTAATACCGCTGCTCATATAATTAAAGAGCTCCCTGTACCTTTTTTCGCTCTCCCGCAGGGCATCTTCAGTTTTCCGGCGCTCCATGATTTCATTCTTGAGCAGATCAATGGCAGACGTCAGCTCGCCGGTCCTGTCTTCGACCAGCTGGGTAAGTTTCTCCCGGTGCTTTAGCAGCTCATTCTCTGTCAGTTTACGCTCGGTGATGTCCCTTACGACCTTGACTGCCGCGATGATTTTACCGTCAGGGTCTGTGAGGGGAGAGGAGGTCAGTTCGTAATGCAAGGGTCCCTTTTTCGTGGCGATGCTTCTTTCTGTCTTATGAATTTGCCCGTCCCTGAATGACATTTCCACAGGACAATTTTCGCAAATGGAATTTCTGCCTTCGTACGCCTTGTAGCAGTACTCGCCAATATGCTCACCTACTAACTCTTTCTGGACCTGATTTTCATAAATGATCTTGTAATCGGTATCCTGGAGGATGACCGCATCACCAATGCCTGCCATAATCGCTTTTGTCTTGGCTTCTTCTTCCTGGGCCTTTAACATCGCGGACAGGAGCTGCTTTTCTGCCCTGTGTTTCATGAGGGCGATCTCGATCGCGTTATGCAGCTCTTTATTCCCGACGGGTTTTATCAGATATCCGTAGGGGTCTGTCTGTTTGGCCTTGTTCAGGGTCTCCTCAGTTGAATGTGCCGTAAGATAAATGACGGGGACATTGGCACTTGTCTTAATTTGTCTGGCAGCTTCAATGCCGGTTATCTTCCCAGATAATGTAATGTCCATCAGCACTAAATCAGGGTTCTCCTGATGTGCCATAAGAACGCCATCTTCGCCTGAAGCCGCTAAAGACATGACCCGATATCCCATACTCTCCAGTTGCGTTTGCAGTTCTATTGCGATGATCGCTTCGTCTTCAACTATCAGGATCTTTGCCTTGTCAGGATAATTTTTGTCCCCGGGGGAAGAGGGATCTCCGGATGCCTTTAAGGGGTTTATTGCTTCCATAGTGTGTCCATTACGTATCCATAATTATTACATGCCTCATTATTTC
>DKBK01000146.1:5969-9346 GCA_002451135.1 Nitrospiraceae bacterium UBA6902
TTCAAGATCTTTCATGCGTATGGATCAGACTTAAATACCGTTGTGAGATCAATCTGTCTTAATGAGCCCCCGTTCGATCGCAACCGCAACAGCCTGGGTCCTGCTCACGGCATTGAGTTTTTGCATGATATTATTTACGTGAAAATTTACGGTCCTCTCGCTGATATTGAGTATTGCTGATATTTCCCAGGAACTTTTTCCTCTTTTTGACCATGTGAGCACTTCTTTTTCTCTCTTTGATAAATTCGGTAGTGCCTCAAGGTTGTTGCTCATGTTGTCCCCCCATAGAATTTATTTTAGTACTCTAAAAATAACAGGAAAAACGTATCAGTCTGTCATTCCAGTTTGTCCGGAATGAGAGAGTTGACAACCTGAAATTTTATTTAATAAAAAGTGTGAAGTGAAGATGAATTGCTCACTTCAGCCATGTCCCCTAGACTCTGCGGCATCTCAATACTGCATATATGGATCCGCTGCTTCATATATAATGAAATCAACGGATTCGGTATGTAATTTCTACAAATGACTGTTCAGCCTGTTCAGGCCGGTGATAAGCTCCTCTGTTGTGTACTTGTCTCTTGCAGGCAAATATACACTTTTACCTGCAGCCGACAACTTCCATTTCCCGGGCATTGCAGGAAATATTGTGCCTTTCCTTTCTGCAGGCCATTCGATTTTCAGGGGGCATTTTTTTATCTCGTCACAATGGCCCCTGCACTGACTGCACTGGAAGACTATTTCATTCTCTGAAAACATAGATAAATGCCCATTCTGATAAGGGGTATTTTACAACCTTCTTATTTTAAGTAATTATTCGTATCTTGTCAAGTAGGTTGCTAAAAAATACCAAGTTGGTTGCTAAAATCTGATGGGAATGGTATTATATGGATCATGAAGAAAAAAATAATTTACCCGGACAATATGCTCACCAGGAAAATGAATCAGCAGGGATGGGAGACGGTAGAGCAGTTCTATCACAATTCTTCTGTACACCAGGTGGTGTCGCGTGAAACATGCCGGCAGCTCATCCTTCACCAGAAGAAGGTGGTAGAACCGATCTTCATAAAAATTGCGGAGGCCCTTGGCTTTACTCCAAACGAGATTAAGGATGTGCTCCATGAATATGGCTATACGGACTTTGTTCATCTCATCGGAGACCATCAGGGAATGCAGCTGACCAATGAAGAGGAGGCCTTCCTTTCCCTGTTCAGGAAATTACAGCGCAGCAGACCCGCAGTGGTTACGTCACTGCTTAATATACTGGAGGCCCTGTGCTGTGTTGCGGAGATAGAATGTTCAGAAGAAGTCGGCACGTTAAAAAAAAGACAATAATTTGCACCTGATAACAACATCGACGATCTCCGGATCAAACTGTGAGCCGGAGTTCCCCTGAAGCTCTCTTTCAACCCTCTCAACCGCACACGGGTTTTGTCTGACAGGTGAATTCATCATTGAGTCCACTGCATCGGCAACTGCCAGTATCCTTGCCTTAAACGGGATCTCTTTGCCCTGAAGACCAAAGGGATATCCTTGCCCATCGTATCGTTCATGGTGGTGCCTTATGGCAGGGACCGCAATTTTAAGAAACGGGAGGGGCCGAATGATCTTCACTCCTTCTTCAGGATGCCTTTTCATGATCTCGTATTCATGATCCGTCAATTTGCTTTCTTTTTTAAGGATGTCGGTATCTATATGTAATTTCCCGATATCATGGAGTGAGGCCGAACATTTCAGCCACTGCGTCTGCTCATCCGTTACCCCCATTTTCTCCGCTATTAATAATGATAATTTTGTCACTCTTTTTGCATGTGACCATGTGTAGCCGTCTCTTGAGTCAATATTGAGGAGCATCGCAGTCATATTGTTTTTACTGCTGTTCATCATGGTATCTTCCGCGTTTCGAATAAGGTGTTCCAGGTACAGGGTTGATTCATTCAGCATATCGAGTTCATTCTTGATCCCCAGTGCATGTTCCCTCTGTATCAACGCATTTTTTATTACGGACATCAGCTCATTTTTGTCGAACGGCTTGATGAGATAATCGCAGGCCCCGAAGCGGATGGCCTTTCTTATAGTTTCCAGGCTTGCATGGGCTGTGATCATGATAATCTCAATGTAGGGGTACGTTTGTTTAATCTCTGAAAGCAATCTTATTCCGTCAGTGCTCCGCAGCCTTATATCCAGCAGTACAATATCAATTTGATGAGTGGAAAGAAAAAACTGCCCCTCAAGCGCACCCGGAGCCAGAAGGACGTTGCATGTATCCCTGAGAATGAATTGCAATGATTGCCGTACGCAATAAGCATCATCAATTACAAGTACATTTGGCTTTCTATTTTTCAATGCTACGTTGTCCCCTGTAAATTCGGTGTAATATAATGATACACGCAATGCCATGCGTGTAAGGCAGGATGACATTATGATATCACATTACGATGGAAATATGCATTGTAAGAATAGATTAAATACAGTGTTCAGGGAAGTCTGTGAATACCCCGTCAGCGCCCATGGATTTTATGCGCCTTATATTCAATCTCCCGTTTACCGTAAATACGAGTACCTTTACCTCATTATCATGTGAGGTCTTTATCAGCGCCGGGTCTGTGATTGTCAAAGCCGCGCCGATGAACCGCGCCCTGACACGTGCCGCAAGCCGAACAAAATCAATATCCCTCCGGTCAATCAATAAGCCCAGGCATACATCCGGATATATTGAACGGGCAGTCTCCAGTTCCTGAATATCAAATGAGGATAACACGAAAAGGTCCTCCGGCCAATGCTTCTCTCTTGTATACCTTCTGATAAGATCACAGACCGGTCTTGCGGTCCCCCTGCCTTTTAATTCCAGATTTACATACGCACCGGCATTGACAACGCTGAGAACTTCTTCTAATGTCGGGATCGGCTGCCCCTTTCCGGCATCCAGGGTACGTATCGCCTCAATAGAGCACCGTGTGATATCAACAATCCCTTTCGCAGGGTCATGAATGAGGGTGTCATGCGTGACGAGCAGTTCGTTCTGTATATAGTGGATATCCAGTTCTATTGCCCTGGCCCCGAGTTCGAGCGCCTTTCGTATCGCGGGAATCGTATTGCCCGGCTCATGCCCGCTCGCCCCGCGGTGCGCGATACAGAGAAAATGGGAATGGCTATCAAACATGTGACATATTTTACCCTTTTCAGTATACAGTAAAACATTTCTCATTACTCGCAGCCTGTCAAAAAATATATTTCAGCATCATGAAAACTGCCACTCACCGGCAGCGTGCTGTGTTCTTCAGGGCTGATGCGGACTACGGCGGCCGGGGAGCCAAAGGGCTGGGGCTCAAACTGAACGAAGTAGAACGTCTTGGTGCGATGTCCCGGGAAGAGCGGGC
>DKBK01000112.1 GCA_002451135.1 Nitrospiraceae bacterium UBA6902
CCGGCAGTATCTGAAAGCTCTTTATCGTCACCGGCAAGGATGACGATCTCGACATCAAAGGGCGTGATACTAAGCGGCCAGATAATCCCGTCACTGTCATTGTTTTGTTCAACAGCGGCCGCGGCTATCCGTGCGGGGCCTATTCCGTAACTGCCCATGACGATCGTCTTATCCTCACCGCTTTCATCAAGATACACCGCCCTCAGCGGCTGCGAGTATTTTGTCCCGAGCTTAAATATGTTCCCGATCTCTATGACATGTTCTTCCCGGAGGGCAGAGCCGCACCTCGAACAACCATCACCCCCTCCGGCAACATGGATATCATGCCATTCAGCATCAAAATGTACCCCCGGCTTTATTCCCCTGGTATGAAACCCTTCCCTGTTTGCCCCTGAGATATATACTCCCTCCTTCAGAGAAATATCGGCGATCTTTTTCAGGGTATTATTATGCGGTCCTATGAAGCCAGCCTCGACGCCGAGGATGTCCCTGACCTCATCTCTTTGCGCAGGCCTGAACGCCCCTGCAAGACGCTGGAGCTTCTTTTCGTGGAGTTCCTGGTCTCCCCTTACAAGCGCCAGGAAGGGGCCTTCCTGGCCTATCAGAAGAAGGCTTTTTATGAAACAGATTGGCTCTGCATCCAGGAAGGCAGACACCTCTGCGACAGTTCTTTTATCGGGAGTGGGAATGTCTTCCAGTAATCCCTCTTGCATTGGCGCAGCGCAGCGTGTTTCTGGATCACCGCTTTTCAATTTCTGTGAAGACGGTATCGACAGTGCAAGCTCTACATTCGCAGCATAGCCGCACGAATCGCAGATAACAATGGTGTCCTCGCCTGCAGGGCTCGGGGCCATAAATTCATGCGCGGTAGCGCCTCCCATCATTCCGGGGTCGCTTTCAACCTGATAAAACGCAAGTCCGCATCTCTGGAAAATCCTGTGATACGCCTCCGCATGCTTCTGATAGCTCTCTTCAAGCCCCTTCTCATCTCTGTCAAAGCTGTAACTGTCCTTCATAACAAACTCTCGCGTCCTGAGAATGCCGCTTTTCGGTCTGGCTTCATCCCTGAATTTTGTCTGTATCTGATACCACATCTGAGGCAGGTCCCGGTATGAACGTATCTCCATTGACGCGAGCCATGTAATAATTTCCTCATGGGTCATCCCAAGACACATGTCTCTGCCTCCCCGGTCTTTCAGCCTGAACATCTCTTCACCGATTTCGCTCCACCTTCCGGTCTTTTCCCATATTTCAGCGGGATGGAGCCCGGGCATGGATATCTCCTGTGCGCCTATGGCATCCATCTCTTCCTTGATAATCCCGTGTATTCTTTTCATGACCCTCCATGCAAGGGGGAGGTAGATGTAAAGACCAGAGGCAAGCTGCCTGACATACCCTGCACGAAGCATCAGAATATGGCTGACAGCCTCGGCCTCAGCAGGTGTTTCACGCAACGTAGGGATAAACAGTTGTGAAAATTTCATAAGTTGCCTTTCGTTNNAGCTAAAGGCGGTGAAGACGCCATAGTAAAATTCATGGGATAAAAACAGGATTAGGCTTCGTATCCCTGATGTCATATTGCCAAAAAAAGCGGACCTGACAGATTCAATGTCCGCCCTTACTCTCTTTATGTTATCCTGACTTCTTTATCATCGGTAACGCCATTTTTACGCATGAATGTGGGGATATCAAGATAGTGTTCACTGCCTTCTATCATTACCTCTTTTGACAGGAGCCGGCTCGCGCCCTTGAGGGTATTTACATCCCGGGAAGGCCTCCATTTATCATACGAGGGCATTACGGCACGGGGTTTTTCCTCAAAGCCGGTGGCTATCACCGTAACAATAATCTTGTCGTCAAGATCAGGGTCGATGACAGAGCCGAATATGATCTCCGCATCTTCATCCGCAGCCTCTCTTACGAGACTGGCAGCCTCATTAACCTCATGAAAGGATAGGGAGGAGCCTCCGGTGATATTTATCAGAACGCCTTTAGCTCCATCAATGGAGGTCTCCTCCAGCAGGGGGCTTTTGATTGCCATCTTTGCCGCGTTTACGGCCCTGTTTTCACCGTCCGCGTTACCGATTCCCATAAGGGCCCTTCCGCTTTCTGCAAGGATTGTCTTTATATCCGCAAAGTCCTGGTTTATCAGGCCGGGGACGAGTATCAGGTCGGATATCCCTTTTACTGCCTGCCTCAGCACATCATTGGCCAGATTCAGCGCCTGCAGCCACGGCGTATGCTTCTCGATAATGTCAAGAAGCCTGTGGTTATGAATGATGATGATTGCATCAACATATTTCCTTAATTCTTTGATCCCCTGTTCGGCATTTCTTGCCCGTTTGTTCCCTTCAAAGAGAAACGGCCGGGTGACAACGGCCGTAGTGAGAATCCCCATCTGCCTGGCAGTCTCCGCAACAACCGGGGCCGCGCCGGTTCCTGTTCCGCCGCCCATGCCGGCGGTGACAAATACCATATCAGCCCCGCCCAGGGCCTGTTCGATTAAACTCCTGTCATCAAGCGCCGCCTGTCTGCCCACTTCAGGATTTGCTCCTGCGCCAAGTCCTTTAGTCAGCGTGTTGCCGATCTGGATGCACTGGTTCGCGAGGGAGGATTCAAGCGCCTGGGCGTCCGTATTAATGGCGATAAATTCAACGCCGTCAAGACTTGACGCGATCATGCTGTTGACCGCGTTGCTTCCCCCTCCCCCGACACCTACTATCTTTATTTTTGCAGTCACCCTGTTCTGAATCTCTTCCAGATCAAAAATTCTCATAATGGCCTCCTTCTAAAATTTTATTATTCCTGTCAAACCTTCATCTCTCATCTATCCGATAACCTTTGAAATAATGCGCACGCTGTGGGATACATTATGTATTCCACGGTCTCCGCATTATGCTCATTAACTGAATATGTTACATGCCTCTTCATACCAGTCCTTCATCTTGGCCTTCATCCCGAGTATCGCACCATTCCCGAATCCGGGCACAGACAGGCTTTCTTCCGCACAGTACATTGCCAGCCCNNAGCAGCGCCTCCTGTAAGCACAACCCCTGAATTAATGATATGCTGAAAGCCCCCGGCCGTAATCTCGTCTTTCAGAAACCCGAACAATTCTTCAGCCCGGGGTTGAAGTATCTCTGCCAGATATCTTCTCGGAATATTTCTGAATAATTTACCGTCGGCAAATCCCACTTGTATCTCTTGATCTCCTTGAATGCATGATATCATTACGCAGCCGTGCCTCTTTTTGATCCGCTCGGCTTCCTGGGCAGGGGTCCTTAAACCGACAGCAACGTCATTTGTAAAATTGTTCCCACCGATGGCCAATACCGATGCATGACAGATGCTCCCGTCATGATAGAACACCATGTCCGTTGTCCCTCCGCCGATATCAATCACGGCAACGCCCAGGTCCTTTTCATCCTGCGTCAGGACTGCGGCTGCAGAGGCAAGGGGCTGAAAAACGAGCCCTGTCACATGCAGCCCCGCTTTCTGACAGCTTCTTATGAGATTCTGAGTAGAAGCTGCCGCGCTGGTGATGATCTTCACATTCGTTTCGAGCCTCACCCCCGCCATCCCCCTCGGGTCGGTAATGCCGTTCTGACCGTCCACAATGAAGCCCGAAGGAATCACATGGAGAATCTCTCTGTCAAAGGGAAGCGCAACCGCCCTGGCCGCTTCAATTACATGGTCCACTTCCTTCGCGCCTATTTCTTTTTCCTTCACGGCGATAACACCGTGGCTGGAGACACAACCGATCTGCGTTCCTGTAATACTTATATGCACGGCTTTTATGTCCACCCCTGCCGCGGTTTCCGCTTCCTGCACGGCCTGAACTATTGAATCCACCGTACTCTCAATATTCGTTATTACGCCTTTCTTGATGCCTCTTGAGGGTGCCCTGCCGACACCGATTATATTGATGCCGCTGCCGGAGGCCTTATCGCGGCCGTCCTGCAAGACGTCTGTTTTTTCCCCTCTCCTGATAATGCCCCTTTTTTCATGCTGTTGCGGGGAAGCAACTTCAGCGACAACTGCGCATATCTTGGTTGTCCCGATATCAAGCCCGACAACGAGATGGTCTTTTTTCAATGTGGTTTCTTTCAGGAATCCGAAAAGCATATCAGGACAAGGCCTTTCCTTTCTCTTTTTTTCCTTCTTTCTCTTCCTCAATGGGCTTTACTATCACCGTGTCCTTGAATCTCAGATCAACATACTGGACCGGCAGCCCTCTTTTTCTGATCTCTGGTTCGAGCTCTATCCATCTCGTAAATTTCTCAGCATAGTCGCCGTACCCCACCTTTATAAACTCACCGTCTATATGGGCTGTAAGCCCGTATGACTCAAGCCCGATCTCTATGGACTCCCTGTCGGTAAAAGCGGCCTTTCCTGAAAGTGCCTCTACCAGCTTCAACGCCTCACCCATCTCTTTTCTGAGCCCCGGATCAATGTCCTTTATCACCGGCAGGAAAGGGGTGGTCTCTCCTTTAATGCTCTCAAGCCTGATCCCGTCCCCGTCAATGAGGTATAACTGGTTCTTGAGGCTTAACAGGGCCCTTGGTACTGCTTCTTCAATCCTGACTCCGAGCGTATCCGGATACTGCTTCCTCAGGGCAACTTTTTTTATCCAGGGGTTCTGGGTAAGCCTTCCTCTGAGCTCTGCGAAATGGAGCCTGAAAAGCGACTCGCCTCTTTTTACTTTCAGGGACCCTAACACATCTTCTCTTTCAAGACGGGAGTTGCCTGAAATCACAATATCTTTAATCCTTAATTGCTCTCCAAGCATTTTCAGCCCCAGCACAGCCGCGGCAGTGACGACGACTCCAAGGAGGACCATGGTCGCCCTCTTAAAAAATAACGCGGCTTTCTCACCCCGCTTGGAAGCGGCCTTGTTTTTTTTATTCCTTCTCTTTGACTGCAAGCCTGAGTATCTCCTCTATAAGGTTTTTAAAGTCCATGCCGGCTGAGCCGGCTATTTTGGGAAGCAGACTGGTCGTGGTCATACCAGGCAGCGTATTGACTTCGAGCACATATGGCGTGTTACTGCCCTCCTCTACTATGAAATCAACTCTCGCGGCCCCGGAGCATCCGAGTGCCTGAAACGTTTTCAGGGCCATGCTTTTTGTATGTTCATACACCGCTTCATCAATCTCGGGCGGGATGATATACTCGGTCAGTCCCGAGGTATATTTCGCCTCGTAATTATAAAACTCCAGAGAGGGTCTTACCTCTACTCCTCCAAGCACTCTCTCGCCCAGCACAGCGATGTGAAGCTCCCTGCCCTTTATAAACTTTTCAACGATCACCCTCTCGCCAAATGAAAAGGCCTTATCCAGACAGGCATTCAGGTCGCGTTCCTCTTTTACAATGCTGACCCCTATGCTGGAACCCTCGGTACACGGCTTAACGACCCAGGGCAGCGGAAAGTCGGGGGCCGTGGGTACGGAGCCCCGTGTTTTTTGACGTTTGCCTTTTGGCCCCTGACTCACAACGATAAACGGTGCGACACTCAGTCCATGATACATAAAGATTTTTTTTGAGGCCTCCTTATCCATGGCAAGGGCCGATGCCAGAACGCCTGACCCCGTATAAGGGATACCAAGCACATCAAGGAGTCCCTGCATCGCCCCGTTTTCTCCTGTGCCGCCGTGGAGCGCGAGGAAGGCGATCTTTACCTTCTCTTTCTTCATGACATCCACGATGTCTCTGCCCGCATCTACAAGCACCACGTTATATCCCAGTTCCTGCAGTCCCTGATACACGGCAAGTCCGCTCCTTATGGAAATATCCCGCTCCGCAGAGAGCCCCCCCATCAGCACACCGATCCTTTTTTTTGTCACCAATCCTTTCGTCATAATTAAATATCACCTCACCACAAAGAAAGTTGAAAAGTCAGGAAGATAAGCGGACATAACATTCTTTGCTCATCCTCACAACTTCTTATCTTGCACCTTCTATTTCCTCTTTCATCCTTTCTCCCTTAATATCTTCACCTCCGGTTCAAGGTCAATCCCGCTGTATGCCTTGACCCTTGCCTTCACAGCTTCCATAAGTTCAATAAAATCCCTGCAGGTCGCCCCGCCTTTATTAATAAAATAATTTGCATGCATTCGGCTGACTTCCATGCCGCCTGTCTTCATGCCCTTGCAACCCGCGGCCTCTATTAACCTGCCTGCCGCGTTGCCTTGAGGATTCTTAAAGACACACCCCGCAGACAATTCCCCGAGAGGCTGTGCGGCTTTTTTCCTGTTTAAAAATTCCTTTGTACGCGTATCCACTTCAGCAGGATCGTCTCTTCTGAGCATGATATTGGCGCTGAGGATAATCGAACCCGCAGGCAAATGAGCGCTTCGGTATGAAAATTCGAGTTTGTCCTTAGCTGCAATCACAATCTCGCCATGGGGATTCATCATTGCCACAGAGACAATGACATCCCTGATTTCTGTGCCGAAAGACCCGGCGTTCATACAAACGGCGCCCCCGACATACCCGGGGATTCCCGCAAGGGCCTCTATGCCTGAATACCCATACTTCCGTGCAAAGTTTACAAGCATCGGAAGAGGCACACCTGCACCGGCATACAGGACCACATTATTCTCATCTGAATCCCTTGTCAATTCTATGCTCCTGAAGGCCTTAAGGGACACGGCGATGCCTTCTATTCTCCCGTCCGGAGGAAGCAGGTTTGTTCCCGCCCCAATAACAATTACAGGTATATTTTCTTTTTCAGCAACCAGCAGGACATTCTTCAGTGACAGGGGGTCTTCCGGAAATACCATGATGTCAACGGGCCCGCCTATTCCCAGTGACGTATGCCCGGACAAGGGCTCATTAAACTTCATCACGCCTTTAAATAGTCCTCTTTCAATTACTCCCTTTAATTGCATCTCATCCATATCTAAATTCTCTGCGACAGAAGGATGAGGGATGGAACAAGGATATTCCAGGCCATTTTTCATCCTTCTGCCTTCCGGCCTCTGCCTTTGTTTTCTAAAAACGTCTCGCCTATCTTCCACACATCTCCCGCACCGAGAGTAAGAAGCAGGTCCCCTTCCTTCAATTCCCTCTCAAGGTAGCCCGGGAGCTCCTCTCTGTCCGGGATATATTCAATGTCCTTGCCCGTATCCTTTATCCCTCTGTACAAGAGTTCCGAATTGACCCCGGGCAGCGGCTTTTCGCCCGCAGGGTAGATGTCCATTAATATGACCTTGTCCGCGTCCGTAAATGCGTCGATGAATTCACTGAGCAGGTCTCTGGTCCTCGTGTATCTGTGCGGCTGGAAAAGAACAACAAGCCTGCCTCCGGCAGTCTCGAGTGTAGAGGGAGGAGTTACGAGTTCAGAGCGGTTCACCTCTTGACTCCTGACTCTTGCCTCTGAATTTCGTGCTTCGCTCGCCGCCTTCAGCGTTGCCATAATCTCGGCAGGGTGGTGTCCATAGTCGTCAACCACGCTGATCCCGTCAGCGGTCCCCTTTAACTCAAACCTCCTCTGCACACCGCTGAAATTCCTGAGGGCCTCTCTTATGGTGTCCATACTGACCTTGAGCTCATTGGCAACCGCAATTGCGGCAAGGCAATTGCTGACATTATGCCTGCCGATAAGAGGCACCTTAAACGACCCGAGTGACTTGCCGTTGAGCACAGCCTCAAATGCAGAGCTCAGCCCCTCTGTCCTTATGTCCCTTGCCGTAAGGTCCATGCCTTCACCCAGTCCGTATGTAATAAACCTGCGCTGAATCTTCGGCATCAGCTCTTTGATATAGTCATTGTCACCGCACAGTATCGACAGTCCGTAAAAGGGCACTTTATTGACAAATGAAAGAAAGGCGCCTTTGATCTCTTCTATATTCTTAAAATAATCCATATGCTCCCTGTCGATATTTGTCACGACAGCGATTGTCGGAGACAGTTTCAGAAATGAACCGTCGCTCTCGTCCGCTTCAGCCACAAGGAACTCTCCCCAGCCGAGCTTTGCATTGCTTCCTATGCCTTTAAGCTTTCCTCCTATCACAACGGTGGGATCCAGGTTGGCTTCACCCAGGACACTGGCAACCAGTGATGTCGTGGTCGTTTTCCCGTGTGCCCCGGCCACAAGGACCCCGTATTTGAGCCTTGCCAGTTCGGCAAGCATCTCGGCCCTTGGTATCACCGGGATTGAGAGTTTTCTCGCGGCTTTCACTTCGGGATTCTCAGAGTTGACTGCGGAAGATATTACGACGACATCCGCCTTTTTTACATTTTCCGCCCTGTGGCCGATGCTTATGCTGATCCCCATTCCCATGAGCCTTTTTGTGGTTTCAGACCCCTTCATGTCAGAACCCTCAACTTCATAGCCGAGATTATGCAGGACCTCGGCAATCCCGCTCATGCCGACACCGCCGATCCCAACAAAATGCACTTTTTCAAACCGTTTGTACATTGATATATCCTTTATACGTTATCTTCAAATCATCTGTTCTCTGTGTTTTGTCTTCTGTGCTCTATATTCTGTCTTTTTTTTTAAAAGTCCCATCATCAGGTCAACCACTTTTTTCGCCGCGTCACTGCTCCCGAGGCTCTTGCTTGTCCGCTCCATTTCCCCGATGGCATCTGGTGCCTCCAGCAGGTGCTTAATCAGGTCCGAGAGGGTTTTGCCGTTAAGGTCTTTTTCAAGGATCATCTGCGCAGCGCCGATATCCCAGAGTTTTCTTGCATTGATTTCCTGATGATTCGCGGCCGCATGCGGATACGGCACAAGAATGGCGGCCTTGCCGCATGCAGTCAGTTCGGCAAGCGTAGTGGCCCCGGACCTCGAAATAATGAGGTCCGCCACGGCATACGCATCCGCCATTTCATACGCAAAGGGGATGACCGTCCCGCTGAATTTCCTTGAACGGTATACCTCTTTCACCGAATCGCACTCCCTCTCTCCTGTTTGATGCAGGAACTGTATATGGTCTTTCAGCGGTTCAAGGTATACCAGTGCCTCGGCGACCGCTTTATTAATGCTGCTTGACCCTGAACTCCCGCCGAACACAAATATCGTAAAACGGTTACGGTCAAGGCTGAAATTCTCGTAGCCCCTCTGCCTGCTGCCTTTCAGTATGTCCGCCCTTATGGGATTACCGGTCAGATAGGTTTTATTTGCGGGGAAATTCTTTATGCTTTCATGATAGGTGACTGCCACGGTATCAACGAATATGCCAAGGATCTTGTTCGCGAGCCCGGGGATGGTGTTCTGTTCATGGATGATGGTAGGGACACCCATCATCTTCGCGCACAGGACCACAGGGCCTGAACTGTATCCCCCCACACCCAGAACGAGATCCGGTTTAATGTCCTTCAGTATGTGATATGAATCCTTTAACGATGCCGGTATCCTGAAACATGCTCTCATAGTTTTAAAAATACCTTTACCCACAAGTCCTTCAGACCTTATAAACCTGATGTCATACCCTTCCTTGGGGATCACCCTGGCCTCCAGCCCCCTGGCAGTCCCGACAAAAGTAACACTTGCAGCAGGACTGATATTTCTTAACTCCTTTGCAAGCGCCAAAGCCGGGAAAAGATGTCCGCCTGTTCCGCCTCCTGCGATAATAATCTTCATCTCAGCCTGTGACTCCATGAATGCGCCCTTCCCGCCCGCTGCAGGGCACCCCTGTTTGCCCCTTTCACGTACAAGGGATCAGGGGAGTGGACCGAAGCGACATCTCCATTTTTCGCAATATTCATAAGTATTCCCGCTGCCGCCATATTTATGAGAAGTGCTGACCCTCCATAACTTATAAAAGGAAGCGGAAGCCCCTTCGTCGGCATTAAACCCGTTGATACGGCGATATTGATAATGGCCTGCACCCCGATGAGCATGGTCATGCCAAGTGTCAGGAAATAACTGAAGGGGTCGCTGGTCCTCATCGATACCTGGAACCCTTTAAGAAAGAGCCAAACAAAAACTGCGATGACGAACATGGCCCCCACCAGGCCGAGTTCTTCTCCTATTAGGGAGAAAATAAAGTCGGTATGGGCCTCGGGCAGAAAATATAATTTTTGTTTGCTGCCTCCGAGACCAAGGCCCCAGTAACTTCCGTTGCCGAAGGCAATAAAAGACTGGACAAGCTGAAATCCGCAGCCCTGGGGGTCCTTCCACGGATCAAGGAAACACAGTAACCTTTTTGAGCGGTACGAAGACGTCATGATCAGCATGTACACAGCCGGCAGCGCGAGAAGCACAAGTGAGCCTATGTGACGTAACCTGGCCCCTCCCAATATGAGCAGGCCAAACGTAAGTATCCCGAGACTCATTACCGCGCCGAAATCAGGCTGGCGGAGGATGATTATCTGAAAAAAGAGCATGAGCCCGGCGGGTATCGCAATACCGTAACGGAAGTCCCTCATCCGGTCAAGATTTTTGTCCATGTAATCCGCGAGAAAAATCACCATGACCACTTTAACAAGTTCTGAAGGCTGAAAGGTCGTCGGCCACAGCCTCAGCCATCTCCTTGCCCCGTTGGCCGAAATCCCGACACCCGGCACAAAGACCAGTATGAGTAATACGAAGGACACCCCTAACAGGACATATACGACCGACCGGTATTTCCGGTAATCCGTTCTTGACAGGAATAACATGACAGCCGTTCCGATGCACACGGTATAAAGATGCTTCCATAAAAAATTAAAACCGCTCCCATGTTCCCGCATCGACATGAGGGCGGTTGAGCTGTATACCATCACGGTCCCTATCACGACAAGTATCAGTACGGATATTAAGATACTGCGGGTATATTTAGTATTCATGTTGTATTTCCGATAGCTGCATTTTTAATGCCTTTACCGCTTCCTTAAACTTTCTTCCTCTGTCTTCAAAGTCTTTAAACATGTCAAAGCTTGCACAACCGGGAGACAACAGGACAATGTCCCCGGCCGAGGCCCTTGACATTGACAGGCTCACCGCTTCCCCGAGGCCGGACACTTTACGCGTCTCGGTAACCGACCCTATCGCCCCTGCGATTACATCCGCAGCCGCGCCGATTAAAATGAGCAGCTTCACCTTGCTTTTCATCAAATCACCCAGCACCGAAAAGTCACTTCCTTTATCCAGCCCGCCCATAATCAGGATTATGTTTTCAAAATCCGCCAGGGACTTGGCCACGGCGCCCACATTTGTGCCTTTTGAGTCATTAATGAATCTCACCCCGTTAATGTCATCAACAAATTCAAGCCGGTGTTCGAGTCCCGGAAATTTTTTCAGCACGTGTCTGACTTCATCAGGCCCGCACCCTGAAACCAGGGCCATGAGGGAAGCTGCCATGGCATTTTCAAGGTTGTGCACTCCCTTTATTTTTATCTCGTCAACCCTGATCAGTTCGATACTCTCATGGGAGTGTGACGATACTCCCAGAGAAAATTCGGGATTGCGAAACGTGCAACAGACCACCCCATCCTTGCAATAAATGCCCTCCACCTCGTTCATCCTGCTGAAATAAAGAATTTTCGGTTTTTCACTTTTCCCTTGCACGTTTTCACTTTCAATGTTCTTTATCTCAGGGTCATCCGCGTTAAGAATCAGGTAATCTTCCGCAGTCTGATTTTCAAGAATCCTGGCCTTTGCTTCGGCGTAATCTTTCATGCCCTCATACCTGTCAAGGTGATCCGGGGTAATATTGAGAATTGCCGCAATATGTGGTCTGAATTCCTCAATGGTCTCCAGCTGAAAACTCGAAATTTCCAGGACAATGTGGTCCAGTGTTGCAGGGGCAAACGCCCCTTCACCTCTCTTTGCTCCTGGCTCCTGACTCCTGATTCGTCTTAATATCTCCTCGGTCAGCGCATTGCCGATATTACCTGCAAGGAGTGTTGTATAGCCTGCCTCTTTCAGCATAAGGTCAACAAGCGTCGTGGTGGTCGATTTCCCGTTCGTGCCGGTAATGCCGATGAAAGGTACAGGAGATGTATGACCGGAGATCGGTAACACGCTTCCTGTATTTTCTTTTTCACGTACCCCCCTTGACTCATAGCTCCTCACTGCCTGATAGGCCAGCTCAAGTTCACCAATAACAGGTATCCCTTTTATGTGTGCCTTGACCAGAAGGGGGATATAAAGAGGGACCCCGGGACTTATCACTATCATATCCAGAGAATCGATAATCCCTTCGGTCTTGTCTTCCTCCACAAACTTCACGGAGGGCAACAACCGTTTTATCTGATCTGCTAATGATCCGGGTGATTTCTTGTCCGTAATTGACACCCTGGCCCCCAATTCAGCAAGAAGATTGGCCGCCCCTGTACCGCTTCTTGCAAGACCGACTACCAGGATGTTTTTGCCTTTGAATTTATATTTCTTTTCTTGTTCCATGTGAATCATTTATTCAGTTATCAGCATTCAGTCTGCCGGAGGCCGGTGTCAGTTTTCTTCCCGCTGATCCCTGCACCCTGTTTTTCATCTCACCTTTAATGTCGTTAAACTCAAAAGGGCCAGAATAATTCCCACTATCCAGAACCGTACTATCACCTTTGGCTCAGGCCATCCCTTTACTTCAAAATGATGGTGAATGGGGGCCATCCTGAATACCCTTTTCCCGGTCAGCTTGAATGAAGCCACCTGTATAATTACCGAAAACGTCTCTATGACAAATATACCGCCGACTATCACCAGGACTATCTCCTGTTTGGTTATTACTGCAAGTGTTCCGAGTGAGCCGCCCAGGCTGAGGGAACCGACGTCACCCATAAAAATCTCCGCTGGATAACTGTTGTACCATAAAAACCCGAGAGAAGCGCCGAACATGGCGCCGCAGAAAACGGTCAGTTCACCGGTGCCGGGCAGGAACAGGACGTGCAGATATTCCGAAAACCCGGCATGGCCCGATATATAAACAAGCGCCCCGTTGCCCAGGCACGCGATGCCCACCAATCCGATGGCGAGCCCGTCTATCCCGTCTGTCAGATTGACCGCATTGGAAGAGCCGACAATAACAAGAATGGAAAATGGGATATAAAACCAGCCAAGGTCTATGAGCCATTTCTTGAAGAAAGGGATGCTCAGTTTCGCAACATATATGTCATTCGGATCATGATAAAAGAAAAATCCTATTATAAGGGCGAGGATGATCTGGGCACCGAATTTATACCACGCCCTCAAGCCCTTCGGATTTTTCTTTATCGCCTTGAGATAGTCGTCTATAAACCCTATGATGCCAAATCCCAGCAATGCCCCAATCATTATGAGTATATATCTGTTGCTTAAATCTCCCCATAGTAACACACTGATGATAATAGACAGAATAATCAGCAGTCCTCCCATGGTAGGGGTCCCTTCTTTGCCGAAGTGGGTCTTGGGCCCGTCATCCCTGACATGCTGGGTAAAACTCCACTTCCTTAGTTTTTCAATGATCCATGGTCCCAATACCAACGTGGTCACTATTGCCGTGATGATGGCCAGGGCGGTCCTGAACGTAATATAACGGAATACGTTAAAAGGAGAATACACATCATAGAGCGTGTAAAACAGTCTATATAACATCGGTGATCCCCTCAATGATTTTTTCCATTGACATCGCACGCGATCCTTTAACGAGCACGGTATCGCCCTGCTTCAGAATATCCATGATATTCTCTTTTGCCGAATACACATCTTTAAATATAAATACCTCAGGGCCCGCCTTCCCGCCTTTCACCTTCCTGCTTTCTTCCGCTGCCAGCCCCATCATTTCCCCGACAGCCACAAAGACATCGACTCCGGTCTCACGTATCATATCTCCGGCAGCCCGGTGTTCCTTTTCCGAGAATGCGTCCAGCTCACGCATGTCGCCAAGCACCGCCACTATTCTCCCCCCCGTGCCGAGACGGGCAAGTTCCTTTACCGATTTTTCTACTGAGGACGGATTTGCATTATATGAATCATTGATGACGGTGATGCCTTTCATGTTTATAATTTCAAAGCGCATCGGGACGCCCCTGTATGCTTCAAGGGCGGTTTTTATTTCTTTAATCTCCACTCCCAAAGATACACTTACGGCTGAGGCCGCAAGGGCGTTATATACATTAAAAAGCCCGGGGACATTCAGCCTGACCTGCGCGCGCTCGGTGTCTCTTATTTCCAGAATAAAATCACTGCCTTGTTTTGAAACAATTACATTTTTTGCCATAACATCGGATGTGTTGTTTACGGCAAAGGTGATAATTTCCCCTCTGAAATTTTCCCGTGCTTCGATTCCCTTCATCAGAAATCCGTCGTCGTTATTTACAACAGCAACACTTACCCTTTCAAGGACCTCAAGCTTTGCAGCACGCACGGCCTCATAACTGCCGAGCCTGCCGACATGGGCCGAGCCGATATTGGTAATGACCCCATGGGTAGGACCGGCTATCTCACATAACCTTCTTATTTCACCGCTTGCGTTCATTCCCATTTCAAGGACAACCGCTTCATCATACGGGTTCAGCCGTGTAAGGCTCAGAGGCAAACCGATATGATTGTTAAGGTTCCCCTCATTTTTCAGCGTCCTGAACTTCCCTGAAAGTATCCCGTAGATCATCTCCTTCGTGGTGGTCTTGCCGTTACTGCCGGTCACCGCCACCACAGGAATATCGAGTTTCATCCTGAGGAAATGGGCCAGGTCCTGTAAAGACCTGAGGGTATCATTCACATACACGATAACTTTCCCAGGGGGCAATGATCCCGGTTTCCGGTCGACGACGGCACCGCTTCCCCTCAAAAGGGCCTTTTCAAGAAAGTCATGCCCGTCGAACCTTTCTCCCCTGATCGCAAAAAAGACTTCCCCTTCGGAAATTTTTCTGGAATCAATGGAGACACGGTGAAATGTTTTAGTGTTCTCCGAGAGAAGCTCTCCGCCGGTTGCCTTAATAATGTTTTCTACTGTTAACATAGTTTTCTATTTGATCCGCCACAGCCGTTCACTGATGACCGAGGTAATAAGCAGAAAGTGGCACCTGCACAGTCCGGGGCATTTTCTTAACTTCCCCCTTCGTGCGCTGAGCACCTCGCTTTTTCCCAGTCTTTGAAACTCAGCGGCCAATATGAATCGCCTCTCTCGCGATCTCCTGATCACTGAAGTGATGTCTTACGCCGTTCACCTCCTGATAATTTTCGTGGCCCTTGCCCGCTATCAGTACCGTGTCTCCTTCTTTTGCCATTGATATCGCTTCCCTGATGGCCTGATCCCTGGCAGGCTGCACGGTGTAATTGTTCTTTTTGACTCCCCTTACGATATCCGCTATGATCTCCCCCGGGTCTTCCGACCGCGGATTGTCCGAGGTAATAACCACCAGATCGCTCAGCTCAGTTGCAGCGACACCCATTAACGGTCTCTTGGTCCTGTCCCTGTCACCGCCGCATCCGAAAACCGTGATGACCCTCTTTTCTGTCAGGACCCTCGCCTCCTGGATAAGTTTTCTCAACGCATCCTCTGTATGGGCGTAATCAACGATGCACAAAAAATTCTGTCCCTCCTCAATATTCTCAAAACGCCCTTGAACAGGCTTTGCATGTTTTATCCCCTTCTGGATGACATCATCTTTAAAGCCCAGTGAATACGCTATCCCTGCAGACACGAGAATGTTATAGACATTAAANNGACTCCTGTCTCCCGTATGTTCTCCGCGCTTATCATGGCCCCTTTTTCAATGCCGTACGTGATGACGTTACAATCAAGTGTCCGCGCCAGCGGCCTTATCATCGGGTCATCCGTGTTCAGCACAGCGCTGCCGTCCTTGCTGAGATAATGAAAGAGCATGCTCTTGGCTTTATAGTACGCATCCATGGTGCCGTGAAAGTCCAGATGGTCCTGGGTAAAGTTCGTAAACGCAGCGGTCCGGAAAGAACATCCCTCCACTCTTCTAAGTGACAGGGCATGGGAAGAGACCTCGATAACCGCGTATTCCATCTTATTATTCACCATGTCACGTAAATACCTCTGGAGATCCATTGACTCAGGGGTAGTGTTAAAGGCATTGGTAATCCCATTGCCGGTCATATAACAAATCGTCCCCAGCAGACCCGATGTTTTACCGCCTGCCTCGATAATGCTTTTTGTAATATAACTCGTCGTTGTCTTGCCGTTTGTCCCTGTAATGCCTATAAGCGACAAACTCTTTGAAGGATGGCCGTAAAAAGACGCAGACATGAGGGCCAGCGCTTCCCTTGCATCGGGAACCTCAATAAATGCTATCTCGTCCTGTGCGGCAAGTTGCCTTGCTCTTTTCAATTCTACCGCATGCTCAGCAACCACTGCAGAAGCCCCCCTGCTTATTGCATCCTCTATGTAATCATGGCCGTCAACGGACAATCCCCTGACAGCCACGAAAATAAAATCTTTCTTTACCAGTCTCGAATCATAGGCGATTCCCTTTATCTCTTTATTTACCGGTCCGAGTCTGGATGTTATCCTCAGCCCTTCTGTAAGTTTTGAATCTGTCATGTATCATGTGTAAGGAATCCATTTGCAAAATGGTTTATTATTTCCCAAAGCCATTTTTTACAGTCCCGGCATGACACCTATTCAGCTGTACTGACGAGTACTATCCGGTTCTCATCCTTTTCCATCGGCACGTCAAGATATGCAAATGTATGTTCGATAATGTTTTTAAACACAGGGGCCGCGACAACCCCTCCATATGTAGCTCCCTTCGGTTCAAAGACAACTACGATCAGGGCTATCCTCGGATTATCCGCCGGAACAAAGCCGACAAATGAACTTGCGAATTTCTCCCTCGAATAACGGCCGATCTTTGGATCAAATATCTGGGCGGTGCCGGTTTTCCCTGCAACCAGATTGCCCCGAATACTGGCCTGTTCCGCGGTGCCCCCTTCCTCAACAACCGTCTTCAGTATCTCCTTCATTTTATCGGAAGTGGCCCTGGAAATAACGCGCCTCTCTACCACAGGAACTACCTTTTTAATAGCTTTACCTGAAGGCGAAATAATATCGGACAATATATACGGCTTCATTAATGAGCCTCCGTTTGCTATCGCGGAATAGGCCCTCAGCATCTGCAGGGGTGTCATCCCAATTTCCTGCCCTATTGACATGGCTGCGAGAGACGTTCCCGACCAGCTCTTTACATTTCTCGCGATTCCTTTGACTTCACCGGGGAAATCGATACCGGTCTTGTCTCCAAAGCCGAACTTCTTGATATACTTATAATATTTTTCTGCGCCAAGCCTCTGTCCTATCTTGACCGCACCGACGTTGGATGATTTCTGGATGACCTCCTGAAAGCTGAGTATCTCATGTTTGTGGACGTCGTGGATTGTCTTTCCGCCCACGGTAATGGTCCCCTTGGACACGTCAAACATGTTTCTCAGACTGACCACCTTTTCTTCCAGCGCCGCACACGCAAGAATTGATTTCATTGTAGAGCCCGGCTCATAGATATCCGTGATCGCCCTGTTCCTCTTATATTCAGGCCCGGACGCTGCAGGATAATTCGGATCATATGTCGGCCTGTTGGCAAGCGCGAGGATTTCGCCCGTCATAGGGTCCATCATTATTGCCGTGACCGCCTTCGCGTGCCACTGCTCCATTGCCGCTGATAATTCCCTTTCAACAATGTACTGAAGCCCCTCGTCAATAGTGAGTATGATATTATTGCCCGGCATAGCTTCTTTAATATCACGTGCAAGACTCCTCCCGTGGGCATCAACACCGACCGTGACACTTTCAACCTCTCCTTTTAAATAGTCATTGTAGACAAGCTCAAGGCCGGCAATACCATGATCATCGATATTGGAGAAACCCAGGATATGAGACGCAATCTCTCCTTTTGGATAACAGCGCTTCGGTTCCTTCACAAAACCGATCTCTCCTTCGTTAAACCGCTCCTTCAGTTGACTCAGTTTCCGGCTCGTGTCCAGATCCATTCTTCTTGCAAGCCAAGCAAAGGCCTTTTTCTTCTTCTTTGACAATATGCCGTCAATTTCCCGGGTTGAAACTTTTATGATGGGCCCTATCTCTGATGACAGGGTGCGCGTGTCTTTTATCTGGGTAGGAACTGCAAACAGGGAATCTGTTTCGATGTTGGTGGCGAGTTCCCTCATCCGCCTGTCCCATATCACACCCCGCTGGGGGGTGAGGACTTTTTCTTTAATGTACTGCTGAGCCGCCCGCTGGGACAGCTTGTCGTGATCAACAACCATCAGGTTGATCAGGCGCAGAAATATTGCGGCAAAACAAAAAAGGATAACCGTAACGAGCACCACCGCCCTCTTTCTGCTTTTCTGAAGCGGTATTTTTACCGGGTTCTCGTCCCACAGTTTTCTCGTTTCTGCTCTCTCGGTTTTTCCTCTCCGCTTTTTATTATTTATCACTTCTATCCTTACTCCCTGTAGCTATTTCTCATCCCACAATACAGGTATGTTCATATATGATATAAACCTCTCTGCCGCCTTCTGTTCATAACCCCTGTTGACCTTACTTCATTGACGCCGTGCGGGGGCCTGCAGCTGAAGTGCGTGTGACAAAGAATATATTGTCCCTTTCCGCATTTCTCATACCGAGCCGCTTTAACGCAACTTTCTCCACATTTCCCATCGAAAAGAAATTCGCCCTTTGCACGACCGCTATTTCTCTCTCGCTCCCCAGGTCTGCCCTCAGTCTGTCAAGCTTTCCAATCTCGTATTCCAGATTCACCACTGCGGCCTTAAGCCATACAATGGTAAGCAGGCTGAAGCATATATAGATAAAGAAGGCAGCCTTTATAAGCGTCCCGGTCATGTTATGATTTCTTGTTCTTCTTGTGGTCATATTTTTTCCCCCACTCTAAGTTTTGCACTCCTTGATGAAGGATTGCTTTGGCGTTCCATTCGGCCCGGAACCAATGGTTTTCTTGTAATGATATGAAAGAGACCTTCCTGTGCAAGTCTCCGGAATGCATTCTTTACGATCCTGTCTTCGAGTGAATGATACGACAAAATACAGAATCTGCCCCCGGTATCAAGCAGTTCAACCCCTGCCTCTATTGCTGCGGGTAACTCCTCGAGCTCCTTATTCACTTCTATCCGCAGGGCCTGAAACGTTCTCGTTGCGGGATGAATCCTTCCCCGTCTTCTCACCGACTTCTCAATGATTGCGGCAAGGTCTCCGCAGGACCTGACCGGTCTCTTATGACGGGCCTCAACTATTGCCTTTGCTATCCTTCTGCTGAATCTCTCCTCGCCGTATTTCCATATCACGTCGGCAAGGTCTTTTTCAGAATATTTATTTACCACTGTTTCAGCTGTCACATCCTGTCTTTTATCCATTCTCATGTCAAGCGGTTCATCCCTGAGAAAACTGAACCCCCGGCCTTCAGATTTCAGATGCAATGCGGACACTCCAAGATCAAGGAGTATCCCGTTCACTTTTCGATAACCCAGATGCCTCACCACCTGTCCGACATTTGAAAAACTTTCGTGTATTAAATGAACTGTTGTATAGTCCCTTAAACGCCTGCCGGCAATTTCAATTGCCTTATCGTCCCTGTCGATACCTATCAACGTGCATTGCCCGGCGCGCTGCATAATGCCCTCTGCATGCCCTCCCAATCCCACAGTTGCGTCAACATATACGCCGGACCTCTCTATCTTCAATGCCTCCAATACCTCTTCCCGCATTACCGGGACATGTACAATTTCCATCTATACCGCAGATATATTCATATCTGAAAAAGAAAATATGAAATATATAACATGACGGTTTAACATAGGCACTATAAACGTCTTACAAACCAAGTTTTGTAAATTCCTCCTTAAAAGACTGCTTATCGATATTGGACGGATCCGCCACTCCCTCGAATTCATTCCTGTTCCATATCTCAATCCTGTTTCCAAGACCCAATAAAACGACTTCACTCTGTAATCCTGCGTCCACTCTGAGAGCTGAAGAGACTAGCACCCTGCCCTGCTTGTCAATTTCGCATTCAACAGCAGAGCCAATCACCCTGCGCATGAAATATTTAACCGCGTCAGACGTCTGGGGCATCTGATTAACTTTCTCTATCAGCTGCTGCCACTCATCGACGGCATACGCACATAAGCACCGGTCAAACACCTCATTTGTTATAATTAATTTGGAGGAATGATTTGAGGAAAGGATCTCACGAAAAGGCGCAGGGACGATTAATCTTCCTTTCGGATCCAGAGAGTTATAATGCTTTCCAGAAAAACCCGACATCCTTCCTCCACTTAATGACACTTTTTCCCACCAACACAACTCAGTATATTTATGTTGTTAATACTTGTCAAGTGAAAAATTAATATTTTTTACACTTACTATATTTTGTGGTGTAATATTTTTATCCATACCATTTATGGGGCATATGTCAATNNCACGGATTCCAGACTGCCATGACCATCTCACCCAAATTTCTCATTTTCCTTGTCAACTCTCTCGTTGTTTGAATTTGATTACGGGGAATTTTGTCCTTATGCTCAGGAGCACACAATGTTCCATTAAAAACCCTTTAATGAAAAAACCAGCCTTGCGTCTCATCCACACGATCATGTATCCTGATATGAATGATGGATCCTGTTGAGCGATTCCTTAATTATCTGACTGTCGAAAAAGGGCTTTCGGCAAATACAATAGAGGCATATAGAAGGGACATCCAGAAATTCAGCACATTCCTTCAGGAAACCGGTCATCATATACGCAGTTTTAAAAGGGAAGATATCCTCTCCTTTATCAGCGCCCTTCGTGATTCCGGGAACCAGGCCACCACCGTGGCAAGGAACCTGGCCACCCTGCGCGGGCTCTGCAAATTCATGCTCATGGAAGGGCTATTAAAAGAAGATCCCATTGAAAATCTATTGACGCCGAAGGGCTGGAAGCGCATTCCCAGAATCATCGGAACAGATGAGGTCTCGACACTGTTAAAAAAACCGGAAGGGAATACCCTCTCACTGAGGGATAAGGCAATGCTTGAGATTATGTATTCATCCGGCTTAAGGGCAAGCGAAGTAATAAATTTAAAAACGGGTGATATAAATTTTGAAGCCGGATTTCTCACGATAACAGGGAAAGGATCAAAACAGCGGGTGGTCCCGGTGAATGAACAGACATTATCAACGATAAAAAATTACATGGAGAAATCAAGAGCTGTATGTCTGAAACAGAAAGTCAGCAATTACCTTTTCATTGCGAGAGGGGGCAAGCCGATGACACGGCAAAGATTATGGCAGTTGATAAAGAAATATTCTTCTGAATTATCAATCACGATATCCCCGCATACGCTCCGGCACTGTTTTGCAAGCCACCTTTTGGACGGTGGCGCTGACCTGAGGGCACTGCAGAAAATGCTGGGGCACACTGATATTTCAACGACACAAATTTATACAAAAGTCACACCTGAACGACTGCGAAAAATACACAAAAAGCACCATCCGCGAAGCTGACGATTCTCTGCTGACACAAGGCAACCAGGCAAAACATTTATGATTGGTTCTTATATTTATTTTATATTGTTATAACCTCCCCCCCTAAATAACACTTGTCAACAATGTGAATGAAGGCTATAATGTCAACATTAAATTTCAATAAACAGTATTGCATTCGCATTCAGCGCGATACCACAAGGATTATTTGCACGTAATAGATTTTATTCCTTGATGAAGAGGGAGGGCAGCGCATGTTACAAAAAGTCGACAAAGAAGATCTTTACCATTCCTGTACATTGGAAGAACTACCCTTTAAGACAACAGATGATATCCCCGCATTAAAAGAAACGATCGGGCAGAAAAGGGCGTTGAGCGCGTTACAGTTCGGCCTCGATATTAACAGCCACGGATTCAATATTTACATTCTCGGGGAAAGCGGCACCGGCAAACTGACCACCATAAAGGCAATCCTGGAAGAAAAATCAAAGAATGAGCCCGTGCCCAATGACTGGTGTTATGTGTATAATTTTAAAAATACCGACGTACCCCGCGCTATAAGCCTGAAGCCCGGAACAGGAGTAGCGTTCCAAAAAGAAATGCACGAATTCATCACCGTGCTGCGGCAGGAAATTCCCAAGATCTTTGAATCCAAAGAGTATGAAAAACAACGCACTAAAATTCTGGAGGATTTCCAGCATGCGCAGAAGGAGCATTTCGCCGACCTTGAAAAGGAAGCAAAGGACAAGGATTTTACGCTGAGGAAAACCGTCAGCGGCCTCATCCTGGTACCGGTTAAAACAACCGGGGAAACTCTAAGCGAGGAAGAATATGAAAAGCTTGAACCGCGAGTCAAAAAGAAGATCGAAACGATCGGGAAAGAGCTTCAGGAAAAACTTGATGATGTGATAAGAATGGTGCGGGAAGAAGAAAAGAATATCAAAGATATGATGAAAGAGCTCGAACGTCAGGCCACGCTGTCTGCAATAGGCCACAGGATAGAAGAGATTAAAAAAGCTTATGACGATAATTCAGAAGTCTCTGATTACCTGGAACAGGTTAAGGAGGACATACTTGAACACCTTGATGATTTCAAACCGCAGGAAGAACAGGGAGCCCCAACGCTCCCCTTTATGAGGCCTGTAAAATCAGAACCCTCATTTGTCAGATATGCCGTCAACGTATTCGTCAACAACCATGATTTAAAGGGGGCTCCTGTCGTAATAGAGAGCAACCCGACATATTACAACCTCTTTGGAAGAGTGGAACACAAGCTGCAATACGGTGTGGCAATGACGGATTTCACCATGATAAAGACAGGCTCGCTTCAGCAGGCAAACGGCGGGTATCTGGTTATCGACGCACTCGAACTGCTGAAAAACATTTTCTCCTATGATGCCCTGAAAAGGACCATAAAAGACAAAGAGACAAAAATAGAAGACGTATGGGAACAGTACCGACTATTGTCAACTGCGACGCTGAAACCTCAGGCCATTCCGTTTAATGTAAAAATTATATTGGTAGGGAACCCCCGCCTGTATTACCTCCTTTATAATCTCGATGAGGAATACAGGGAACTGTTTAAGGTCAAAGCTGATTATGAAAATCGCATGGACAGAAATGCCGATCACATGCTCAAGTATGCGAGTTTTATTAAAACAAAATGCCATGAAAGGGGACTGCGGCCTTTTGATCGTAATGCAGTTGCAAAGGTCATTGAGTACGGTTCAAGACTCGCTGAACATCAGCGCAAGCTTTCGGCCAAATTCAACGATATAGCGGACCTTCTCAGGGAGGCCGATTACTGGTCGCGGCACAATAAACACAGCCTGGTGACAGCCGGCGATGTAGATAAAGCGCTGGAAGAGAAGACATATCGCGCTAACAAGGTGGAGAAAAAGATACTCGAAGCAACAGAGGAAGGAACCATCCTCATTGACACAGAGGGGGCTGTGGTAGGTCAGGTAAACGGCCTCTCTGTCCTTGACCTCGGAGACTACCGTTTTGGAATGCCGTCACGGATTACCGCCAGGACATTTGCCGGAAGGGCAGGTATTGTCAACATTGAGAGAGAAACAAAGATGAGCGGGAAAATTCATGAAAAGGCGATATTGATTCTTATCGGGTATCTCGGGGGGAAATATGCGGTTAAGCAGTCTCTCAGTCTGACCGCATACCTCACGTTCGAACAATTATACGGAGGGATAGAGGGGGACAGCGCTACATGCGCCGAGGTATATGCCCTGCTCAGCAGCATCGCGGGGGTACCGCTTAAACAATCTCTTGCAATCACCGGCTCGATGAACCAGCACGGGGACGTCCAGCCTATAGGCGGGGTGAATGAAAAGATAGAGGGTTTTTATGAAGTATGCAAACTCTCCGGTCTCAAGGGAGGGCACGGGGTCATTATTCCAAAAAGGAATTTAATGCACCTTATGTTAAATGCTGAGGTTATTGAGGCTGTTGCAAACGGCAAATTTACCATATATTCCATTGACAAGATCGAAGACAGCATAGAAATTCTCACCGGCATGCCCCCTGGGGAAATGCAGCCTGACGGCACGTATCCGGAAGGTACGTTCAATTCCCTTGTCGCAAAAAAACTAAAAGAATTGTCTGAGGCACTCAAAAGTGAAAAAGAGCCGGAAAACAACGATAACGGTAAGAAGAAAAAGAGAGTGGCAAACGTAAAAAAGACAAAAAAATCGGGCAGGTAATTAATATCCATGATATTGTTTTGCTGCTTCATGCCGCGCGTGAGTTGCTGATGATTCAAAATCTTTATGGGCAGAATCAGCACGCTCATTCAATAGGCCACGATTAAACAACAGAAGACACTATTTAATAAGGACAGACATCCATTCAGTTCAATTACCAAAACAGTTATAATAGCTGACGTTTCTATACTATGATATTAATCAGTTATTGTTTCTATCGGAATATTCGTGACTGCTGACCCACAAAAAATCCTGATACGCGGCGTAAACTGGATCGGGGATGCAGTCATCACCATCCCTGCGGTAAGGTCCGTCCGCCGCGCATTCCCCGATGCCCATATCAGCCTGCTTGTAAAACCATGGGTTGCAGAAATATTCAGAGAGAACCCGGACATCAATGAAATAATCCTTTACGATGACAGTTACAAAGGGGTTACAGGAAGGCTCAAACTTGCAAGAAAACTGCGGGAGAAGGCATTCGACAAGGCTATACTTTTCCAGAATGCCTTTGACGCGGCCCTGATCGCCTGGCTTTCAGGTATCCCGGACCGGATCGGATATAAAAGAGACGGACGCGGGTTCCTTTTAACAAAGGCCGTGCCTGTTGAAAAAGCTATCCTTGCCCAACATCAGGTTTATTATTACCTGAATCTCCTGAAGTCAGCGGGGATAGAACCTGCGGACCCGCAGCCGTATTTATACTTGACTGACAATGAAAGGCAATGGGCCCGAAACTTCCTGTCTTCCAATTTCACTGCTGACAGCGGTCCGTTGATCGGAATCAATCCAGGCGCAACATTTGGATCTGCGAAACGATGGCCGCCTAAACGGTTCGCTGAAGTAATCATCAAAGTAATCAATGAGCTTAACGGACGTGTTGTCATATTCGGCAGCCATTCAGAAATCGAAATCGCAGATGAAATTATGACTGAAATCAACAGGCTGAACATACCGATGAAAACAGAAAAAGTCGGATCGCGCATATTGGTAATGGCCGGAAAAACAAATCTGAGGGAACTTGCCGCCTTGATATCTGAATGTGATGTCTTTGTAACGAATGACTCAGGTCCGATGCATATAACCTCGGCCCTGCTTGTACCGATAGTCGCCATCTTCGGTTCCACTGACAAAACAGCGACAGGGCCATACGGAGAAGGACACAGGATTATTACGAAAGACCTGCCGTGCGCACCCTGCATGAAAAGGGAATGCCCTGAAGGACATCTCAATTGCATGACTGCTGTTACGGCCGATGAAGTTTTTAATGCCGTCAGGGAAATCCTTCCGGCCGCTAAAGCTGTCTTTCTGGATAAAGACGGAACGCTCATCGAAGATAAACATTATCTCAACAGGTTTGAGGACCTTGTAATATTGCGTGGGACAAAGGCCGCGCTGAAGAAATTAAAAGAAGCAGGTTTCAAACTTATCGGTATCACAAACCAGTCAGGTATTGCGCGGGGGATCGTAGATGGTGAATTCGTAAAACAGTCAAATGAATATCTTGAGAAAGAACTGGGGATAGATGATTTTTATTATTGTCCCCACCACCCTGATGAAAAATGCAATTGCAGAAAGCCTGAACCNNCTCATCGGGGATAGAGAATCGGATGTATTGCTCGCCGGGAAAACAGGAGTCACCAGTATACTCTTATCACCAACCCCTCTTTTTGAAAAGACAGACGCATCTTATATTGCAAAGGATTTAAACGATGCAGTTGAGTGGATATTGGCTCGGGAGCAGGCTGTGTAATGTAATGCGCCAGTTGATAATGCCACCCGTGTTTCTTTAAACTAATTACATAT
>DKBK01000155.1 GCA_002451135.1 Nitrospiraceae bacterium UBA6902
GGAAAAACCTGTGTGCGGCAAAAAGGCAGACATTCCATTATTACTTCAGAGGGAACAATAGGCAGGTACATGTAGCCGGTATTTCAGATTCATTCTTTTTTTGACTCGAGAATTTCTTTTTCAGCCTTGCTGATCACCTGTTTAATCACATCGATTTCCACAGGCTTTGATATAAAATCAAATACACCCTTTCTGAACGCCTCTTTGGCGGTCTCCATCTCCGCAAATCCGGTAATCATTATCACTTTAGTCCCGGGATTCGTTCTTTGTGCAGATTCAAGAACCTTCATTCCGTCGACCCCTTCCATTTTAAAGTCAGTTACAATGATGTCATACGGATTTTTTGCAAGCTCATCGATAGCCTGCGCCCCGTTACTAAATACGACCACGTCATACCCGGTCTTTTCGAGAATCCCTTTAAGTCTCCTGCATACTATCGGTTCGTCATCTATGACCATCAGCCGGCACCTATTTTCTGTCATGTACTTTCCTCCCTTCACATGGAAGCCGGAGATTTTAGCTTCGACTGTTTCTATATTATATTATACGCCAGAGAAAATTCATCCCGATAGAAATTCATCTCCATCGGGACAAATCGATGAAAGCGGCGATAATAACTTTATCCGGCCTGAAAGCCGCATAATGTCACCATCAGCGTATACTTTTAGCGGCGGTAGTTCTCCAGCGGAAATATACCAGACTAATGGCTGCCGCCACCGCCTTTAAATATGACGCTTACGATAAATCCGGCTGCAATGGCTATTAATATCGATATTACGCCGTAAAAAGGGGCCTTGTTAAAGGCCATATTTGAAATGAAATTAAGGGCGCCCACTTTCTCCATCTTCAGAGAGGATTCCCTGTGGTCCTGTATAGTGTTATTCTTAACAGCATACACACTCACCGTATATTCCTGAGGCGGGGCCTGATAGGGCCAGTCAACCTTCAAACTGTAAGTTTTAATATTATTTTCGGTCTGTGTTTCAATCTTGCCGGTGAATACACCGTAAATTTTGTTTTTTTCTTTAAACCTGATAAATTCCTTAACCCACATTTCCTTTTCTTCCTCACTGCTCACGGGAGATACCTCAAGCATTCTCCTGAAAGCGTCATATCCCAGAGCATATTCATCCTGCTGCTCAACGCTTACAATCCCGGCAATGTTCTGGCTGGAATATAAGAGATACACGTCCGACACGGGCTTGAACTCAAGTTCCCCCACATTCATCCAGAGCAAGCCTCCTCCCTTCCCCTTTTTGTGTAAATCGGCCTTCTTTGCAGGCGAAGAGAATTTGATTATAACTTCTTCATCAGGTGCCGCTTCTCCTGATACAACTACCTGACTGCCATGATAGAGAGAGTTCACAGGGATATAGTCAGGGGAGACTTTTGACGTGAGCGAGAATGCGCCTGATGTAGTAAGCATTATTAAAATCAGGGGTGCGGCAAAGAATGTGAAAAATACGTTTCTGATCTGACGCATGTTAGTGCCCTCCTTTAAGCGAGAGTAACAGAGATGGCTGCACCAGGAGGTCAACTAATATTTTGACCGTAACGCCGAGCACGATCATGGCAAGCAATATCTTAAGCTGGTCTCCGTGGAGCTTCCTGCCGAGTTTGGTTCCTATCTGGGCCCCAAAGGTTGATCCGACCAGCAGCAGCACCGCAAGAATAAAATCCACCGTATGGTTCACATATGCCTGGAGGAAAGACACTTCAATGCAGGTAAAGAGAATCTGAAACAGGCTCGTGCCGACAACTACGTGCATCGGCATCCTGAGGAGATATACCATGACCGGCACCATGAGAAATCCCCCGCCGACCCCCATGATCGCAGCGAGAACACCTACAAATGTACCGAGGACAATCACAAGCAGGGCGGAATGAGTTGCCCCTGATTTTTCAAACCTTGTCTGAAGGGGAAGGGCCTTCAGAAATTTCACGAAGCCGGATTCCTTTTTTGGCTTCGCGGCGGTTTCATCCGTATGCACGGCCTCTTTTGATTGTTTGGCCTTTTTAAGGGCATTCAGGCTTTCGAAAAACATATACGATCCCACGATACCAAGCATCAGCACATAGGTTATTTTTATCACGAAATCGGCATTACCCATAGCCCTGAGCACCTTGATCAACTGGACGCCTCCTATGCCGCCGACGAACCCTCCGATAAGGAGGTATATCCCCATTTTCACGTCGACGTTCCCGAGCTTCCAATGGGCAAATGTGCCTGATGTAGAAGCCCCGACGATCTGAAGAGAATCGGAGGCGGCAGCTACGGTCGGAGGTATCCCTATCATAATAAGGAGCGGAGTTAATAAAAACCCTCCGCCGACACCGAACAGACCCGACAGCAGTCCGACCAAAAGCCCGAGACCCACGATAAGCGGCAAACTGATACTCGTCAATGCAATAGGCAAATAAAAATACATTTCTTATCAATCCTCCTTTATATGTTATGCTGTTTCATTACCCTCAATTTCTCATGAATCATGAATGCGCTGCGGCCGGTTCTCCGGCCTTTACCCATCCCGCCGTTTTCCTCCATGCATCCGTGATATCAGCGAACTACGTAACAAGCATAGTCCATTAGGAGGATTCGATTTTCCTGATATGACTCATAAGATTAAATAATTTCTCTACAGCATGTCAATTAAATGAAGTTTTGATTTTTTTATACGCAGTTAAGATAATGTTATGTTGCAAAGCACAACAAAAAATGGCGCTTAATATCACGGCAATTTCAACATCAAATCGACACGGTATTACTCTGATTAAGGTAAATTGATTCATTGTAATTCAAATTAGTAATGTTGTAATCTTAAAAACAAATGCGATTAAAAATATGGCACAAGATGATCATCGGTATTGCAATCCCGTCTTTTATTGCCTTTATCGGCGGCGTCTTCGCGTACGGATATATCAGCGATGTGCTGAAGCGTCAGGGGTATGAACTCATAGCAGACGAAATAAGAGACCATGTTCTTGAGGTCAGACGAAACGAGAAAAATTTATATCATTTCAAGAATGCCGAGCATCTCAATAATCTTCATAATGCAATTTCATCACTTAACAAGTTAATCGATACGATCTCTCCCGGTACGATTAGTGAAATAGGCAAAGGTGATTTTTCCCTGCTTCAGAATAATATTAAAAAGTACATCGATCTTACCAATGCCCTGTACAGTAACTATCAACAGGAATCCACGGTAACCGAAAGAGTCAGGATAGAAGGGAGGGAACTGGAAACCTTTGAAGCAAAGGGAAATCATTCTTCGGATCTTACCACAAGTTTTATCCTTCATTTGCGGCTTATGGAGAAAAACTATATGCTGTTTCGTGATAAGGAATCTTATCTCAAATTGAATGAAGAACTTTCTCAGTTAAAGAATATCACCCCTTTTTGTTATGAGTGTAAGCCATACATCGATGCTATTCATGACCTCTTCAGTACGTATGAAATAAGTGACACACTTATTGGCTCCATACAGGATACCGGAAACAGCCTTGAGGAAATTACAGGGAAGATGGCCCAGAGTGAAAGACAAAAGATCGGCTCTTTTCTGACAAAAACGCAGGTCATCCTTGTTGCCGCCCTTTTCCTTTTGAGCACATTAGGGCCCTTGTTTGTGTATAAGACCTCAAGTTATATAGTAGCCCCGATTAAAAGACTCGATGAAATCACAAAGAAAATTTCCGAGGGAGACATGGCGGTGAGGGCCCCGCTCAGGGAACATGATGAAACATATTCCCTTGCCCTGTCCTTTAATACCATGCTGGATCAATTGAATCTTACTCACCATTCGCTGGAGAGAAGCATGGAACTTCTTAAGCAAAAACAGGCACAGCTTGTGGAAGCTGAAAAACGTGCGTCACTGGGGCTTCTTGTATCAGGGGTCGCCCATGAATTAAATAATCCCCTGTATAACATTTCCCTGACCGCAGGGGCGATGAGAGAAGACGCAAAAGAACTGACCCAGGAAATGATAGATGAGTATACCCGCGATATCATAGCTGAAAGTAAACGGGCCCACAATATTGTCGAGAACCTGCTTGATTTCGCCAGGGCGAGGAAATCTCCTGTTATGGACAAACAGGACATTGTCCGTGTTTTAAAAGAATCCACGAAGCTTGTTGCCAACCATTTACGAATAAATAATATTGGCTTGAAGCAGGACCTTCCCGATACCCCGCTTTTTATTATAGGAAACCAGAGCAAACTGGAGCAGATATTTGTCAGTATATTTACTAATGCTGTCCAGGCCATGAAGTCGAACGGCACGCTGAGCGTACTTCTCAGGCCTGACACGGAACAAAAAAACATACAAATAAAAATCAGTGACACCGGACCCGGCATACCCAAAGAAGATATCAAAAACATTTTTGAGCCATTCTTTACAACCAAGCCCGTAGGCGAAGGCACCGGACTTGGATTATCGGTTTGCCGCAGCCTTGTTCAGGAGCACCACGGAGAAATAGAGGTCGAAAGCACTTTAGGTAAAGGGACATCCTTTCTCATCAAATTCCCTCGATATATAGAGACAGCATAGGATATCACACGCGGCAAACAAAACCCGGGTTCTAAGAAGCGCTGCTTCCCCTGTCTTCTTTTTCCTCCATAATTGATACCCATTTTTTATACCTCGGGAAATAAATTGTACAGTAAATGACCGACAATCCAAAGAGGAGATAAAAGTCTATGAGATCAGCGGTCACCAGAAAAAGTACAAGTCCGTATACACAGGGGAGTGCAGAGATCAGCATTGAAACAAGATCGGCTTTACACAACCGCCTGACAATTGTTTCAGCATTAATGTGACCGGGTGCAATATAGATGCGCATTACGACATATCGTATAAGCAGGATATTGAACATCGCCATCAGGTAAAGGAAGTTTTTTAACGCGGGGACCCATTTCACATTTGGAGCGAACCCCTTAAAAGGCGCGTACGCGCTTCTTACCCATTCGGCGATCGCTGCGAGAATAAAGAGACCTCCAATAATTGCCGCTGTTATCCGTAGAACCCTGTTGAATGCATCCCGCATCCTAATTTCGTCTGTGTCGTTCGTAAGCCCTCCGTATANNTAGTTATTATAAACATAAACAAAGCGTAAAAATCCCGGCTTATCTCATCGTACCTCATTCCACAGTAAAGGTATTGCCTTGTACCCTCGCGTGGATTTGATTTCAGGATATAGTACTTTGCATCATTATCTTCAGATCCAATGGGACATCAAGAATAAAGATTTCCTGCCAGCATCTTCATAATTAAAAAGAATATAAAAAAGTGGATATTACTTGTATATACCTTCACAATCCATTTTCTCAAAATTAAAAAAGTTTGAATCTCACTTTTAAATAGTTATAAACAGTTCTAGAACTAAGCTGAAATTGATGACTTTACCGGAGATTATCGATAAAATCTATAAACACTCAACTTTTATCAATTCAAAAGATGCGCTTACTTTAGTTTGTCTTCGTCTTTTGATAACTCACTTAAGGAGAGA
>DKBK01000011.1 GCA_002451135.1 Nitrospiraceae bacterium UBA6902
ACAGGACAGAAATGCATCTTTCAGTAAGAAATTGTTTTAAGGAACGGTAATATAATCGCTAATTACTATACAAAGAAATTCTTCAGTCTATGCAGAACGCCCCGTTCACAATACATTTTTTCTACGCACCTGACTTGTCACGGGATAGAGCCACGAGAAGTCAGACATAGTCTTATTTCGCAGTTAAGGAAATTATGATGATGAAAAGGTTAAAATAATTTCCATGAATATACCGGAACTGCTCGCCCCGGCGGGCAATTATGAAAAACTAGTAACAGCGCTTCATTATGGCGCGGACGCCGTATACATGGGACTGTCAGGATTCAGTCTGAGGGCAAAAGCGGATAATTTCACAGAAGATGAGTTAAGGCAGGCAGTTGCGTTTGTCAGGAGCAGGGGCAGGAAAGTCTATATCACAATAAATATTTTTCCGCATAATAAAGACATTCCCCTGATAAAAGAGCATCTGACCATGCTTAAGGAAATATCCCCTGATGCTCTCATAATCTCAGATATCGGCGTATTTGAGATGGCATCCGACATCACCCCCGGGATACCCCTTCATGTAAGCACCCAGGCCAATATTACAAATTACTCCGCGGCAAAATTCTGGGAGAAGCTCGGGGCAACGAGGCTTGTGCTTTCCAGAGAGCTTTCTATTGAAGAAATCCGGGATATCCGTAACAGGGTTTCCCTTGAACTGGAGTGCTTTGTCCACGGCTCGGTCTGCATATCCTATTCGGGCAGATGTTATATGAGCAGTTTCCTCAATAACAGGTCAGGAAACCGGGGGGAGTGCACAAACACCTGCAGGTGGAACTACAGGTTAATGGAGGAAAGCCGGCCAGGGGAGTACTTCCCTGTGTATGAAAACGACAGGGGAACGTATGTGATGAGTTCACGTGATTTATGCATGATCCGGCATCTCGACACACTTGCCGAAGCCGGGGTCACCTGTTTCAAGATAGAGGGACGCATGAAAGGCATTAATTACGTTGCCGGTGTGGTGAAGACCTATAGAGAAGCCTTGTATAGTCTCGGGAAAAAGCCTTACAAAGTTAATGAGCAGTGGATGAAAGAGCTGGCAATGTTTTCGAGCAGGGGCTTCACGACAGGAATGTTTTTTGGCAGACAGCAGGATGACGGATATAATCATAACGATGATAAAGCCTACAGGATGAGTCATGAACTCGTAGGGGTTGTGAAGTCCGTAAGTAATGGTAAAACAGTTGTCTCCCTCAGAAACAATCTGAAAATCGGCGACCCCGTAGAGTTTCTTTCATCAGGATTAGCGCACAGGGTATTCCGGGTTACGGAAATGCATGATGAACATGGAAGGCCGGTTGAGTCCGGACGAAATGAAAATGTGGTCTCAATCCCGTCCATCCCGGGAATTCGTGAAAATGATATCATGAGACGCCCGCTTAATATATCTTCGGACCAATAAGACGTGAGCGGAAGCATCATACAGGAAGACTTACAATCAGGATACTCTATGAATTCAGAATGGCATACGCCACCTGCGGATTTGTCTTTGAACCAACATGAAGTTCACGTCTGGCGCTGTTTTCTGAACCAGCCTGAACAGCAAATCGAGGCACTGGCAGGGACTCTTACTGATGATGAAGCAAAAAGGGCAAAACGCTTTCATTTTCAGCGTGACCGGCTTCATTTCATCGCCTCGCGGGGGGCGCTCAGAGTAATACTTGGACGGTATCTCCGCGCGGACCCCGGGGACCTGCGTTTTATTTACGGACGTAATGGAAAGCCTTCACTTGCCGGAGAAAAGGAACCCCGGCTTTGCTTCAATGTTTCTCATTCCCGTGACCTTGCCCTTTATGCTTTTACGTATGACATGAAAATAGGAGTGGATGTTGAGTATATTGATCGTGACCGGGCCATTTCTCATATTATGGAACGGTTTTATTCCCCGGGCGAGATATCTGCATTGCAATCTCTGCCTGCAGATAAACAGCATGATGCCTTTTTCACCTACTGGACATGCAAGGAAGCATACCTGAAGGCAGAGGGCACCGGCTTATCCTTCGGCCTGGACAAGGTTGAAATTTCCATGGCTCCGGAAAAGCATGTTGCCCTGACAGGCATTAATGGAGATGCCCAACAGGCCGCGTCATGGTCGCTTCATATGCTGGACGCGGCCGAGGGGTATGCAGCGGCACTCGCCGTAAACGGGCAGGTGCGGAGACTGAAAAACTGGCAGTGGGATACGTATAAACCCCCTCACACGTAATGTATAAGTAACCTGCGTAATATGTAACGTCTCCGCCTGGAGGCTCCCGCTTCACCTATCCTACCTTTATCTTCCATGCAGTACCGTCTTTTGTATCTTCAAGGATAATCCCCTTCTCAGAAAGCGCGTTCCTTATATTATCCGCAGCCGCCCAGTCTTTATTTTCCCTCGCCTTCTGCCGTTCGTTAATTTTCTCCTGAAGCTCACGTTCAGAAAGGGCGATCTTCTTTACCTTCATTAAAGAGCTGTACCATTCCCTGGGGGTCTTGTTGAATATATTGAGCACCCCGCCGACCTCAGCAAGGAGATCTCTTGTGTGGAGCACCAGGGTCTTAGCCTTTTGCCCTGAGGGCCTTGCATCAAGATACCTGTTGACCTCTCTTATGAGTTCAAAGATATACCCAAGGGCCAGGGCGGTATTGAAATCGTCATTCATTGCATGGTGAAACTTGTCTTTAAATGACGAGAGAAGCTCTTCAAGCTCGGATGAGTGGGCAATCTTCTCTCTGTCACCGGCAGTCTCAATGTAATCATTGATCCTCATCACCGTGGTATAGTACCGGTCAATAGACAGTTCGGCCTCGTTCAGATGTACATCTGAAAACTCAATCGGGCTCCTGTAATGAGCGGAAAGCAGAAAATATCTCACCACTTCCGGTTCATATTTGTCGAGGATGTCCTTGATGGTGAAAAAATTCCCGAGCGATTTGGACATCTTCTCCTTGTCAACGGTGATAAATCCGTTATGCATCCAGTACTTCACAAAGGGCCTGCCTGAATAGGCCTCACTCTGGGCGATTTCATTTTCATGGTGTGGAAAGATAAGGTCCGCGCCCCCGCCATGGATATCAAAGCTTTCTCCGAAATATCTCGACGACATGGCCGTGCATTCTATATGCCATCCCGGCCTCCCTTTGCCCCACGGGCTTTCCCAGAAAGGCTCACCTTCTTTTGATGCTTTCCACAAGGCAAAATCAAGGGGGCTTTTCTTCCTTTCATCGACATCTACCCGTGCGCCGGCAACAAGGTCCGCAGGGTTCTTCTTGGACAGCTTGCCGTAACCGGCAAATTTACTGACTTCAAAATACACATCGCCGTCAACAGGATAGGCATACCCCTTGTCCACAAGCCCCTGAATAGTCTGAATCATCTCCTTTATATGATCAGTAGCATTTGGCTCAATGTCCGCACGGCTTACGCCAAGCAGTTCCATGTCCCTGTAATACTCCGCTGTATATTTCTTTGCGACTTCTTCGGTGGAGATGCTATCCTTCGCGGCCCGCGCAATGATCTTGTCATCAATGTCTGTGATATTTCTCGCATGAGTAACCTCATATCCCCTGTATCTCAGATACCTCTTGATAATATCGAACACCACTGCGCTTCTGGCGTGGCCAAGATGACAGACGTCATACGCCGTGATACCGCATACATACATTTTTACCTTACCGGAAACAAGAGGGACAAAGTCCTCTTTCTCGCCGCTCATCGTGTTATAGACCTTTATTGTTTCACCCTTGCCTTCCAAACTGCTTATTCTCCTTTCAAGTTCATTTATCTGCGTCCTGATTTCGTCGAATTTCTCTTCCATCGGGTCAGGGATATGCACATGATCGAGCATCTCCACCGGACCGTCATCAAACATCTTCACCACTTTCTTCTTGATCACCCTTCCCGGAACACCCACGACAATGGAGTTGCTGGGGACAGAGTGCAGCACTACGGAATTGGCGCCTATTTTTACATGGTCACCAATAGTAATGGCCCCGAGTATCTTTGCCCCTGCCCCTACGACTACCCTGCTCCCGAGGGTCGGGTGTCTCTTCCCTTTCTCCTTGCCTGTGCCGCCCAGAGTTACCCCCTGATAGAGGAGCACGTGTTCCCCTATCTCCGCGGTTTCTCCGATGACCACCCCCATCCCGTGGTCTATAAAGAAACCCCTGCCTATCTTTGCCGCAGGATGTATCTCTATGCCAGTGATAATTTTGGCGACCTGGGAAAAGAACCGGGGGAAAAAAGGGACATGCGCTTTCCAGAGCACATGATTGATCCTGTGAAAAAATATCGCATGGAATCCTGAATAGGACAGGAGGACTTCAAGCCTGTTCCTGGCAGCAGGATCCATCTCAAAAACGGTTTTGAAATCATGCCTTATGTCATCCCACAAACTCATAACGCGTATTATACAATAAATAGGGAATAGGTCGTAGGTAATAGGTTGAATCGGCTTCCGTTTTTTTCACCTGTAATTCACAAAGTCTATATGAATCCCGAAGTCCTGCTCTTTCAAGTGTTTGATAGCCGCCTGGAGGTCATCTATCTTTTTGGCCCTGACGCGGAGCTGGTCTTTCTGTATCTCCGCCTGTACCTTGAGTTTTAAATTCTTTATGAACTTTACAATATCTTTCCCTTTTTCTGTCGGAATGCCCTGCTGCAATGTCACAATCTGTTTCACCGTTCCCGACGCAGCATCTTCAATTTTCCCGTAATCCAGCGCCTTCAGAGGCACGTCTCTTTTGATCAGTTTGCTCTGTAATATATCAATTACGCTCTTCATTTTATATTCATCATCAGATACTATGACTATCTGATTATTGCTCTTGTCCAGTTCTATATTACTTTTACTGCCCCTGAAATCAAATCTCTGACTGATTTCCTTCATCGCCTGCTGGACCGCATTGGAGACTTCCTGCAAATCCACCTTGCTGACTATATCAAATGAGTTCTCTGCCATAATTACGCACCTCCCTTAGTTTATATAGACAATTAGTTTAAAGCAGCCTTCACCGTATTATCAACTCCACGAAAAGGCGAAATTAAATCAGAACAGTTTATTGGCAAGATACATGCTAAATGATAAAAAAAGGCCAGGGTGAAAAGCCATTTCAGGCGATCTGCCCACGGATTCTGAATTGCAGCAAATTAAAACGCCTTATATACCAATAATTTTTTTAATGTTGCCAATATAACCACAATGTAATAAAATTAAGCATAGTGAAGGCAGGTAAGGTGAGACGTACGTATCATCCCATTATTATTATGAATAAAATTGAAAAGTTCAGACTCACAATAATACTATTACTCCTCGGGGCGTCGTTTATATTCACAATTCCTGCTCCATCATATGCCATGGACAGGGGGGGATGCCTTACCTGTCATCGTTATCCCGGCCTTGTTAAATATGAAAAACCGGACAAGCTCAAGGTCCTCCATATCAGTGAGGATAAATATTTACTTTCTTCACACGCGAAAGTAGAGTGCAGGGAATGTCATCCAAAGACCGTTCAAATACCGCATACAAACGTAACAGATGTTGAGTGTACGGTAACATGTCATGCGAGTGATAAAGAAAAAGTTGATACTATTGACCGGTCCTATCTGACTAATTTTCACAAAGAACAGAGGTTTGCCATCACACGCCTAGACGACGAATCCTCCTGCAGGGTCTGCCATCCGCTGTATCCTCATAGTCAGCATAATAAGGTACGGGCCCTTTTAAATATGCATACAGGTTTCATGCTCTGCGAAGTCTGCCACATTAAGGACAGGAACCAGCTCAGTGTATCCTATGACTGGAAAAAACCTGAAGAATTTGAATTTACCGGGGAACCATACGGGACCCATGAAAAGAATGTAGATAATGCTGAGGAGAAGCCCGATTCCGTTATCTCTAAGATGTTGAAAATACTGGATGATCCGAAAGAACCCGCGGAAGCGGCTAAGGTACGGCACTTCATATCCAGAATTGCGGTCTACAGGACTGAAAACGGAATAAATAAATTAATTATCAATACAGAAGATAATCAAAAAGCCGGTGAGTTTATTAAAAATGAAAAAAGACTCTCACCAGCCGATAGAGAAAAGGATCTGATTTTTTTCCACCGTCACATAGCCAAAAAAGAGATCAGTGTCGCATGTGATGAATGCCATTCCCCCAAGGGCATAATAGACTTCAGAAAGCTCGGATTCAGCGAGAGCAAGGCAAAAGATCTGCAGTATTTAAATATCAAGGGACTGGTGACAAAGTACGACACTTTTTATATCCCCAATCTCTTCGGGCCCAAAAAGTAGTAAATTCACAGTCCTCCATGCACAGCAATCCATATCGTGTGACGTCCTCCCCTGCGAGACCCGCGAGCATGCACCTGGACCTCTTCCACCTTAAAACCTGCCTGTCGCACACGCTTCGTAAAAGCTCGATCCGGTCCTGCGGACCAGACAGCCAGCACGCCCCCCACCCGCAGTGCCCCAACACAGGCATCCAGTCCTGAGCGGGTGTACAGCCAGTCATTTTCCTGCCGGGTCAGACCATCAGGCCCATTGTCCACATCAAGCAGGATAGCATCATAGGCCCGTTGCTTATCCTTTAACATCCGTGCAACATCAATCTTACGAATACTGACCCGTTCATCCTCAAGGGGATAGGCGGCCAGATGGGCAAGGGGTCCACGGTTCCATTCCACCACGGCAGGCACCAGTTCAGCTACTACAACACGCGCATCGTTCCCAAGCAGGCGCAGGGCCGAAGCCAGAGTATACCCCATCCCGAGCCCCCCGATAAGCACACGCGGACATGTACGGTGAGCAATCCGCGCGCACGCGAGTTCGGCAAGGGCATCCTCCGATCCATGAACCCGGCTGTTCATGAGCTCACAGTTCTCCAGTCTGATCGAAAACTCGTCTCCCCGCCTGTAAAGGCAAAGCTCTCCACCGGTACCAGGCACCTGAGCGCTGTCGATAAATTCCCAGGGAATCACAGGCACTGTGCCTTTCTTTCGTTAAAGACTTTCAATAATGACCCCGCATTCTTCACATCTATATCTGACTTTCCCTGTGTCTGCTACCGCGATTTCTTCAAAGTCATATAGTTTCCCCCCGCTTACCTCAAAGCACTCCGGGCAATGACCCTCTCCAAGTTCATCAGCCCTGATTGTCAAATGGCAGCGCCGGCACCGCACCAGGTTTTTCTTTTCAGGCAATAGCGCCAGTATACTATGCTTGCATGATGTCATATGTAATATTCCTGTCCTTATATCAGAGAATAATGGCTCCCACTGCCGTGCCACACAGGATTCCACAAATGAATGTGAGCTTATCCGCAACAGACGGAAANNATTTTCAGCAGGTTCCCGGGCGGACCCGGATATACTACCAAATAAATAATCAGGGCAGGAACACTCCACAGCACCAGCAGCAAAAACAAGATAGTGATAAAGGCGCCGATATAAGGATTTAATGGTCTCAGAACACGTAAAAAAAATCCGGCAAATCCGGTGCGGACATTCATGCCAAATGAGATAGTTTTTGAAAATACATCATTCAGATCAAGCATATGGTCATATTTAATATTCATCCAGAAGAGCAGGGAGAAGAGCATTATCAGGCCGATCATACATAAGACAGAGCCTGGAAAATAATAATACGTAATCAAGATACCGAAATGAAAAAATAACGAAAGTCCGGCAGATACAAGAATCCCTGTCATCAAAGACCATAGAGGATGTGTTTTGACTGATACCCGTTTTCCCATAAATTTAATTCCCGGCCGGCAATATCTCCCCCCTCAACATAATAAGAAGCACCGCGCGAAATAATGCATCATATCCTTCAGATAAAAGATCATTCAAACGGGCAGTTATCGTGGAATAATCATAAGAGTCCCTTCTTCAGGTTTCAGATCCATCCGGAATCTGCCGAGATAATTGAGTCCGAGGAGCCCCAACCCTGGTCGGTCCGGCAGATCAAGTACATATGCTCTGACATCGTATTCTATCCACCCATCAATTTCTAACATACCGATGATCACCTCACGCACGTTCACTGTCCCGCCAGCAGTCGATACCTTCCTTTGTCCATGAACAATCTCCAGTCCCAGAGCATCAGCTGTTGATGAAGGAATAGTTACCATTGAGGCCCCGGTATCAACCAGGAAATTCTGCTTGATGATCCCATTAATTGATGCCGTTACCGGTATCGTACTGGATCCGGGCGGGAACCGTATAACAATCTTTTCTTCCTGACCTTTTATCTCAGAAATGCGCAGGGCGAGCAGTTCATAACGGTCCTGATAAAAAAGAGGATAATCCCTCATATATAACATGCGTTCCGCCTCTTTCCAGTCACCATTCAGGAGCGTGAGTTCAGCCCCAAGCAGATGAATATACGGGTCATCAGGATAATACGCATTTGCCCTGCCAAAAGCCTGGAGTCCTTCATTCACGGCCCCGGCAGAAACCAGAGACTGAAGCCAGTCCTGGTAATACTTAATATGAAGTGCCTCAAGTGCCGGCACAGGATGCCCCAATTTTCGGATTATATTTTCACCAGAATCCTCGATTTCTGCTATAGCTGCTTTAAATCCGCCCGCATGGGCTCTGGCTGGGATAACATCCATCAACAAGCTGATATCGCCTATACGCTTCAATACCTGCCCGTTAAACATCTCCGCAATTATGTTTACGTCCCCGTTGTTGACAGCCTTGGTAATAAGATTATGCATCCGTGTAATGATCTTTTCAGGCATTAAATAATAAGGGGTATCCTCTGCTGTCAGTTTCGGCGGCAACAGAAATCCCTCAATAAAGGCAGAAAGCTGCTCCGGCCCGCTATAGCCCTCATGCATGGCCAGGGCCCTCGCAAACTTCTCTTCCCGGCCGTTTGCAAAGGTCATATTGTAGAAATATTTAACCCAGGTTTTATATGCAGGCTTCCCGTTCTTCCCCGGCCACATATACCCTTTAGGCAGCCATTGACCAAATGACCAGCCCACAATATTTCCGTCCTGGAGAAATATCCCGGTTTCATCAATGTAGTCAGGGAGTGAGGAAAGAAGGAAAAAACCCTCAGCCCGCCCTCGTCGTAATGTGATTGAATGATATTCATCAGCCGATTCAAGGCTTGACCACGACACAGGTTCCCTATCGTTCCAGGGGGCTAGCCCGGGCCCTTCTAGGCTGCCCGCGCTTTCAGTAATATGCCATAAACCGACCTTGTCCCCGGATATCCACTGTCCTCCGGTTATTTCAACTGCCTGCCCCGCATCCGGATAAAAAAACCATCTGTTTCCACCAAGGCACGCACGGGTCGACAGGGCCAGCCAGCCGTTTCCAGCCAATCCTGCCCTGAATTTATTGACCTGCCTTTCCCAAGGATCTGTAATTATGACCCAGCCGGCAACAATCGCCTTTTCATCTCTCTGAACTTCAGCAGACACCACATCGTCATCAGCAATGAGTTTTCTCTCTTCAGTCTGAACTGTGGACTGTTCCTTTATTATTGCCCTCAGTTTGGCCTTCAGCTCTTCACGTTTCTTCCGTCTCTCATTCTCATATTTCTCTTTTTCACCAGGGGATATTATTCCTTCCCTCTCAACAGCGGGAGCAATAATGTCCCGTAATAAATAAGCAGTAGCACTCACCAGCATTAGTATGACCACGATACCTATAAAGACTATTCTTTTACGGTAACGGTCGCCGCGCCTCCTCATGGGAAGAGGGGCTCCGCACTTTTCACAATGGCGTGATGAACTGTTATTCTCTTCGAGGCACTGGATGCACTTCACTTATACTCCCTTATTCATGAGTATCACATTGAAATATATTAACTTATCTCTATAATGCCATAGTGCGACCCCTGATAGGCAATGCATCTGGGCATCCTTATTTTTATGCATCCTTCTTCGATAATTCTGTGCCGTTAATCTTGAGAATTATGCTTATTATTTTTGTTGGTTAGGAGAATTTTCAGATGTTTTTTTACAGGCCAGCCCTCAAAGACTTTCTCCTTTGTGGTCTTTTTTATAAATACCAGCGGAGCTTAAATGTTATGAGTTTTACGCGCAAGGAGGAAAGTAAAAAATGCGCAAAGGAATAGTAAAATAATTCAGCGATTCCAAATGATTAGGATTTATCTTCAGCGATGATGGCAATGATGTGTTTGTACATTATCGGCCATAACCGGAGACGGATTTAAGTCTCTTCTGGAAGGAGATTCGGTCAGTTTCGAAATTGAAGAAGGGCCTAAAGGGCTTAACGCAGTGAATGTAATGAAAATATAATCCTCTGCGTAAGCCCCCCCTGCAGAGCGGGGGCTTACATGCTGCACACGAAAATCGATCCCTCGCTACTCCATATTTTCCTCTATTTTTTTTATGAGGTCCTTTTTTTTTATCACTCCATGAAGAGCTGAGCCGTCTTTAAATTCCAGGACAGGGATGTCAAACCTGTACAGTTCATAGATCTCTCTATCCGAATCTATCGAAATCTTCTTAATGATAATGCCATACTTGCTCTTAAGACCATTCAACATTTCTTCAGCCTGATCGCATAGCCAGCATCCTTCACGGAAATACAGAGTCACATGAATCATTCACATCCTCAACACGCCAGCAACCAGCGCTCAGAGAAAAGGTTATTCTTGCAGGTACCGTCCCGCCTGTCCCGTTTCAGTAACAAAAACCAACGCAGTACAGTGAAACGCCGTTCAATNNCGTAAGAACATTGACATACGTATTACCATCTCCCATTTCCCTGAAAAGTGAACTGAGGGAACTTCCTACAAGCGGACCGATGAGTTTATCGGCAGTGATGATCCCTTCAGCCACCTCTCCGTCGAAGCTGCCGCTTCGTGGAAACTCATTAAGGTCAAAGAGAGTGATAATGGCACGTCCGTTTTCACCGTCAGGAGCTAAATAAATATATGCTGCGGTAGCTTGTTCGGCATTCGCCACACTTAGTTTATAATACAATTCTCTCCCGTCATCGCTGAGTTTAAATTCAATCTTGCCCTGAGCACCGGTAATCGGCTTTGGTGTCAAATGATCACCTGATAGATACCCGATGAGAACCGTTGCCTTGTTATAATCAGCGCCAGTAACGGCAGCATTCATGATTATGCCCGTGAAAATGAGGAGCATAAGGACAATTATCGATGTCCCAGTCTGTCTTTTCATAACGCACCTCCAGTCTTAATTCTCTCCTGAGAACTTAACGATATTCATACATAAAAATATTTTATTCCCTCATAAGCTTATAGCAAACGATGTACCAGAAATCAAATATATTAAAAATCGTGGCATTTCACATAATATAATGAAGCAATGCCTATGTCAATATGGCCACAGCATGCCATAATAACATAATGGATCTGGTAAAATTCCCAGGTTATTTTGGTAATTAAACCAGATGAATCATTCCTTTCCTGATGCGAAGAATAAACCGTCTCATATCCGCCACTGTAAACCGCGTCGAGAAATGGGAAACATAAGCTCGCCTGTCACGATTGTGATAAACGCTTTTTGAAATAATCACCCTTCACATGTAATCACACAAATTTAAAATAAGTTGAATTTTTACGTTTATCAGAGGATAATTATCTTCATACGCTATAACTGAAAGGCATCCATGGAACAGGATAAATCAGATTTAACAAATATATTTCGCACGATCCTCCTAAAGATAGATATAGTCTTTCACGTAGTAGCAGCACTGTTGTTGCTCATCGCCTGCGGTTTTATCCTTTTCTATGCTTTTCTCAACATTCTGGAGCCTTCACGCACATCCATGATTACCCTGGTAAATGATGTGCTTCTCGCCCTTATAATCCTCGAACTGCTCTGGACGGTTATCCGGTTTCTGAAGAAACAGAAATTTTCGCTGGGGCCCTTTCTTGCAATTGGTATTATCGCCGCAATCAGACGTATCCTCTTAATCGAGGCGCAGACGTCTCTTATGGAACATACTCCTGTTGAAAAATTATACGAAATAGGACTGGGGGCGGTGGTTATCCTCGTCCTGATGATTGCGTACTATCTGGAAGCCATGACGCAAAAAAATGAATAAGAGGCAGGACGGCCTTGCCCTCTTGCCTCTTATCCGCTTTTGCGAGATAAATGGAATCCCGTGGCTTTTCGTCTTTAACATTCATTCCTGTATTGGTTGACACGACGTATATCTTAAGATAATATTAACTCACATATATTAAACAAAATTCCGCATGCTCAGGGATTGAGTATCAAGGTATAATTTCCGCAAGGGGGAGGAAAGACTATGTTAAAAGTTCAGGATGTTCTGAGATCAAAGAGCAAAAAAATCTGGTCTATCAGCTCAAGGGAAACAACGTATAAGGCATTAGAGATTCTGGCTGAAAAAGACATCGGGGCGTTAATGGTGATTGATCAAGGGAAGTTAGCAGGTATCTTTTCAGAGAGAGATTATGCCCGTAAGGTAATACTGAAAGGCAAATCTTCAAGGGAAACATCTGTTGGAGAACTGATGACAAAGGAAGTATATTCCATAACGCCTGACAAAACCGTTGATGAATGTATGGCGTTGATGACGACCGTTCACTGTCGCCATATGCCGGTTTTTGAAAATAACCAGTTAATCGGTGTGGTTACCATAGGTGATATCGTCAACGCTATCATTAATGATCAGCAGATCAAAATACAGGATCTGGAGAAATATATAACCGGCAGTGATTATGTGGCAGTTGAAGATAATCCGTAAGCATAATGGATATATTGCTTAACGATATTGAAGTGCGCATTCTTGGCTGCCTTATTGAAAAGGAAATTACCACTCCTGATTATTATCCCCTGACCCTCAACTCCCTGACCAACGCATGTAATCAGAAATCCAACCGCAGCCCTGTGGTTTCATATGAAGATACAACTGTCGTTCGGGGACTGGACAGTCTGCGTGAAAAAGGACTGGTAGAAAAGATTTATAAGGCGGACAGCCGTGTCCCGAAATACCAGCACTCATTCCCTCAGAAATTCACCCTATCCAGTGATTACGTTGCCGTCCTGTGTGAATTAATGCTGCGCGGACCGCAAACAGTCGGGGAGATCAGGAACCGAGCGGAACGAATGTATCCCTTCGGGGGGTTGCAGGAGGTTGAGGAAATCCTGAACAGGTTGATGGAAAAAGAACCGCCTCTTGTCGTAAAGCTTCCTCGGCAGACCGGCAGAAAAGAACCCCGGTTCGCCCACCTTCTGTCAGGCGAACCAGAGATCAGGGAAGAAGGGCCTGCCCTTTCTGACGAAACCGCAACGATCAGGGTAAGGACTGAAAACGAGCGGATTGCAAAACTGGAGGATGAGATTACAGCACTGCGCAGGGAATTGGATACACTTAAAAAGGAATTTATAAGCCTGAAATCACAATTCGAGTAGTTCGCTTCACCCGCAGTCTTTGTACTCTGGTCTGAAAATATTAAACATTTTTGCTACCCATATGTTATATGTTACAGGTATACACTTACCGCGTCTCTTGGTTTACAATAAAATATGCTCATAGGAACAAGAGTACTTTATCCGGAAGAAGTAGACTATTGGGATGCGGACCTTCTGCAGATTTCCATATACCGCGGAATGAATGGCAGCCTCGACTTCATGAGGAAGTGCACCCGCGCCTGTAAAGATGCCGGTGTCCGTTACGTAATACACCCTGTTCATTACTCCCTGCTGCAGAAAGACATGTTTGAGGACCTGATGGAGATGGCGGGATTGGCTGACCTGGCACTGATTATACACGATGAGAAGTCTCCCGAGGGCGGGCGGCTTGAAGGTGAGTCAGAGGATATCTTCAGAAGATCACTCGGAAAGCTCAGCACAGTTACACAGGTCTCCCTTGAGAACTCCGCAGACACAGGAGATGTAAACTGGTTCTGGGATCATTTCGCGGATTCTATCACGCTGGATATCGGCCATGTCGAATCATCAGGCCTTGATTCGGTTGAATTTGTGCAATCGCTTGATGCTGCCAGCATAAAAAAGATCCGCTTCGTACACATTCACAGGAACAACGGCCTGCGCGGAGGAATCACTGACCACTGGCCGCTGACGCGCGACTGCGCGGAGATCAGGGCGCTCAGGGAATTAGTCAGAATAAAACCGGATCTCAGCGTTATTCTTGAGCTTAACGAAATTGAGGAAATCGAGGAGAGCATGGATATCCTCAGAACACTGAGGCAGGAGATTGAGAATACTACGCCTTCTTAATAAATCTCTCAAAGGCATTCTTGTCGTTGGCCTTGAGGTATGCCTCTTCCGGGGCAATCTGCTTTTTCATTAAAAAATCCATAATCGCCTGGTCCAGAAGCTGCATGCCGTCTCCCTTCCCTGTCTGCATCATGGAAGGGATCTGGAACGTCTTGCCCTCCCTGATCAAATTTGCAATAGAGGTCTTGCAAAAGAGTATCTCAAGGGCGGCCAGACGTCCTGGTTGGTCAATCCTTTTTAATAACTGCTGACAGATAACGCCCTTTAGCGACTCCGAAAGCATGGTACGGATCTGGGCCTGCTGGCCGGCGGGAAAGGCATCGATGATACGGTCCACCGTTTTCGCAGCCGAACTTGTGTGGAGCGTCCCAAAGACCAGATGTCCTGTCTCTGCCGCTGTTATGGCAAGTTCTATTGTTTCAAGGTCACGCATTTCACCTACGAGAATTACATCCGGGTCCTCCCTGAGCGCTGCCCTTAACGCCGAGGCAAAGGACTCCGTATGATTGCCGATTTCCCTGTGATTAACAAGACAACCCTTGTTCTGATGGACAAATTCTACGGGGTCCTCAATCGTCAGAATATGATCTTTCCTGTGTATATTGATATAATCGATAATTGCCGCAAGTGTTGTGGATTTCCCGCTGCCTGTAGGCCCGGTCACCAGAACCAACCCCCGGTTTAACTGAGTTAATTTAAGAATCTGTTGAGGTAAATTGAGTGCCTCCACGGAAAGGATTTCTGTCGGGATGACCCTGAAGACAGCTCCCGTCCCTCTTTTCTGTTCGAAATAGTTTGCCCTGAATCTCGCAACCCCCGGGATTTCATATGCGAAATCAAGATCTTTTCTGGCAAGGAATGAGTTCTTCTGCTGCTCCGTGGTAATTTCAAAAAGCAGGCTTTGCACTGCCTCATTGGTCAGTTCAGGATAATCCAATTCTTCAAGTTCACCATTTTTTCTTATTTTCGCCTTTGCCCCCGAGCTTAAATGCAGATCGCTCGCCTTATGTTCAATCATGTAGGTAAATAAAGCATCGATCTTAGCCAAGATAATCCTCTTTCATCAATTTATTTAAATCATCGGAAGAATAAATACCTACTATTTTTTCAAACTGGTATCCCAATTCCATGCATGCCCCGCAGCCGCCTGTGTTGCAGGAAGGACATCTTCGGGGAAGATAGGTGTTTATGTAATAGTCTTTAAACTCTGCCGGCGCGGCATCGATAACATATATAAAGTTTTCAAATGAAGATCGTATATCTTTGGTCGCAAGATACGGATACCCGTGTATCGGTTTGCTCAAAGGGAAAACGTGTGAAAATCCGTACACGTGGGCATCAGAAAAAATATTGCCCTCAGGACGGAACAAACCATATCCCCCGATAATCGCCGGCATTTTTATGATATCAATCCTGTTTTCGAGTGGAAAGACGGCTATAAACCGCCTGTTATTACTGAAGGATTGTTCGTACAGGAAATGGATACCGAGATCATCAAAGGCCATGAAAATATCTTCATTTGTGTAGTGACCTTTTACTTCCCCCAGATGTTTTAATATCCCCGAGCCAAAGACATTGATCCCGCAGGAATGTTCAGCGAGCAAAAAGTCAATCCGGTAAAAAGAAGTCTCTTTAATTTTTGCTATGCAACTTTTTATCACGTGAATTAATGCCGGAAGGCCAACTTTGTTAAAGGTCTGTTTTAGTAATTCCTCGATCTTACTCCCGCTGCCTGTAGAAAGACTCACCTTCTTTTCGATTGAGCCTTCAATATAGGCGATTGCTGATTTATTGAACGGGTCCTCGATCACAATCGAAACCTGGTCATCTGCTTCATACAGCGGGAGGATCCTGTTCTCTATCAGGAACTCCTTGGGGAATTTTTCCAGTAATTCAATGTTCACATTAATGTCTTCAACAATAACGTAAGGGATATCCAGCTGTTTACTGAGTACCCAGTCTATGTCTTCCATACTGACAATGCCGAGTTTCACCAGCGCCTCGCCCAGCCTGAGGCCGGTCTGTCCCTGAAGTTTCAATCCTTCATGAAGATCATTAATCGTTATCAAACCATATTCCAGCAGAAGGGTCCCTAAATCTTTCCATTTGGACATAATATGCTCCACAATTTGTACACCAGGGTTGGTTTATTCCGGTGATACTGAATATAGTTATCGGACTATGTGAGAAAAACTTGATGCGGGGAAGGGAGTTAGAACCTGAAGAATATAATACGTTTTCATATATCTGAGATACAGGCTGTATGCGGAGTTCATATCATTCGCCCCCGCAGATACCCGATATCAGCGCAGAAAGAAAAAAGAGGATGTTGACAGATAGGGGACATGGTTGATGTTGAAAAGTTGGGCTCTTGTTAGGTGGGATAAACCTTTTCACATCAATGTCAACATCCTCAGTATGAATGTAACTGAAATCCTGAGGATTTATTATGATTTAAATCATAAAAACCATGCATGCGGTTTCTCCTGATACTTTCCCCTCGCATAGCCAGCCAATATGAAGGGCTGCATGGCTGATGCCATGAATCGTGTATTGGATCATATACATTTTCCTTGTAAAATTACCTTCATCGCTCTCCCCTATGAATTTGACAAACTGTTTACAGGTTATCTAAAATGAACGCTATATATAAATTGTTTTTTATATAATAAATACCTTATTGCACTTTTTTACTTAGTACATAGCAATGTTGATTATAGCTGACACATAAACAGGCATCTAATTAATATAATCTCCTGCTACCAGGAAGGAACAGTCAATGGACAACATTCTTCCAATTTTCAAGGCCTTGTCTGATGAAACAAGGCTCAGGATACTCTCTTTAATGAAAGACAGGGAAATATGCGTCTGTGATATTGCTGAGACATTGGGTATGACGCAGCCGAATATTTCATTTCATTTGAGCCTGTTAAAAGAGGCAGGATTAATAAAAGACAGAAAAAACGGCAGATGGATACATTATTCACTCGATGAGTCGGATATGTTTACCAGGTTCCTTCTTATGGGAATCTTCGAAAGAATGCGCGGAAAACCGCCCGAGATAATCAAGAAGAGCAGGAAATGCTGAAAAAGGAATACCTATGAGCACTGATCACAACGGCGATAAAAAGTTGTCTTTTATACACCGGTATCTGACCCTTTGGATCTTTTTGGCTATGGCTGCCGGGGTAGGAAGCGGTTATCTCTACCCGGATATTGAGTCGTTCATAAATTCCTTCCAGGCGGGGACGACAAACGTTCCCATCGCAATCGGTCTTATTCTTATGATGTACCCTCCCCTTGCAAAGGTGCGGTATGAAGACCTTGGAGAAGTATTCAAGAACAAAAAAGTGCTTGGACTCTCGCTCATACAAAATTGGGTGATCGGGCCGGCCCTGATGTTTATCCTGGCAATAGTGTTTCTTCACAACTATCCCGGTTATATGGTCGGCCTCATCATGATCGGCCTGGCACGGTGCATCGCGATGGTCATTGTCTGGAATGAGCTGGCGTGCGGGGACACGGAATATACTGCCGGGCTTGTTGCATTTAACTCCGTATTCCAGGTCCTGTTTTACTCTGTCTATGCGTATATTTTCATAACCCTGTTGCCGTCATGGCTCGGTTTAAAAGGGGCAGTAGTGATGGTTACCATGGGACAGATTGCGGAAAGCGTCTTTGTCTATCTGGGCATACCTTTTCTTGCCGGGATAATCACACGTTTCAGCCTTATTTACATAAGAGACCGTGAATGGTATGAAGAGAAATTTATCCCCCGGATAAGCCCCGTCACTTTGATTGCCCTGCTTTTTACTATAGTTGTCATGTTTTCCCTGAAAGGTAATTATATCGTCAGGCTGCCATTGGATGTCATCCGCATTGCCATCCCCCTGCTGATCTATTTCGTCGTCATGTTCCTCATTTCCTTCTATATGGCAAAAAAAATAGGGACAGATTATCGGAAGTCAGCGTCTCTGTCGTTCACGGCAGCAAGCAATAATTTTGAGCTCGCCATTGCCGTAGCAGTGGCGGTGTTCGGTATTAACTCCGAAGCCGCCTTCACTGCCGTTATAGGCCCTTTGGTTGAAGTCCCTGTCCTGATCGGACTGGTACATGTAGCGCTATATTTTAAAAGGAAATACTATGTTTCTCAGACCTGTCGCGTAGCCGGGGGAGATCCGCTGTGAAAAAAGTACTGTTTGTCTGCATTGAAAATTCGTGCCGGAGCCAGATTGCCGAGGCATTTGCCAGAATACATGGAGCAGATGTGATTGAACCTTACAGCTGCGGTTCGAGGCCTTCCGGCACGGTAAATCCAAAGGCGCTTACTTCAATGAGGGAAATCGGTTATGACATGTCGACACACACTTCAAAGTCCCTCTCGAGCATCCCGGACATAGAGTACGACTACGTAATAACGATGGGATGCGGAGACGAATGCCCTTTTGTGAAGGCATCGCAAAGGGAAGACTGGGGCATCCCTGATCCAAAGGACCTTGACGAAAAGGGCTTCCGCACAGTGAGAGAGATGATAGAGAATAAGGTAAAGCAGCTCGTAGGTATTTTGAAGCAGGCGTAGTTTTTTATATTGATTACCATGAGGTTATAAGTGAGGCCACGCTAGGTATCAATACCTCACTCTCTAGAGCCTGCCTCTTGGCTGCCAGGCGAATATGTCGAGTAAAATGGAGCCCCATCACGCCTGCCCTGATAGGAGAAATCCGGGAGCCTTCAGGCATGACGCTTGAATAATTGTATGTCTTCACTTAATATCAAACGATATGGATTTTGAAAAACTGCTTGAAGAATCGGTCAGGACGCACGGCCATCTCTGCCCCGGACAGGTGCTGGGGGTCAGGATGAGCATGCTCGGATTAACACTGATAGGGATACATGATCCGAAGGGCCAGGACCGGAAGAAGCTCATCGCGTATGTGGAAATTGACCGCTGTGCAACTGATGCGATCCAGTCCGTTACCGGCTGCAGTCTCGGCAAGCGGTCATTAAAGTTTCTTGATTTCGGAAAGATGGCGGCCACGTTTGTAAATTCGGACACTGGAACTGCGGTGAGAATAGTTGCGAAGGAAGAATCCAAGGAGAAGGCCAAGAATTACTTCCCGGATATCGAAGACAAATACAAATGCCAGCTTGAAGCGTATAAGATAATGCCCGATGAAGAGCTTTTTGAATGGAAAAAAGTTGAAGTGCGGATTCCTGAAGAGGATATGCCTGGAAGACCTCTCCGTCGGATCAAATGTGATAAATGCGGCGAATATGTCCAGGACAAGAGGGATATCCCTTTAGACGGAAAACTCTTATGCAAGGCTTGTGTTCAAGGGGCGTATTACAGACTTCCCTAACACCGGAGTGCATCAGCGCAAAGGCAGGCTTTAATCATTTTCTCACCTTACCCGATTTCACGTTTTCATTCTTTCGCACTTTTTTCTTTACAGCGTTATGACAATTGTGTTATAACGATACTATGCGTGTACGATCAAAGATCTGGATCGAGGTTGACGGAGAAGCGGTGTTCGGCAGAGGCAGGGAAGCGCTTCTGAGGGCTATTGATAGATTCGGATCAATCAATAAGGCTGCCAGGAACATCAATGTATCCTACCGAAAGGCATTAAGCTATATTCAGACCATGGAGCAAAGACTCGGGACATGCCTCGTGGAAAGAAAAACCGGCGGACTGCACGGCGGCGGCGCAACGCTCACACATGAGGCCAGGGAGTTTTTGAGAAAATTCGAATCGCTTGAACAGGGTGTCAACGGAATGATCGATAAAAAATTTATGGAGATTTTTGGAAACGGTAAATGAACGCCTCTGGTAACTATCCGGCAACAGGTTTTAAAAGAGCAATGTGGGATATCTCCGGCGCCTTTGGCGACATCGGCGTCCTGCTTCCTCTTGCCATTGCATTAATAGCCCGGAACGGTTTCAATCCCACGGTTTTATTTTTAATGGCCGGCCTCTTCTATATAGGTTCTGCCTGGTATTTTGACATCACGATGCCTGTGCAGCCGCTTAAGGCAATGTCGGCAATCGCTATTGCATCAGGCCTGAGCTATACAGTCATTAACGCGGGCGGCATACTTCTGGGAGTCATTCTCCTTCTTATTTCAATGACGGGGTTAAGCGTTTGGCTCGGGAATCTCTTCCCTGTCTCCGTTGTCAGGGGAATTCAGCTTGGATTGGGGCTGATTCTCATTAAGGCCTCTTTGAATCTTATTGGCACCGACCCTTTAATCGCTTCATTAGCCGGATTCATCCTGATCTTAAGCATATTTGTCGTAAAAAGTGTCCCCGCCCTTATCCCTTTGCTGATCATTGCGATAGGGATGGTACTCAAAAACAGCGGAGGCCTGGTGACCGGACCCGTGCCCTTTTCTGCGGAACTGCCAGGACAGGACAGCTGGTGGACGGCATTTAATTTGCTCGTCCTCCCGCAGATAGCCCTTACCTTCGGCAATGCAATCGTAGCAACCGAATCAGCAGGTAACATCCTTTACGGGAAAAGGGCCGAAAAATTGAATCTCAAAAACATCCCTATGAGCATGGCGATAGCAAATATCGTTTCAGGCATCACGGGAGGAGCACCCATGTGCCACGGCAGCGGGGGGTTGACCGCGCATCACAAGTTCGGAGCATCCAGTAATCGGTCAGGTTACATCATCGGGGGAACACTCATTGCGCTTGCACTTCTGTTCGGCAATTCAATTCTCTCAATCGTTACCGCGTTTCCAAAAGGGATATTAGGCATTCTGCTCTGTTATGTCGGGATCCAGCACTCCTTCTTTGTAAAAGATATCCTGTCTGACAGGATGTCCGTTTTCATTGCATTGACAGTGGCAGTAACGGGATTTGTGGTTAACAATCTTACAATAGGTTTTTTAACAGGGCTGGTAATGCATTACTCTCTCAACGGAATTGCAAATACTGCCCGAGAGTGAGGGAAACAATAAAATCAGGAGGAAACATGTGTGACGCTTGTCAAATAAATAACAATAATAGCAGCAGCTCCGGCTCAAAAACTGTTCCTGTCAGTGAAGCTGTCGGGATGGTACTGCCGCATGACATTACGGAAATTCGACCGGGAGAATTCAAGGGCAGGGCCTTTAAAAAGGGGCATGTCGTACGTGCAGAAGATGTCGAACATTTAAAACGGCTGGGGAAGGAACAGCTCTTCATCCTCGAAATCAAAGAGGACGAGATGCATGAAAACGACGCAGCCGCTGCTATTGCCGCAGCTCTTGCAGGGGAAGGGATTGCGATGGCCGGGGAACCAAATGAAGGGAAGATAAACCTTATTGCAGAGAGAGACGGCCTGCTGCATATCAACCGCAATGCCCTCCTTGATTTTAACATGCTCGGGGAAGTCATGTGCGCAACCATCCACAGTAATTCAGTGGTAAAAAAGGGACAGCTTGTGGCAGGCACACGGGCGATCCCTCTTGTAGTGAGAAAATCCATTGTTGATCAAGCGGTAAACATCGCTGAACGCGTTCATGGGGTCCTGAATATAAAGGAACTCCGGAAACCGAAGGCGGGGATTGTCATCACAGGCAATGAAGTATATCACGGCAGGATCAAGGACGCCTTTGAGCCCGTCATAAGAAAAAAAATAAAAGGAGTTGACGGGGACATCATCGGCGTACGCTTTGCCCCTGATGATGTGCAGACCATCGAGGACAGGATCAGGGAACTGATTGATGCAGGGGCTGACCTTATCATCACATCAGGAGGGATGTCTGTAGACCCGGATGATGTCACCCGGTTTGCAATCAGGAACCTCGGGGTAGAGGAAATGCATTACGGTTCGCCCGTCCTGCCGGGATCGATGTTTCTGGTCGCGTATGTTGATAGAGTCAGGAGTCAAGGGGCAAGAGTGAAGAGTGAAAAAACTGCCGAACCACTGATTTCTGACTCCGAACTCACACCTCATACCCCTGATCTTGTCCCCATTCTCGGTATCCCTGCCTGCGGCATGTACGCTGACATCACGGTATTCGATCTGGTCCTGCCGAGGATACTCGCAGGAGAGAGGATTGGCAGAAAGGAGCTGGCCGAACTGGGACACGGCGGACTGTGTGTGAAGTGTGAAACATGCAGGTATCCGGTGTGTCCGTTCGGGAAATAAAGAAGCTATCAGCCCCTGATGTTTGCGGGAGCTGACAGCGGCATATCCCTACATGAAACACAGAACGCAGCCCATAAAAGATTCATACAACCGCCGGATTGATTATCTGCGGGTATCGATAACAGACAAATGCAATCTTAAGTGCGTGTACTGTATGCCCTCAAAGGGCCTCACGTACTTTAAAGAATCCGAGGTCCTGACTGATGAGGAAATAGTCAGATTCGTGCGGATCGCCCACACACATGGTTTGAGAAAGGTCCGTATCACCGGGGGAGAACCCCTTGTCAGAAAAAACATCATTCAACTGGTTGCGTCGCTCAAGGAAATAGGCATACGCGATTTAAGCCTCACGACCAACGGGATACTTCTTTCAACGCTTGCAGGAGATCTGAAACAGGCAGGGCTTGACCGGGTAAATATCAGCCTTGACACAATGGATGCAAAAGTGTACAGGAAGATAACAAAAGAAGGGGACATTGCACGCGTCTGGGAATCCATAAGGGAAGCGGAAAGGGTCAACCTGACCCCGGTAAAGATAAATGTCGTTCCTATTCGCGGCCTCAACGACGGCGAGATATCATCCTTCGCGTCTCTTACGTTTGAAAAAAATTACCATATACGCTTCATCGAATTCATGCCCGCTAACTGCAACGGGATCTGGGCCAAAGACAAATGCGTGAGTTCAGCAGAGATCATGCAACAGATATCAGGTCTCGGAAATCTCGAGCGTCTTACATTCAAAGGAAGGGGTCCTTCAAGGAATTTCAGATTCAAAGGTGCTGCCGGCGTTATCGGGATAATCAGCCCGTTGAGTGACCATTTCTGCGGCTATTGCAACAGACTGCGCCTGACTGCTGACGGCAAGATAAGGCCCTGTCTTTTTTCCAGGGAAGAAATCGATATCAAGACTCCTATGAGGGAAGGCGTGTCTGATGATGCGATGGAAAAATTATTTTTCAGGGCGGTTAAAATCAAGCCCCAAAGACATCTTCTTAATGAAGATCCCGCCTCTGGCGGACATTTGAAAACAATGTCCAAAATAGGCGGGTAAGTTCATTTTTTTTATATTATTCATTCTCTATTTTTCTTTCTGTTTACAAACAAAATCATTTTCTGTAAAATCATCAGCATGAGATCACGATCAGCGTATAGTTTTTTCGTGTTTATTGCTCTTTCCATATGTCTTTTGTCATTCAATAGTTATGCCCAAAAGCCCACGGGAAAAACCTTCTTTGACATCGGGGTCGAGAATGCAGAGAATGCGGAATATTCAGAGGCGATCGACGCCTTTAAGCAGGCCATTAAATTAAAGCCTGATTATGCAGAGGCGTATTTCAACCTGGGGCATTCATATTACAACCTCCACAGGTATACCGAAGCGCTCGAGTCATATAAAAACGCCGTTAAAATCAATCCCAAATTTGAAGAAGCCCTCATATCTTTAGGGGTTGTTTCTTCAATGCTCGGCAACCAGAAGGAAGCAGTAAAAGCCTTGGAATCTGCGGTGATGGTCAATCCAGAGAATGCGGAATCTCACTACACCCTCGGAAATTTATACAGTGACCTCAGAAGATATCAAAATGCCGTTGACGCATATAAGCAGGCCCTGAAAATAAAACCTGAATTCGCGGAGGCCCGCTTTCATCTCGGGATAGCTTATGTAAAACTTGGTAATTCCATGCTGCCTGCCGCAAAAAAGGAACTTGAAGCCCTGAAGCCATTAAACAGGGACCTGGCAGACGAGCTTGACAGTCTCATAAAAAGCGCAAAATAAACGTGCTCCGCAATCCGGCTGGCTGTTTAAAAAAGCAGTTTCAAATTCCTCATCTCATCCTGAAAGTCCTCAACTCTTTTAAACACGCTGTCTTTATATGTGTTAATTACATACGACCGCCCATTACCCGTTATGGTAACAGCGCCGTTTAGGTCCGTCCTGAAAACCCTCGCCCCTGCCCGTTTATATCTCTCAAGGGTATCCGTATGAGGATGGCCGAAGGAATTCCCCCTGCCGGAGCTTATGACCGCAATTCCAGGACTGACCGCATGAATAAAACCCTCGGAGCTTGAGGTCCTTCCTCCGTGATGGGGGACTTTAATGATGTCGCTTTTGAGAAGGCCGCCAAGATACAAGATATCCTCTTCAGCGTCTCCTTCAATATCCCCTGTAAAAAGAAGCGTGGCGTCTTCGGATTCGATTTTCAGGACCAGGGAATCGCTGTTCCGGGTCGCATATTCCGCAGAGGCTGAAACTGCGTAGAATTCATCGTAGGGATGGAGTACATAAATCGTGTAGTCATGACCTTCAAGCACATCTCCCCGCTTTAGAATTGTGTAGGGGACCTTTTTTTCGTCCGCTCTTTGAAATAAGACCCTNNCTACTGCCATCAATGAGCATTACTTTTTTATCAGGCAGTTCAACTACAGACGCGTCTCCCTGGCCTGTGTCCAGAAACGTGACACTCAGTTTGTGCTCAGACAGATAAGGACTTACTAAATAAATGCCGATGACAAAGGCCAGAGGCGCAACTCTCCATCTTGATTTACTTCTTACAAGAACTATCAATGAAAGGAAGTAACCCGCCATTACTGCAAATGAGGGGTTGTGGATATGCACATTCGCATACGGTACCTTTGTGAAATAGTGTATGCACCTCAACGCAGCATTCGTCAGTGTATCAATCAAACCATGTAACGGCATTAACGACATATTAAATATAAGCGCGCTGAATCCTGAGATAAGTCCAAGCGGGAGAATCACAAAACAGATAAACGGGGTTACGAGCAGATTTGTGAGCGGGGAGATTAAAGGAAATTGTTTGAAATAAAGGGCGACAAACGGGGCGGTTCCGAGTACGGCTGCAATTGTGATCAGTATCCCTGTTCCTATTTTTTCATACGCTGTATCAGCCCCTCTTTTAATTCCCTCCAGAAATCGTGTCGTTACGACCTTATGTGGGGAAGATTCCTGGAGCTGCGGTATTTCCAGAACACGTGCTGCGCTCTGTGTTCTTTGCTCTAACACAAACCCGATCGATAGAACCGCTGTAAAGGACAGGAGAAAAGAAAGCTCAAACAGCGATGCAGGATTCCAGAGGAGCATAAGGGATGCCGCAATTGACAGGGAATTAAGCCATTGGTTTTTTCTTCCAAGCAATAGAGCAAGCATGTAAATAAAAACCATGATGAAGGACCGTATTGTCGGAGTGCTTAACCCGGAAATTACTGCATATATGAGCAATACGGGGAGCGTTAAGACGACAGCTATCTGGGTCGGCGTTATATATAATGTCATCCTTGTCAGACAGCTGGCAGGCAGGCCCTTGATCCCCGCCTTCATGATTGTGAATAAAATAAAGGCAAGCAGCCCGAAGTGGGTCCCGGATATGCTGAGAATATGCGCCAGCCCTGTCGTGCTGAAGGCCTCTCTCATGTCCCGGCTGATACCCCCTTTCAGTCCCGTTATCACCGCATTGTGAAAAGACGCGTTTTCCGGTGTCAGGCTTTTATCAATAACCCTTCCGAGTTCCTGCCGTATGTGAGAGATGCTGGCTGACAGGCCGCCCTCCCTGTCAATAATCTTGAGTTGCTTTATATAACCTGCGGCGACAATTCCTTCCTTTTTCAAATCATAAGAATATACCCCGGGATTATGGAGAGTCCCGGGCTCTCGTACTCTTGCAACCGCGCTGATCCTGTCGCCGGGCCCCGGCAGGCTTTCATTTATATTATTCCCCAATAAATTTGGTAACATTACAAGTCTGATACTCCCACGGATGTTCTCCCGCTCCACAACTGCTTCATCAATCGTGAAGCGCAGCTTTTTTCCGGACATCTCCGGAACATCAATAATTGTTCCTTCAATGTTGATATCTTCACTCGGGACCTTTATTTCGGGGAGGGGCTCCTGTCTGATAACACTATAGAAAAAACCGAACAGCGCAGCGCAGATAAATATGACGGACCTTTTCCTTCCTGATTGCCGGGTGAGAAACAGTGTCATGATAACTGCGATGCACAAAAAAATAATTGATACAGGGAAAAACGGGAAGAACCGATATGCCGTAATCCCGGATATAAAAGATAAGGCAAAGTTAATCATATGAATACTCATGCAACAGAGGACGTCATATATCCTGACACGAATGAGCCTGTTAAAGTTTAATTGTTTGCTGCCATTATTGCAACAGATGCTGCCTGCTACATTCCATGAACCGGGGAATTATTCTATGAAGAATATTTCTCCTGAATATCTTGTATCTTATATCCTGCATCCTGTATCCTGTATTTATGTCATTTAAAATCGTCTCCGTCACCGGGGCCCACAGCAACGTGGGAAAGACAACTCTCTGCTCGATTCTGCTTGAAAACCTCAAGGGCTTTGGCGCTATCAAGTTCACAAAGACCCATCTCTATACATCTGTCACTGATGATCCGGACGTCATCATGCAAAAAGACAAAGACACTGCAATTATGTCCCGGTCCGGCGCTTTGAAAGTTGTATGGGTTAAAAGCAGCGGCAGTGATCTGGAAGATGACCTAAGGCGCGCAATGAGCAGGATGGAGGGGCTTAAGGGCGTGGTGGTTGAGGGGAACAGTCCCGCGAACTGTCTGAATCCCCATCTGACAATATTCATTGTCCAAGAGGACGGACAGATAAAGCCCTCAGCCAGGGAGATAAGTAAAAAGGCAGATGTCATAGTGATTAATTCGTCCCGGCAAGTAAAAGATCCTTATGTAATTATTCCGTCATCAACAAAAAATGCGCTCACGTTCCGGATAGACTTAATAAAAAAACAGGGCGAAATTGACAAATTCATTGCCTATATCAAAAAATATATTGAGTAATTATAGTTGCAATATAATAAAATTAAGAATATTCGGATTAACTCCCGGATGCAATTGATGTGTATCGCACATTAATTGTCTAGTAGATACATATCTGACGGGCAAGGAGAAATTAATTTGCAGATTGAAATAAATGTCCTTTTATTTGAACTCGCGCTTACCTTTTATTTTATAGCGACAATTGCAGGGATAGTCGAAATTTTCCGGGGGAAAAAAACTACATCGAGACTGGCGTTTTATCTTGCGGCAACAGGTTTTCTTTTTCATACTGCAAATATCATAGTGAGGTATGTTGAAGGGGGACATATCCCTGTGACAAACATGCATGAGGCAACTTCATTCTTTTCCTGGTGCGTGCTGGTATTGTTCTTTTTCCACGAGCTGCGTTATAAACTTGGGCTGTTAAGCTCATTTATTATGCCCATAGTGTTCATCCTCATGCTGTCCTCTTCCATCTTCCCCCGTGAAATAAAGGCCTTAAGCCCCGTGCTGCAAAGTTACTGGTTTGGAATTCATGTGATACTTGCCTTCCTGGGCGATGCGGCGTTTGCTATGGCGTGTGGTATAGGAATCATGTATCTTCTCCAGGAACGTTATGTAAAATCAAAAGACCTGGGGGGGCTGTTTCAGAAGCTGCCCAGCCTTCAGGTCCTTGACGAGATAAATTATCACCTGATCACACTGGGATTTCCTCTCCTGACTTTTGCCATGATAACCGGGGTAATATGGGCCAATTCGGCCTGGGGGACATACTGGAGATGGGACCCCAAAGAGGTGTGGTCCCTCATAACATGGCTCATTTATGCGCTTGTACTTCATTTGCGGCTTACCGTCGGATGGCGTGGCAAAAAGGCGGCCATTCTCTCAATCGTCGGCTTTGCAATAATTATATTCGCCTTCTTTGGTGTAACCCTGATCCTGAAAGGAAGTCATGTATTCATGTAAGCAACCCGTAATCAGTGGTTTACGATGAGTAATGAGTCGAGAAGTTGCACATCACTCATCACGCATGCCTCATCATTTTATTAACATATGGAAATATTAATAGTCGGACTGAACCATAAGACAGCACCCATCGAGGTCAGGGAAAAAGTGGCCTTTGACGGCCCCAAACTCGACGAGGCCGTGAATATCCTGAAAACCTCCGGAGTGCTGAAAGAGAACATCATATTATCAACATGCAACAGGGTTGAAATATATGCAGGCGTAAATGAAACCGATGCAGGGGTCGAAGGCATAAAAGATTTCATCTCGGATTTTCATAAGGTACCAAAAGACCTCCTGGATAAATCACTATACATCCATAAAGGTCCGGAGGCAATAAGGCACATGTACAGGGTTGCGGCAAGCCTTGACTCAATGGTTGTGGGAGAGCCTCAGATACTCGGCCAGTTAAAGGATGCGTATGACGCCGCCCTTAAGAATAAAACTACGGGGATGTACCTGAACAAGCTGATGAGGAAATCCGTTTCCGTAGCAAAACGCATAAGGACAGAGACAAAGATTGCGGAAAGCGCGGTCAGCATCAGCTTCGCGGCCGTTGAGCTCGCAAAAAAAATATTTGACGACCTGGCCACAAAATCCTTTATGCTCATTGGCGCGGGCGAGATGGCGGAACTCGCTGCCAGGCATCTGATAAACAGCGGCGTAAAAGATGTGTATGTGACCAACCGTACCACGGCAAGGGCGGAGGAGCTTGCCCATGAGTTTCACGGGAAGGTGATCCTGTTTGATAATTTTACTCTGGAATTAAGATACACTGATATTGTCATCTGCTCTACGGGCGCCCCGCACTACATATTAATGAAAGACCAGGTCCATAAGATAATGAAAGAAAGAAGGCAGAAGCCCATGTTCATCATTGATATCTCGGTACCGAGAAACATCGATCCCAGGATCAATGACCTGGACAATGTGTACCTGTACGATGTAGATAACCTTCAGGGGATAATCGATACAAACATTCAGGAGAGGGCCAAAGAGGCCGAAAAGGCGGAACAGATAGTGGATGAAGAAATCGGGTCCTATCTGAAATGGACCGCTGCATTGACCGCAACCCCCACCATTGTGGCCCTCCGGAACAAGGCCGAGGAAATCAGGAAAGATGAGCTCGAAAAAACCCTCAAAAAGATGGGACCGCTGGAAGAAAAAACCATTAGAGCGATAGAACAGCTTACCTCCTCCATTGTAAACAAGCTTGTCCATCCTCCCACCGCAGCACTCAAGGCAGAGGAGGAAGACAAGGAACAAATGCTGGGTATTATCCAGAAACTGTATAATTTAGAAATAGAGAGTGATGATAATGACAAAACGTAAAATAGTTATCGCAACAAGGGGAAGCAAGCTCGCTCTGTGGCAGGCCGAGTGGATCACGTCCCTGCTCCTCGAAATAAATCCTGATTTTGATATAGCACTGAACAAGATAAAGACAACGGGGGACAAGATCCTCGACGTCCCGCTCGCGCAGGTAGGCGGGAAAGGGCTTTTTGTAAAGGAAATTGAAGAAGCGATGCTCAGGGGAGAGGCCGACCTGGCTGTTCATAGCATGAAGGACGTTCCGACTGATCTGCCCAAGGGCCTGCATCTGTCCGCAATCACGAAACGGGAAGACCCACGGGATGCATTTATTGCGGGGAAGGGCATCAAGAGTTTTAATGATCTGCCCCGGGGAGCGCATATCGGCACAAGCAGCCTTAGAAGAATTTGCCAACTGTTACATCTGCGTCCGGACCTTCACATCACGCAACTCAGGGGCAATGTAGATACAAGGCTCAGAAAAGTCGCCCAGGGTGAATTCGACGCCATCATCCTAGCCACCGCTGGAGTAAAGAGACTCGGCTTTGCAGACAGGATTACGGAACGTCTGCCAGTTGAAATCAGCCTTCCTGCGATAGGACAGGGTGCGGTGGGAATAGAGTGCCGGGTGGATGATGAATTCATTAACAGTCTTCTCAAAAAATTAAATCATGAAGAGACGTCACTCTGTGTGAAGGCCGAACGTGCGTTACTTAAGAAACTTGAGGGCGGCTGCCAGGTGCCGATTGCAGCGTATGCNNGCCGAATCTTTGGGAACAGCGCTGGCTGAAAAACTCCTCTTACAAGGCGCCCGGGAAATCCTTGATGAGGTGTACGGTCATTAACTCTATGCATGTTGCCCTTTAACGGGTCTATAGGCTATATTATCTTATGCTGAAAATAATGCAGAGCCATAAGTTTTTCACTGTGTTCGTGCTTTCCGCGATTACCATAATGATTTCGGTCGCTTTCATTTTTTGGGGTATTGGACCAAAAGACAGTGCACAGGTGACATATGTTGCCAGTGTTGAGAATGAAAAGATACCTCTCGATGAATACTGGAGGGCATATGATAATGAAGTCAAACGTCTTAAAGATGAGAATAAGAGCCCGGAGGAAATTGAAAAGTTACACCTTAAAGACCGGGTTCTTGCTACTCTGGTAAACAGGATTGTACTGGTTTCCGCCGCTTCTAAAGCAGGGATAACGGTAACCGAAGAAGAGTTACAGGAAGCGATAATACATACCCCCTATTTTCAGAGAAACGGCGTATTCGATCCTGAAGTGTATAAAAGGGCCTTACGATTAAACCGCTTAAACCCTCAATCATTTGAAAATACCATGAGAAACGACCTGATTATTTCCAAGATGAGCAATTTAATCGGAGAAACAGCAGAGCTTTCATCAGAAGAATTACAAATTCTTGAGTCCATGAATGTGGAAAATAAGGATCAGCTGCGATCCTTCTTCCGCTCTTCAAAAAGCAGTCAGTCAATACAGGCGTACATTGAGAGCGTTAAACGTCACATGGACATAAAAATAAACAAGGATTTAATATCCTGACATAACATCGTCCTTACTCCCTATACGCAATTATCAGTATGAAGGACGTCTTCCCTTACCTATCTAACGCGTGACAGATATACAATCAGAGGATTCTTTGTTATTCTCCTGCAAGAAATAGCGGATGTTGCAATTTAATAGTGAGAATATATCTTTATATTTTAAAAGAAAGACAAAAGAACGTTTTTACACCGGTTTGTGATAACTAGTTCCTGGAGCCATGTACCCCTTGGCCTCTTTGACGTTGCTCATAACGGAAACGTGTATCAATTGATGTGTACATTCCTATTGCTGTTTCATATACTTGTTGGGATATATGTTTTATGCTACACTATAGAATCTTTATTAAATTAACACCATAGAAGTATTATATTATACAGAAGATAATTATCGATAAGATGAGTAAATTGGTAATTAAAGCAATATTCCTTGCCATTCTCCCGGCACTATTAATATCCGCACAGGCAGCAGTAAGTGCTACAGACGAGGTTACGGATAAAACCGACGTACATTATTCCGGCAAATACTGCAGTGAGTGTCACGAAAAATCGCCCAAAGAAGGCGGCGAGAAATTCCTGAAATTCGGCGGTGATTATACGCAGCTGTGCAAATGCCACGGGTATACTCCCGGAACATACATACATCCCGTAGACATAGTACCCTCCGCGGAGAAAAAGGGGAAAATACCAGAAGAGTTCCCTTTGCAAGACGGGAAGGTCACCTGTGTTACGTGTCACGATATGTACTTACAGTGTCAGAAAAACCCTCGATATAAAGCCGTTAACCCAAGATTCTTAAGGGGAGCACCGTATGTGAGCCGTACAACTCTTTGTTTCAGATGCCACGATGAAAAGCAATACACAATGCTTGACCCTCATAACCAGATCACAGAAACCGGAGCTATTATTGTCGATAAATGTTTGTACTGCCACGTGGAAAAACCCGATGAAAAACACGCGACGTTCAGCGAAGTCAAACTAATCGGCAACCTTGAAGTGTTGTGTTTCAGATGTCATTACAAACAAAGTCAGCTTCACCCTATTAATGCCAACCACCTGGTCACTCCGAATCCCACTATTGTAGAAAACATGAAGGAAACAGAAAAAAAATTCGGCATCATTCTTCCGCTTAATTATGAAGGCAAGATTACTTGCCCTACCTGTCATAATCCCCATGAAAGGGGTGTGATTCCGAGGGACAGGGCAAGTTCAAAGGGCGCCAGCGAGAAGTACAGACTTCGGTTGTCCGGAGTAGACCTGCAAATATGCGTCGCCTGCCATAAAGACAAGTTCTAAAATGTGCGCCTTGTGGTAGGCGTGTCATCTGCATCGGTCACCGAAGATCCGTGATAATGGCAGTCCGTACAGATTTTCTTTTCTCTGTCGGCCATACAGTCGCTTCCCCCACCGCCGCTGTCATGACATGTCCCGCACCCAACAGGATTATAGGGACGGTCAGTATTACAGCCCTCATTTGAGTGGTGCGTTATGTAGTAGTGGTCTGCCTGGCAGCCTCCGTTAATCTCCTGGTCATCGTTATGGCACCTGTCACAAAGATATTGCCAGTCCGTAGTTGAAAAAGCGCCGATACTTCCGGCCAGTGCGCCGCCGTTTACCTCTTCCCTTGTCAAAAATACGTTCGGTGACCCATGGGGTTCATGGCAGTCAGTACATGACAGCACTTTGCCCAAACCTGATGTGCCGGAGGGATAAGGGGCATCCCCGCAAAGGCTGCCATCCGCATTCCCTTTCCCGTGCTTTTCATTATTCCAGTCAATAGTCCTCAAATTTCTTCCGAGGGTAGTGCTGTAGATAGTGTTAATTGTATTATGGCAGTCTGTGCAAAAGGTAACATAATCCGTTAAGTTGGACCCGTCCTGTGTCGTTGAACCATCCGGTTCATAAGTCACGGTAGAATTATACCTGTATGGCGCCTGATAACTTGAGGTATAATTATTTATCCGTTCCGCGGCAACATCACCCCACAGTCCCCATGCATTATTATCCTGGCTATCATGCAGACTTGGAAGAGAAACAGGCCAGCCTCTGCTTCCCGATGTATGCGGGTCCCTTTGCGCACTATGCGGATTATGGCATGCTGCACACGGGTTTGAATCAGCCGTATATCCCCATTTCCCGGCAATAAAGGTCTGGATATCCGTCAGCTTATGAGATGTGCCGACTGCAGAGCTGCAGTTGAAGACCGGACTGCCCGTCTCATTTATAAAGGAGAACGCCGAAAGGATACTGACGGGGCATGTGATAGCAGTATACCCTCCAGCCCTGTAACTATAATTATAGTTATTAAAGGGTGGGTTCTGATATGTACCGGTAACGTTATGGCATGCAAAACAAAAGCCATCGGTCTGGTTTACATAATTATCGTAGAATAAGGTATAGGTGCCAGGCCCCGATACTGGTTCGGGCTCAGCACCATCAATGCTGGCATGCTGTTCATGACAATGGGCACACAGACCTTTCGTGTAATCAGCAGGAAAGCCAGCGGCATTTCTTTTCACTCCGTATGAAGAATTACCATGAGCAGAGTCCAGATACGCGCCGGCATGTGCGGGTTCACTACAGAATAACCCGCATAACGCAAGAGCACTCAATATGGTAAATAACAATATGTTCACATGGTGATACTTGAATGAGTCCCCCGGGTTCCTTATATTCCCGTTATTATACCGTCTTCTCATCCCTGCTGGTGCTCCCCCTTCTGTTAATTTTTTGATGTATGACATACATTACAACCGGAAATGGCGGTTGAAAGGGTTGTACTCTTATAGTTCCATCTCATCATATCGGGGTAGTCTGTTGCATGCGCGGCATGACATGACAAACACATGACAACATCCGTGCCCGGATACACGGTATCTCCTGGAACATCGGGAACCGTGGTCCTCGCCACACGAGCCACTAAACTATACGGATTGCCCCCTCCGTTATAACCTGCATATTCACCACCACCCGGTAAAATAATATCCGTAGGATGCCTTGTAAAAGGAGAGGACGTACCGCCAATTGCATCAGTCACATGAAAATTTCTGTGACAGGTACCGCAGAATCCGCTCATGGTATTATTTGACGTGATTATCCCCTGGGGATTATGGCAGATATTACAGTTTCCACTGTATGTCATCGGCGTATTCGCGCCGTAATACTCATTGTGATCTGACACACTTTTCGTCTTCTCCCAGTCCGCGTCCTCGAGGCCTTTCACTCCGGGAAGGAATCTGTAACTGTTATACGGTTGATCGGCAGTGGTAAGCTTACCGTCTACATTACGATGATGAGAACCATATATCCCGCTTCCGGATTTACGGGCCCCGTGACAACCCGTTAACCCTGCACACGTAATATTTACCCCTATCCCGTCCGGATCGTGATGGCCTGGAGGAGACGTAAGCGTATCTTCAGTCTTGCCAAAATCAATAACGTTATGTCCCTTCGCATCAGATGCGCCTGAGCCCTTTGTCCCAAGTATGTAGGCAAAGTTGCCGCCTGCCAGATCGCCTGTTGCGTCAATGTGATACACCTGGGGGGTCGGATTGCCGTTGATATTCGCGACCATGCTTGAGCCGCCCTGGGCATGGCAGCCTAAACATGTGCCCACCAGAAGATAATCCTTTGCACTGGTTGTTTCAGAGCCAAATACGTATGAAACCATGGCAACCCCGTTCTGGCTGTTATGCATCGTGTGACAATCACTGCATTGTCCGGTAATCACAGCCGGCACCTCAGCCGAAAATACCGCGATGAGCATGACGATTACCGCAAGGACTATGTACCGTTTCAATCTAGTCAAATTTACAAAACTCTCCTCTCATAGTTTATATGCTCGTTTGCATATAATGCAATAATAATGCCCGGTGTTTCATGGGGAATTATTCAGCTATTCAAGGGACAAACGGTAATTTCCGCCCATATCTCACATCTTATGACACTGGATACAGAGTGCCCTCTTTCTGTCATGAGTAAGCATGAAGTCGGCACTGGCAGAATGCATACTATGACATGAATTACAGGTCAATGGCCGGTCATTTCGGGGATCTTTAATATCAATGCCGACAGGATGAGTAATCTTATGCTGTGATGCATGGCATCTGGCACAAAGCGGAATTTCCTCCGCCCGGTAATTAAGCGGACGGGATGAATGAGAAGGGATATGACACTCAAAACATTTTCTGTTCTTAATTGGTTCACATCCTACCGATTTTAATGCGCTCTCCATGGCCGATGTCCTTCTTTCCGTACTCTCATGGCACGTTCCGCATACATTCGATTCCTTCTTTGTAAGATTCTTCTGGTTTGACGCATGTTCATCATGACAGACTGTGCAGGGATTTTTTGCATCTTTTACATGTATGTCATTGTCAACATATTCATACTTTGACATGTTTCTTTTATGGCATGTGAAACATAAATCCGCCCCGCTTATCTTCGTTGTTATGTCCCCCTGTGATGTGATCGGATTATGACACTCCTCACACTTCTTATCCAGAAAGACCTTGTGGCCGAAGGGACCGAGAAGGCCTGCATCAAAGGAACTGTGACCAGAATGACATGAAGCACAATCGATACCTTCCACTGCAGAAGAAATCGACACCTCACCGGCCTTACATCTGGGCGCGTGACATTGTTTACACAGCTGATTGGGCTGGGAAACCAGAAGACTGTTTACCGGCGATGCGTGAGCATTGTGACAGGCTGAACACTCCCCTTCCTTAAAGGGGCGGCATATATGAGGCTTCTGAAACTCCCGGTTTAAATTTTCATGACAATTCAGACAGAGGCCCTTTTCCTCTTTGGCGAGCAGATACTTATTTTTCGCGCTGTGGGGAGCGTGGCATTCAGTACAGTCGTGCTCCCTGAGAGCGCCATGGATCATGGCATGTTCGAGCAGATTTTTTATACTGTCATGGCATCTCAGACAGATAGTATCAATCTTATCAACCATCAGGCCTTTTCTCTTACTTACATGGGGATCGTGACAGGTACTGCATTTACCGTTCTTAAATAAAAAATGGACATACGTGTCTGCCTGTGCCTCTTTCAGTTCTTTATGGCACTCAAAACAAAGGTCCGGCACTTTTGTTTTCAATCCAAGCTGTGCATCGGCAATGCCGCCCCAGGCGAGAATACCGCTGACCATAAGCACGCAGACCACATATTGCAGGTTGCAGATTATTAAATTATGCACCTTGTCATCTCGATTATGTTCCATTTTAAATCTTACCTGTTTAATGAATTTTCTAAACATGGCAGCCCTCACAATCTCCCCTGGTAAACGGTTCGTGCATTATCTCTCTCAACAAACCGGGCTGTTCGGTTACATGAGGTTCATGACAGCTGGTGCAGCGGCCTATCTTGTGGATAGATTCCCTATGCACCTTCAAGAGTCTCTCTGTATCCGAAGAGTGACATTGAACACATATTGCAGGGTCAGCGGCCTTGAGTAAATACGTTATGTCTGAATAATGAGAAGTATGACAGCTGAGACAGTCACCGTTTTCCATGGATATATGCCCCGTTCTGAGCGTGGTAGTAATTATTCTTTGATGACATGAGAGGCATAGTTCATTGGGACGATTTAATAACTGATATTTAAGCCTGGTCCCGTGAGGGCTGTGGCATGCGGTACATTTCCCCTCCTCTACAGGCAGATGCTTCACCGCACTTTCCGTGATGCCCGCCATTATATTTTCATGACACGTGAAGCAAAGCTTATCGGGCGGCATAATGGTGGATCCAGCATAGTCGCTTGCATGCGGATCGTGGCAGGTGCCGCACTTTTTGTCCCTGAAAAGTGGATGGGTCCCTTCCTCCGCAACTTCAAGATACATGCTGTCATGGCATTTCATGCAAAGATTAGACTCTGAATCCTTTAATAATTTATCGTGTCCCGAGGCGTGTGATGCATGACAGGCGGAGCATTGCCTGTCACTCACCGGTTTATGGATATAGATCTTGAAAAATTTATCTGCTGCATCTTTATGACACTCATAACAGAGGTCAGTAAGCGGCACCCTGATCATTGCAGGATTGTTTGAGCCGTGAGAATCATGGCATTTTGAGCATTCAATATCTAAAAAAGGTTTGTGTGAATATGAAGCCTTTATTAACTCATCTTCGACATTGGGATGACACGTAAAACATATCTTTTTTTCCGCAGCCTTGAGGTAAAGCCTGTTTTCTGACGCATGGGGGTTGTGGCAGGCAATGCAGCCATCTTTTTTTATGGGCTCATGCAGGCTGCTGACATTGATGTTCGGCTTTTCCTTATGACAGCTCGTGCAAATATCATTTTTACCTCTCAATGTAACCTTGGAATAGTCTGAGGCATGCGGACTGTGGCAGCTCAGGCATTTGCCCTCGTCCGTCAGAGGATGTCTGTATGCTGTCTTATACGTGCTTTCTTCTTTTTTATGGCATGTATAACATAGTGTGCCGTCCGGCGCAGTAACGGCAAGGGGATCAACGTCTGTATCCGGTTTATGGCATGAATTGCATTGTCCGAGGATAAGCGGTTCATGTACTGATTCCCTCAAAAGCTTGTCATTCGAAGAACTGTGAGATGTGTGGCAGCCGGAACATGTACCTTTTTCAACAGGATATTTTCTATGCGCATTTCTGAATCCTTCCGCCTCATATGCATGACAATCCCGGCATAGATCCACTTCCGCTTTAATCAGATTATCCTTGTATTGAGAGCCATGGGCCTTATGACAGGCCAGGCACCCGTCATCAAGGGGTTTATGACGCTTCTTCCTTTCAAACTGCGCTTTATCATGACACGCAAAGCACTGCTCGTTTCCTGTATTTTTCTGGAGGAATTTATTGTCCGACGCATGGGGACTGTGGCACGGGAGACAATAGCCTTGTTTCAGAACGGTATGTACGCTTGTCATCTTCTCCGTATCGGAAGCCATCTTCGTGTGACAAATGAAACAGAGTTTTCGTTCTTCCCTCTCGATAAATGATTTTACCGCTAGTCTTCCGTGACGAAGATGACACGCTTCGCAATCACGTTTACCCACAGGGTCATGCACGTACTGCTTCGAAAACTCGCTCTGGGTTTCGGTATGGCAGTCCATGCATGGTTTAGGCACAAATCCTTTCCTGGCAGGTTTTATTTCAGGAGCGCACTGGACACACACCCAACATACTGTCGCTAACAAGAACATTTTCAAAAAGAGATGTTTGAATCCAGATTTCATCCTCATAGCGCCTCGACAGAAAATTACTACTTTTTAAAGGTTTCTTCATAAGCCCGGATAGCTTGATCATTGAGCTCTATCCGTGCTTCGTTTCTTAATTTATCAATATATGCATTATAAATTTCAAAAAACTTCTCTTTATACACTGCGTTGTACACCATTCCCTTCACATTACTGAATTCCTCAACTTCAAACCCGGACTTCTCCATTAGCCTGACAATCAGATATTCACCCTCAATTTGAAATACAGGGCTTATTTCTCCCTGCTTAAGATTATCGATATGATCCCTTACGGGCTCAGGTAATTGAGCTATTGTCTTCCAGTCAGACACCCCCCCGGCCGACGCATATGAATCCTTCGATTTGGTCTTGGCGAGCCAGGAAAAATTGGCTCCGCCAGACAGACTATTCAATACCTCCAGTGCATCTTCCTGAGACTTCAATGTAATCTGCTGGATCTTGTATCTCCCGGGCTTGGCATACTCATTCTGGTGGCCCTGGTAATAATCTTCCGCATCCCGTTCTGTTATCTTTATCTGGGGAGTGATTACCTCCCTGGTAAATGCGGCCTTAAGAAGCTCATTTTTATAACGCTGCACCATGTCGTTAAGGTCTGTGTTGAGATCATATCGCCGGCTGAGGGCTTCAAGATCGACCATCCTGATGTCGAGCCACGCATCGAGGATTTCTTTGTTCGATTTAAGAGACTTTTCCGGAATCATCGCTACAAAATCACCGGCGGTAAGGGTCATGTTATTTGCCTGCACAAGCAGCCTTTTATCATCTAACCATTCTTCGCGTGTCTTATCTCCCCCCTCCAAGGTAATAGAGGCCAAAAGTTCCTGGTCAATCTTCACCTCTGATTTTTCACGAAGTTCAACAAGATATTCATCGCTTCGCTTTTTAATCTTTTGATCCTTAAGGATGCCCTCAATACTGTCTCTGACAGATGCGAATTCCTCATCCGGTGCGGCCTGTCTGTCTACCAATTTTATAATGTAATATTTACCTTGGTCTTTTATGACACTTGTCTCCCCCGGTTTTAAACCGGATATGGCTTCCTGTATGGTTGGCCTCAAGGTCTTTCTTTTGACAACAAGCTCTTTAGTATTCCCTCTTTCTGAATCCGAGGCATATTCGGGGGCAATTTTGTCAAAGCCTACACCGCTTTGAAGTTTACGCATTACCTCCCCTGCTTCGTCTTCATTCCCTGCTTCGATAACGTTCAGGGTAAAACGTTCATAGTTTTCCCTGTAGTAATCTGCCACCTCTTCCCCGGACACAGAAATCTTGCCGACGATGTCCTCATTATAAAGCCTTACTACCGACTCCCTCAATACATATTCCTGCACCTTCTTCTGAATATCAGGGGAGTCTTCCATTCCCATCCGCCGTGCTTCCTGCACAATCAGTCTGTCATCTATCAATCTCTGTAAATACTGGGATATATCGAACTCCTTTGCATGTGAGAGGTCCTCCCGGCGATGGGCAATCTGGAGTGAATACCCGAGATCTTCCCTGGTAACCGGCTCTCCATCGACCCATGCCAGTGCATCTGTCCCCTCCCGCGGAACCGATGCACAGCCGGAAACAATCAGAACACAGAACACTGAGCAAAGATAAAAAAGAGATACAGTGCCCCCGCGGATAGTCAAAATACTCTTCATATTCATCTCGGCTTTCTTAAGGTACGATCCAATAGCAACGCTATATACTAATCGCGCCATTTCTTCTTGCTCATTTCTTTCACCAAACCGGACACAGCCTTATACGCAACCGTATGGACTGACCTGATCCTGCCCCAGTCTAGCGCGATGATGTTCTCTTCTCCACTCAATTGGTTGCTATTATACCACACAATTTTGTTGTTCCTGCCATCGACAAGCCTTGCCGTAATACCCACCTTCGGGGGCCTGGAACCATCTGCTCCATCCGAATAATTATCAACTACCCCCACCAGGATACCACTTGCTTTCAATTCCTTTGCAAGTGCGCCGATATTTTCATACCCAATGTCACCTTTACGCCTGATGCCCAGCTTAATGATTATATCTCTGGTATCACCATGTTCTATAGGTATAAATTGCTGACTCTTTAACATCTCGATGATAAACATATACGTGGCGATGATTCCTGCGTTATTGAAGTCAGAGTTATTCTTAAAGGGCATCACGGCAATTCTTTGCAAATGTGTTATCTCCCTGTGAAGCTCCTGGGTTTTCAATGATGCAAACAATGTATCAATAACCTTCGGCATCAAGCTGAATATGCTCTTTAATCTCCCCAGCTCCAGAATCGCGATGAAATCTTCCCCTGTAGCAGCGGAATAATCCGCCCACAAGATCGTACCCGCAGATGAATCTATCATGCGCGCCACGATTCCAAACTGGGGGATGTCTTCATTGGAGAACGATATTATGGCACCCGTCAGAATAGCTGATACGTTAAACCTCGTTCGTATCTTATCTGCAAGTGCTCTTGAAACATACCCTGTAGACCGGACCCTTTCCGTGCATAAAAACCTGATGAGGGTATCTTCATCCACTACTTCAAATCCTTTGTTCTTCATCTTTTTGATCAACATGGGCAACACATGACTAAATGCATCCCTGTTATCAGATAAGTTCTCAAACGGGAAAATCGCTATCCTGCTGTTAGTTCCCTTATTTATCATCTCGCCGGGGAAAGGCTCCGTCTTTTCCATCTTCATTGTTGCTTCCCCTACAGCAGGTATGCCTACTTCTGTATCTGCTGCTTTCTCAGGATGAAGGACTGGAACATCCGTTCCGATCTCTGCCGAAGGCAGGTCTTTCGGCTGCTCAGACACAATATTCCCCGTTCCCACGGACGGCAGTTCGATAGGGGCAGGTGCGGCCGTTTCTCCTGGAATTATTATCAATCCCCCGGCAGGTAGAGTCTCTGTTTTTCCTTCCACAACTCCGGTCCCTTCCCCGACCAATGTCCTGTCTGTAATTGG
>DKBK01000046.1 GCA_002451135.1 Nitrospiraceae bacterium UBA6902
AAGCCAATTACAGCCTTTTTCCCCAGATTTCACAATTTTGTAAATGGGCTTCTTGCTTGAGATAGAGGAAGACTTTATTTACGAAACCCTACAATCACTGCGTCAGACAAAGACTGATTCATGGATAATCAATTATGCCGATAAAATATAATGCGGGTATGTTCTTTTGATGAGCAGCGATGTCCGGCAGCATCAACGGGCGTAGCCTGGCATTTTTCAGCAAAGAACGAGTACAATCATTAGCTGGCAGCATACGAACGGAGATCAGGATCTGATCATTTAAAATCTTATGAGATTCAGAATTACTACTACCCATGTCACGATATTAATCTTGATTACGGCGGGCTACCTGAGCCTGACGAATCTCGACCTTACTTACTTCTGGGATGATGAAGCCTTTGTCGGGATAATGGCGAAGAATTTTCTGAATACCGGGGAATTAACCGCGTGGGACGGACGCAATTTAGCAGCCTATGTGAACGGCAATGAGCTCACGAATGACCTGATAAGCATTAATCCGCCGCTGGATAACCTGGTCGCGGCAGTTTCGTTCTGGATTTTCGGTGCAACTACCTGGGCGGGAAGATTTCCATTTGTACTCTTTGGGCTGGCAAGTATCATCGTCTTTTCTCTCCTTTTGAGACAGCATACAGAGAAAGACCCCTGGTTGTGGTTTTACGTTCTGGGCAGTTATGCATATTCGCTCGGTTTCCTGATGAATGTCCGGCAATGCCGGTATTACGCGCTGGCGCTATTTTTTTCACTCTTAACGCTCTTTTTATATCATCAATGCCTGCGTCGGAAAAAAGTCCTGTATTATATTTTACTCGCAGTCTCATCCGGCTTTTTATTCTATTCCAATTTCTTATTAACGTTTGCGTTTCTCTGTTCCCTCATCCTTCTGCATCTGCTATTTTATCGAAACCAATTGCAGCAGAACGACTGGTTCAAGGTTGGCCTGGCCATCGCCATCTTTGCGCTTCTTACCGCTCCCTATGCATACTACATCAGAATATGGGCTCATCCGGATTATTCGGGTATCGGAGGTATCTCCTTGATTCTGCAAAACTTCTGGTATCAGAACGCACTCGGCAGGCTCCCCTGGCCTGTCGTACCGGCATTGGTGTATTTTATGATCCGCTCTCGCCGGACTGGCGATCAAAAAATTCGCTTGATTCTTCAATGGGTGGTATTAAGCGCATCCAATGTCCTTGTTATATCGCTTCTCTCTAATTATTCGGGTTTTTTTGTTGAGCACTATCTCATCTTGTCTCTCCCCTTTTTAGCGGGATTAACAGGAATTTGTATACGATATCTACATCAACGAAATTCCATAATAGCCATTGCGGTATTCATCGCCATCTTAACAACCAATATAATGAGCGCCGCTCCTTTAGGATCAAAAATACCCTATTCCCAACGGCCCGGCATTCATGACTTACGAAACAGAAATCCGTATGAATGGCAATTTGAATGGCGGTTACCCGCCTATCTCCATGAAATCTACAATAAATACCCCACAGCCGAGGAATCGGTTGCTCGCTTTCTGGACAGATATGCCAGTCAGGACGATCTGGTTTATTCACCTACTCCGTCCCGGCTTATCTCTCTTATGTTTTATAAGGGGGAAAAAATCAAAATATGTTGCCTCCTTGAGAACGGCACACCGCTTCCCAGGGATAAACTGGCAAATTTAAAAGCGCCATTATTTTATGAGGAGAACTTTCCCAACTGGTTAATCGTTTACGGGTATTTTCCCGCTGCCAAGGCAATGTTACATTATTTCTCCAGACCTCACCAAGAGGGGGAGGTAACCACACGTTATTATTATCGTCATGTCTCAACTCCGAACATATTCTGGTACTATTCGCACCGCCCCGAACTTGCCGTGCATCGTTTCGGGCCTCATGCGGAATTTGATTCATCTAAAGGTGAGGCCGTATATATCTTTCAACGCTTCCCCAAGGCGGGAGATGAGTCTCACTGAAGATACTATCTGTTCAGCATACTGACGCCAGAGATAACACAGGTTGCGCAAAGCATAAGATTCCCCGGCCGTTTTTTTAGAGAGGTTTACAGTGAAATGCCGTAAACCGATATTATGCTTCGCACAGCTGAGAAACGGCAATATAAGGATTGGGGAAATTGGTAATGGGGAAGCGTACGATTAGTCACGGTACTCTCGTAATCGGTCCTATTCCCCTCTTTGTTTATTCCTTGTACGGTGGAAACATCTGTTGATACATCTATGCCTATTTATAATATGGCAATATTCAGGCTTGAAACGTTTTCTTATCCCTGGAGTTGACTCAAGGTCTCTCACATGCTAAACAATAGTTATATTGATTTGNNATCCTCATGTCCAGCTTCTTCAAACGTATAAATTTCCAATAAGGATAAACATAGTGCGGCAATGAGGGGCCCCAGAATAAATCCGAGCAAGCCTAAATAACTAATCCCTCCTAACACACTGAAGAAAATTACAAGGGTATGCAGCTTTGTCCTGCCGCCAATAACGATGGGTCTGATGATATTATCAATGCTGCCGATCAAAATGGTACAGAACAGAAGAAAACCTATCCCCTTTGCATAACTTACTGTTAACAGAAGGAATATGCCGGCCGGCACCCATATGGCAGCAGTCCCAATAACCGGAATAAAGGAAAATATTGCCATTGCGGTTCCCCATAACACTGGCGAAGGAAGTCCGAAGGCGATGAATGCAATACCCCCAAGCACGCCCTGCGCTACTGCAACGGCCAGCCCTCCATAAATTGCCCCTACAACCAGTTCACTTACTCTCTGTTCAAGCCTGTTCTTTTGTATCTCCGAAAACGGCAACAGTTTCTTGATGAAATTAACGAGACGATTCCCGTCTATCAGGAAAAAATATGTGGTTAAGAAAATGATGCAGACATTTACTATAAACATAACTGCATTCTTGAAAAAATCAGTGGTATGCCCCGCAATAAAGCCTCCAATTGACTTTAAGGACTGAACCGCCCCTTTCCGGAAGTCGACACCTTCAAATATTTTGTATGAACCGATCTTATCAAGTAAGGATTTCAGTCTCGGGTGGTCCTGGAGTTGAGTCAGCGTCTCAAATCCCTTTTTCTCAATAGTGCTGTACACATCGGTAATATCACTCACAAGCGCCCCGACAATAAAGGAGAACGGACCCACTATTAACACAAGAATAATGATAAGGGTAATCAGGGAAGCCAGCCAGGGTCTTTTTACATACCTGAGCAGTAACCTATGAAGCGGATAAAACGTAATGCTCAGGACCATGCCCCATGCTATGGTGATAAGGAACGGGCTGAGCACCCTGTATAACAGATAAAACAGGGCCAGGATTATGGTGAGTGAAATTGTTTTGTACGGCCATTCAGTTTTCATAATCTATCAATGAACCTGCGATGTATTCTAACAGTTTTATAAAAAACCGGGTACGTGCTGAAGTAACAGAATAATCCTCGTCTCCCGTGAAGGATTATATCTGTACTCTTCGATTCGCAATTTTTTATTCGTAATTCGTAATTTCTTTTTTACCTGAGCACCCGCCCCGGCAATTCCCCTGTCAACTCACCGTCCAGGAGCACGGGTCTGCCGTTTATAAAAACATGAAAAACTCCTTCCGGTTTTCGGAAGGGGTTCCTGTAATCAGCGGTATCGGTTATTTTTGCAGAATCAAATACCGTGATGTCTGCAAAAAAGCCTTTTCTAAGAATTCCACGCTGCTTAATTTTAAAAATCTCCGCACACAAACCCGTCATCTTATAGACAGCTTCACTGAGTGTTAAGGTCCCGAGATCCCTCACATACCGCCCCAGTATTCTTGGAAAAGAGCCGAACCCCCTTGGATGGGGCATCCCTTTTGCCGTGATGCCGCTGAAACTCCTGACTGCGCTGTCCGTGCCAATCGCACAATAGGGACGTTTCAGAATGAATTTAAGATTATCTTCATTCATGGTAAAAAAAATGGCCCCTACATGCAGCTCTTCTTCCAGCAGTATGTCAAATACGCTCTCCACTTCCGGCTTGGCCTGAGCTGCGGATATTTCGGCAATACTCTTTCCTTCCATCCATCTGTTCTTATCCGAACCCACAGAAGATAGTACGACGTGATGCCAATAAGAAGACCCGGGGTAGTCCCTGAGAATGTCATGTGCAAGTTCCGCACGCTGATTCCTCAATCGTGTAATTTCTTTTTTATGACCGCCTTCAAATGCCCAGGAAGGCAACACCGTGTCCAGATCCGTACTTGAAGCGATATAGGGGTATCTGTCACAGGTCACGGGAACACCCGTACCACGCGCCTTTTCAATCATTTCGAACATGTTATCCAGTTTATTCCAGTTTTTTTCACCGCTGGTTTTGATATGAGATATATGGGCATGTATCCCTGCCTTGCCTGCGATGCTCATAACCTCCCCCACTGACTCAAGCAGTGTATCTCCTTCACTTCTCATGTGAGTAGTATAAATACCTTTATATGGTACAACCTCCTGTGCGAGTCTGATAATTTCATCAGTGCCGGAATAAATGCCCGGAGGATAGATAAGCCCGGTAGAAAGCCCTCTCGCGCCTTCATCCATGGAAATTCTCAGCAGGGCCACCATCTTTGCCATATCAGATTCAGACAGGGATCTGTCCGTATACCCGACAACAGAGGCCCTGATATTGCCGTGTCCAACAAGGGTGATAAAATTCGTGCCAAATTTCCTTTGTTCCAAAAGCCGCAAATATTCTGAAAAGGTTCGCCACCTGTCTTTTATCTGTATGGCATCAAACTCACTCTCCCTCTGTTCAAGCGCGGGACCGTAAAGAGGCGCAGCAGACAATCCGCAATTCCCGTTTATCTCGGAAGTGACTCCCTGGGATATCTTCCCTTCTGCCCTGCCGTCTGCAAGGAGCGTGAATTCGGAATGGGCATGAGCATCGATAAAGCCGGGACACACAATGAGCCCTTTCACATTGATAGTCCTGTCAGCAGTAACATGAGAGAGGTCACCTATCTCCTTTATGCGGTCACCTTCGATAGCAATATCCATCTGCGTCGGAGGGACATCTGGCGCAGATCCATCGATAACCATTCCCCCCTTGAGTACATAGTCGATACTCACATTTCTTCTCCCATATCAGACATTTCTTTCGCCCTTTGCAGGCTCCTTTCAAAGAGAGGGGTCAGTAACGAAACAGCAAGTTTTATTTTACCTGTGAGGTTTGTACCCTCTGAGTTTTTCACATCTTTGTATAATTCCAGGGCCTCACTATACACAATGGGCAACAGACGCAGAGTAAGCGACATGGTCAATATAAGCTCCTGCACGAATCCTGCTCTTCCACAAGGCCCGAGCAGTCTGCCCATCCCGGCAACAAGATCCTCTGCCCTGGTTGTGGCGGTTAATACCTTTGCGCCAAGTATTAATATCACGAGCCTTAACGTCAGGCGGCCTCCCCTTATAAGACCCTCTTCAGTGACCGGGAGACCAAAGAGGCTGTACATTACCTTCCCTTCCTGAAACAAGATGTTACTGACAAAAGTAAATGAAAGAAAAAGAACTATGGGAACCAAACCGCGCCTGAGTGCAGAGGCAGGCACTTTACATGCAATGACTGCGACACAACATAGGAGAACCACGTGAAGCGCATCGGAGTCTATAAAAAAAAGTGTTATTATGAGTACAAGATAAAGAATTATTTTGAGCACAGGACTGAAAGGTTTCATCCTTCATTCCCGTTGATGAGAATGCCGACTATATGTGTAACTGAACGGGGATATCCGTATTCATCCCCCGGAAGCATGCGTTTGAAACGTATCCACCACGAGGGTTGACTGTGAAATGTAGGCATCAATTCCTTTCGCGATGGCCTCCGCCACTTTATTTCTGTAACTGTCTGCAGCAAGTCTTCTTTCTTCCTCATGATTACTGATAAAGGAAACCTCAACAAGAATAGACGGCATCTCAGCCCCCACAAGGACATAAAACAAAGCATATTTTACCCCGAGATTTTCAATTTTGGAATAGTCGCTCCGAAGCGTATTCACCAGGGCACTCTGCACAGTATGGGCAAGTCTCATGGACTCTTCCCTTTTATTATTTCTTGCAAGGTCCTGGAGGATAACCTGCAGGCCGTCCTGAATCTTCTCCATTTTATTGATTGAGATTTTATTTTCCCTTGCAGCAACTCTCAATGCCTCTCTGTTATTCGTCCAGTTAAGGAAGTATGTTTCTATCCCCCTTGCCTTTCTCTGTTCGCTTGCATTGACATGAATAGAAATAAAAAGATCAGACTTATGGGAATTTGCTATTTCTGTTCTTTCATTCAGCGGCACAAATATATCTTTATCTCTCGTGTAAATGATTTTGACCCCATGCCTCTGTTCAAGTATTGCCCCCAGTTTCTTTCCCACATGCAATGTGATGTCTTTCTCCTGGAGTCCTCCAGGGCCGATGGCTCCCGGGTCTTTTCCCCCATGTCCTGCATCAATAACAATAGTCTCTATCTTATTCAGGTTGTTGTCCGGCAATGACTTTGGGCTTCCCTTGATCTCTTTTTGGGGCTCGCCATCAATTTCGGTATATACATCGATGACAAGTCTGTAAGGATCATCAAGCAGAAAAACTGAATATTTGGTCAGTTTGTCAATATCCAGAACCACTCTTACCGTATGTTCCTTATACTGGGACATGCGGACGGTTTTCAAGATACCATCCATGATCGGAATGGACGTCTTTACTTTTCTGGATAAAATACAGTTTTCGATATCGAAGAAAAGCCGGTCAGGATCTGAAATCCGTTTTCCGGCAAACACGATGGGGCCGCTTACATCAACTACAATTCTGGTTTGACTTTTATATGATGAGTAGCGAAGTCTCTGAACAGAGGTCTGCCTTGAAGCCTCACTTGCACTTAAAAACAATATACTAAGTAGTAAAGGCAGAATAAAAGCCTTTTTCATGTATTATTTGTAAAATAAAAACGAGGGAAATGTCAATGCTTATAAATTAAATTTATGTTAAATTCTTGATGGTTGGCANNATCAATATTCAAATCAGTTCAAAAGTCCCCTTCGTCCCAGAAAATTATTATAAACGCGCCGCTCTTCATACTTGTAGATTACTGGTTATCGCTACATATCGGTATTGTCATCGGTTATTATAATAACGGCTTGATTCTATTCTATTTATTATTTTAAGTCAACAATTTTTTTACTTGTATACATGTGACTGCTTCACGGCTATAATTAAACTCTGCCAACAGATACTCGTATTATATAATCAGCACAGAGATACTACCAGTTTGTTTACTGAACAAAAGTAAAACCGGAGGGGCACAATCACTGCAAATTAGGTTTGTTTGATTAGCCAGCTTGCTTCATAACCCACCTCAATGTCGCCAGGCATTTGTCTGTCTAATTGAGGGTACGTTTGAAGTAATTCTTTTACAAGCTTTTCCCTTTCTTTAATTGAAAGCTCTGTAAAAAAGGGGGACTCATCAAGAATTGTAACAAGAGAAAACCATTTTTTGAAAAACATGTTAACCTCCCTGCGTACACATAGAGCAAATACTGTGCCCTCATTATATATTATTATTTTACAGGGAGTTACAGATTGCGACCTGATGATATGCCTCACGATAATGTAAATATTGTTTACACAAAGAAGAAAAGCTTACACTTTGGGGTTGTGCCAGGGTATCGTTGTTGACGATCGTTTAAATATTATACTTTTTCCTGAGACTATACACAGACGGCCTGCTAATTCCCAGGACCCTTGCGACCTTTGAAATATTATTGTTGCAATGCCTCAAGGCTTCAATTAATTTTTGCTTCTCAATTGTATACCGGACCTCTTTCAGAGATGTCAAGGTATCAGTCTGTATTACGGGGACTTTTAAATCCAGATCAACAGGTTCAATAGTTGAATCTTTTGACATGACAACCGCCCTTCTCACCCTGTTAACAATTTCCCTTACATTACCCGGCCAGTCATTATTCCTTATGGCATCAAGTGCCTCAGAAGAAAACGTTTTACTTAAATTCATTTCTTTTGAATATTTATTCAGAAAATATCTTGCAAGAATTACTTTGTCTTCACCTCTCTCGCGTACAGGTGGTAAATTTATGTTAAATACATCCAGTCTGTAAAAAAGGTCTTTTCTGAAAGATCCCTTTGCGGTAGCTGATTTCAGGTCTTTATTGGTTGCCGCAATGAGCCTGACATCGATTTTTTTGCCTCCAGTGGCGCCAATCCTCTCTACGATCTTGTCCTCGAGAAACCTCAGGAGTTTTGATTGTAAATTCAGGGAAAGCTCTCCAATTTCATCGAGAAAAATGGTGCCTCCGTCCGCATATTCAAATTTCCCGATTTTGCTGGCATGTGCTCCTGTAAACGCACCCTTTTCATGACCAAAAAGTTCAGCCTCCAGCAGATTATCCGGAATAGCAGCGCAATTAATAGTAACAAAAGGCTTGTGTTTCCTCTGACTTCTCTCATGGATAGCCATTGCCGTTAATTCCTTCCCTGTACCGCTTTCACCAGTGATGAGGACTGGAATATCTGTGGGCGCGACCTTTCGTATCATCGAGAAAACATTCAGAATACCCTGGCTCGAACCCACGAATTCTTCATTGATATCAAGGTTCTTGCCAACACCCAGAATCTGAATATCGATAAAGTTCAGAATCTTATACATATCCTCAATCGAAAATAAACTGCTCTTTACATCAAGCCGTTTTATAAAGGATTCCTTTTCATGAGTTACTATGTAATCCTGAGATGAGAAATTAAGACTCCAACCGCACTTGTCACATTTTCTCAGTTTCTGAGTATGTTCCTTGCCACAGTACGGACACGAAAGATCCTCGGCTATGTTTTCTTTTATATAATCCCAAAGCTTTAACTTGGTATCTCTGTTTATGTTATAAAACCTCGCAGCAAATCCATCATTTTCAGAACGCGTTACTTCACCCAAAATTTCAAATTCACCATGTTTGGGCAGATCATATCTCAACCCAAGAATTTTATTCTCGTCATAAGGCGCTGCATAATCAATAAATCCACCGCTAAGACTAAGGGAGGTAAATTTTGCCTGTGTTTCTGTAACCCCTTTGCCGCCATTGTTATTGGCAATAATGTGGACAGGCAGATCGACTTTACATCTGATATCTAATCGTGACATCCTGCTTCCTCCCTTTAAAAATATTTGAAGTAATTGGTTTAATTAGAAAAGCCTTTGTTTTAAGATACCACAAAACAACATGCGTGTCAAGATATTTTACATGCATGTTTTACATACCATGGGCATTAACACATAGTAACGCAATGAGAATAATCAGCAGAGGATAATACGTTTTAGATGAGATAAGATAGGATGTGCGGTAAAAAAGATTGCTGTGGTTACCGCACAATGATTACCAGCAATTTAGAGCGCTGGTCATTTCAATGAGAGCTTTGGATGAGGAGGGGGAAGCATTTGACACAAATAAACAATAATTCTCCTTTATGTTCGCACGAAAGCAATAATACATCTTCGCTCGCAATCCCGCAATTCAGACACTTATGTTCCATTACTGCTCTCCACAAGTTTCTTTAAATCGTTGACAACGATTTCAGGAGTCATATTATGCATCGTAGCACCGAAAGCGATTGACTCCATATTTATTCCGGGACAGGTAAAGCACCCATTACCAAAATATTTTTCTATTACCTTGTCCGCCCCTGGTACATTCTTGATTACATCTCCTATGATGGAATCTTTTGTTATCTCGTTTCCCATAATTTTCCTTTCTTGCTGCCCTGTGATTTATTTTATGTGTATATAATTGCTACTCTCGCACATGCAATTTCTTATTACTATTGCATAGAGCACCACTTCTTACACGTTACCGTTCTCCATATACAATAGATGAAAAATCAGATTGTTTCTATGATGCCAATCATACTCATACAAATTCCGAAACTTACATCGACTTGACAGTTTTCATTATGTTAAATGCAAATAAGACTATCGCGATTAATGAGGTGACTGCAAAAAGAATAAGTGAGGTTTCCGCGACAGGGATGTCGCCGCTTATGTGAAATGGCCAGCTAACCGCCATCCCGATCAGACCTGCATTTGCCATCCAGAACTGAACCTTCACAATCTGTGGGCTGTATATATGACGGCCGCTGAACTTGGGCAATATATGGTACCCCACCCCGTAAATCATCATGGACATAAAACCCAGAAGATTCAAGTGCACATGAACAGGCAGATAATATCCGGATTCACTTGGCCATAACAGCATGCCCAGTCCCACTGCAACCCCTGCAATAAAATAAATAACGCTCATTCTCAGATACCACACAATTACAGGTTCCATTCGATTAGCCCTTTCTGCTTTACGTAATTATCACACTGCATCGCACCCGCACCCCATTGCACAGGTACTCATTACTTGCAATATCAGCTGACCTGTTCAACAGACTTTATTTCGGGAATCTCTTTTTTAATGGTTTCTTCTATGGCATTTTTTAACGTCATCGTTGACATTGGACATCCGGAACATGCACCTGTAAGTTTTACTTTTACTACGCCGTCATCCTGCACATCAACAAGCACAACATCTCCGCCATCCCTCTGAAGCAACGGCCTTACCCTTCCCAATACTTCTTCTACTCTCTCTTTCAACATTATTACCTCCCTTTCTATTTTTCATTATTATAACGTAACCCATATTTAATACTATGATATTTATCATATCGCCAATATGAGCTGTCAGTCATACACGTAGCAGTGCCCGTGCGTAGAATTTTTCAATCATAGTGCGTAATCATCCCTCTTGTCAAAGTATGTATCCTGAATGAATTTGACAAAGGCTTACGCTTCTTTATAAGATTTATCTTCGGTAATTAACTGAACAATCTTTCATATATCTTCAGAGTCAGATAAATTGTATTTACAGGACCTTATATTAAAACTCCACGAGTTCTGGATCGAACAGGGATGCGTGATACACCAACCCTATGATATTGAGGTTGGCGCAGGCACGTTTAATCCTGCGACTTTTTTCCGGGTGCTTGGCCCCGAACCCTGGAGAACTGCCTATGTTGAACCTTCCAGAAGACCCACTGACGGAAGGTATGGAGAAAATCCGAACAGACTGCAGCATTACTACCAGTATCAGGTGATCCTGAAACCGTCGCCCCCTGACTCGCAGGACATATATCTCAAAAGTCTTTCAGCTATCGGCATTGACCTTCTCACGCATGACATTCGCTTTGTTGAAGATGACTGGGAATCACCGACACTTGGTGCCTGGGGGCTGGGGTGGGAGGTATGGCTTGACGGCATGGAAGTGACGCAGTTTACGTATTTTCAGCAAGTAGGTGGTATTGAGTTGAACCCGGTTTCAGTTGAATTGACATATGGACTTGAGCGTATTGCCATGTATCTTCAGGAAGTCGATAATGTGTATGATCTGAAGTGGAATAACCATATAACATATGGTGATATTCACCATCATACGGAAGTTGAGTTTTCGAGATATAATTTTGATACTGCAGACACCGGTCTCCTGTTCATACTGTTTGAAAAATATGAGACCGAATCATTACACACGCTAAAAGAGGGCCTTGTCCTGCCGGCATATGATTACTGCCTCAAATGTTCTCACAGCTTTAATCTGCTTGATGCCCGTGGGGCCATAAGTGTTACGGAAAGGACAGCGTACATTGCGAGAATCAGAAACCTCGCCAGAAAATGTGCCCACGGTTATCTGAAGCTGAGGGAAGATATGGGGTTTCCGTTACTAAAGAAATAAAAGGGAAACATGGGGGCCAGGATTTGAGGATCCGCGTCACAGAGATATTTGTTACGTGCCCACTCGCATTCTTGAACCCATAGGAATAGTATGAAACCTTTACTTATTGAAATAGGATCTGAAGAAATTCCTGCCAGGTTTATTTCCAGAGGTCTGGCTTTACTGAGGGGAGACCTTGTTCAGTTACTGGAAAAGTCTTCGATTACCTACGGGAGCATATCTGAATTCGCAACACCCCGGAGATTGGCCATACGTATCGAACACGTCGCAGAAATACAGGATGACAGAACGATAGAGGCTCTGGGGCCTCCCAAGAAGGCCGCCTATGACGCAGAGGGAAATCCAACAAAAGCCGCCTTGGGATTTGCCAGGTCGCTGAATATCGGCGTAGAGGATTTGACAATAAAAAAGATGGACCGCGGAGAATATGTTTCTGCCACGGTCAAAGAAAAAGGCAAACCGACTGCAGACGTCCTTTCAGATTCCTTGCCAAAGCTGATCGCGTCACTTCAGCTTCCAAAGTCTATGCGGTGGGGTGACAGTGCCTTGAAATATTTCAGACCCATTCAATGGGTCCTTGCACTCCTGGGCAGCGAGGTCATTCCCTTTGCGCTGGACTCCATAACAAGCGGCAATATTTCATACGGTCACAGATTCCTGTCTCCTGTTGCGGTGACAATCGATTCCCCTTCTTCCTACGTATCCTCTCTTAAACAGCATCATGTGTATGCTGATCCGGATGAAAGAAAGCATTTAATTTCAGAAGGCCTGCGGGCGATCGAATCATCAGATCACAGGGTACATGAAGATGCGGAGCTGCTTGACACCGTCACAAATCTCGTTGAGTATCCGACTGCCGTATTGGGAAGTTTTGACACTAAATTTCTGACCCTTCCTAAAGAGTTATTGATAACGGTAATGAAAACACATCAGAAATATTTCTCGGTAGAAGACAGGGAAGGGAATATGAAGTCTTCTTTTATCGTCATCAGCAACATGAATGATGAAGTGAATGATACTGTAAAAAGGGGGGCAGAACGTGTCCTCAGGGCCAGGCTTGAAGACGCGAGGTTTTATTATGCGGAAGACCAGGAGAACGCGTTCCAGGACTATGTAGAAAAACTGAAGACTGTGACCTTTCAGGAAAAACTCGGGAGCCTCTATGAAAAAACCGAAAGGGTGTGTTTCCTGTCATCCGTTATTGCAGAGATGATTAATCCCGATTTACAGGAAAAGATACAGCGGGCCTCCCTCCTGTGTAAGGCGGATCTCGTGACAGGAGTGGTAAGGGAGTTCCCCGAGCTTCAGGGTTACATGGGAATGATATATGCCGGGAATTCGGGAGAAGACGGGGATATCGCTTCAGCAATATTTGAACATTACCTTCCCAGGTTTGCAGGGGACTCCCTGCCTGCCGGCGAGATAGGGGCAATAGTCTCTCTTTCAGATAAAATGGACAATATTGCTTCATTCTTTTGTCTTGGGATGATTCCCTCAGGCTCTGAAGACCCTTTCGCATTGCGGAGACAGGCAGCAGGGATAATACACATCCTGCAGCGCAATGCGTATCCTGTCTCTCTCAACGCACTGACAGAGAGGTCCCTGAAACGACTGGACCCTTCAGAAGACAACAGGGCAAAGCTTACCGACATGATTTTGCAGTTTTTTGCCCAAAGGCTTGAAGGCATGTTGCTCTCCCAGGGGTACAGTTATGATGTCATCAATGCCGCGCTTTCCGTGACGATACTGAATATAACCGATATTCAGCAAAGGATCCAGGCGTTATCAGCGCTTAAAAAGGAGCCCGGCTTTCCGGCCCTTCTCACCGCAGCAAAGAGAGTGTATAACATTCTTGCCAAAGTTCAGCCAGGAGATGTGAAGGAAAATTTATTGTCAGAACCATCTGAAATAGAGTTGTTTGGAACGGTTGGTAAAGTCAGAGCCGAAATGATGACTGCCGCAGGCTTTGACTCCCTGTTTACACTTGAAAGACCTGTCAATGCATTCTTTGACAGCGTGCTTGTAATGGACAAGAATCCTCACATTAAAGAAAACAGGCTGGCCCTGCTTTTTTCCGTAAAAAAACTATTCGATTCTCTCGCAGATTTTTCTAAAATCATCGAATGATTTCATCCCGTTCAAATTTTTAACTGGGTGCGCGTAAAAAAAGTAACCAGGTCAATTCGGCCTTTTTGAATTAACGCCTCAATATCTTTCCCGTTCAGCGGTTTGGAAAATAAATATCCCTGCATATATTCACANNTTCAGGACATCGACAGGAAATTGGTGCAAATAACTAAGCGAGGAATATCCGGTGCCAAAATCGTCGATATGGATTTTGACATTCATGTCTTTCAACTGCGATAAGAGGGGGGCTGCCAGTTTTGCATTTTCCATGATCATACTTTCGGTAATCTCAAGCACCAGACATTCAGGGGCAATTCCTGTCTCATGGAGGACATGCCGGATCTGATTTATCATTGTGGGCAGTAATTGCTTGCTGGATATATTAACACTTACCGACAAATGCGAAACCGCAGGGTATTGCTTATGCCATTCAGTTAACTGGCGGCACGCTTCATGAAGCACCCATTCTCCAATCTCGATAATCAAGCCCGTTTCTTCAGCAGTCGAGATAAACTCATTGGGCGGAATAAATCCCTGAACAGGATGCTGCCATCTGATAAGGGCTTCAAGTCCCTCGATTCGCCCATCCTTCATGGATATTATCGGCTGATAATGAAGCATGAATTCATTCTGCTTCACGGCCTGGCGAAGGTCTGTCTCCAGCTGGAGAAGGGCAACTGCCGCCGCATACATTCCGGTGTCAAATATTTTAAACCTCTGATTGTCATCATTTGACTTGGCATGATACATCGCAAGATCGGCATTACGCAGCAGGTGTTCCGGCTGGTCATATCCCGTGGTGCTGAACGCTATACCTATACTCGCGGAAGAATACACTTCCTGTCCGTGTAACAAGAACGGCATACTCAGTTTTTCCTGCACCCTTTCTGCAATAAAGATTGCCTCTCCCTTGCTTCCAAGGGCTTCAATCAGGATCGCAAACTCGTCTCCCCCGAACCGTGCGACGGTGTCTCCCGGACGAAGGCATTCTTCAAGTCTTTTACTGATGGCAACAAGCAGTTCATCGCCGATCGTGTGTCCCATGCTGTCATTAAGGACCTTGAAACGGTCCATATCCAGAAACAGTATGGCAAACATGTATTTACTGTTTCTCTTTTCCCTCTCAACTGCATGTCCGAGGCGGTCCATGAAAAGCGCCCTGTTAGGCAGACCTGTAAGAGAATCATGCAGCGCATCAAAGATAAGCTGTTCCTCGGCCTTCTTGCGCTCTGTAATGTCTGTCATCGTCCCCACAATACGGAAGGCCTTTGCTGACGTATCACAGACGGAAAGACCTCGGCTCAGAACCCAGCGGTAACTCCCGTGCTTATTCATCATACGGTGTTCACTAATAAAATCCGGAGAGTGACCATTCATATGGGCATTTATGTCCGTCTCGACCTGCATACGGTCATCCGGATGAATCCGTTCGAACCATTCATCTGGCCGGTTACTTAATTCGTTCTCTTCATACCCAAGCATCGACTTCCAGCGAGGGGAATAAAATACCACGTGAGACTCCAGATCCCAGTCCCACAAGCCGTCGTCTGCACCGCGCACAGCCAGCGCATAACGCTCCTCGCGTTTCTTAATATCTTCCTCCGCCTTTTTGCGGTCGGTAATATCCTTTGTATATTCGATCACATATGATACGTCACCGCTTGTATTGAAGATGGGATACGTATAAATTTCGGAACACCGCGGTGAGCCGTCATGATGCAGCATGAGTTTGTCTGCGGTACACGCTTTTCTGGATTTAAACGTTGTCGCCACAATGCAGTTTTCACAGATGTCGCTTCTGCCATGTATGATTTCATAACATGTTTTACCTACAATTTCATCCACCACCATATTGTTCCTATCTGCATAGGCATCGTTAATCTTTACTATTTTGCAGTTACTGTCAAAGATACAGAAAGGATCACCAATGCTGTCAAAGACTGTACTCAGAAAATTTTCGGACTTGACACGCGCTTCTTCCTCCACACGGTATTGCGAAACCTCCCTCTCGATCTTTTCATACCTGTCTTTGATGGCGGTACTCATCGCGTTAAAATGCTGGGCAAGCTCTCCGAATTCTGTTCCGTCTCTGTATGAAATTGTATACCCGATCTGCCCTGATGCAATCATTCTTGTCGCATTCAAAAGTTCTCGCATGGGGCGGGTGAGCGACCTTATCAATATGATCGCGACAATAATACCGAGACACAAAGTTACTACCATAGTAGAAACAAGTACGGTCTTGACACTGTTTATTTCCAGCAGCGTACTGTCTCTTCCAGCATCGAGGACAAGATTTCCCTTGTGTGACATCTCTTCAGTCATTTCCAGAAGACTTCGACCAATATTTATGACAGCGTTTCTCTGCTTCAACGTTCTTTCTGAACCGGCATTTGATGTTATGAAATAACTCAAACTAGCTTCATAATCTTTCAAAAGTGATTGTATGCCTGTGATACGTTCATATAACTGCGGGGAATAATGACAGGAAAAACACTTATTCACAGATTCTTCAAGGTCCGCTACATGTTTCACAATGGAATCAAGATCATCAGAATAGGGGGAATTCACCGCATTAAGGTCAGCTTGAACAGCAAGAATATTAATGACCAGAGACCGTCTGAGCTGCTCGACTTCCTGACGCGATATCACACGATTCAGTTCTGACGCAGTATGCGTTGTGTACAGCACCGCGATCCCAGCGCCGATACTGAAAAAGACGAAAACAGCCAGCAGAGATAAAATTATTTTACGCTTCACTTATGACGTGTCCCTATTCATTCCTGTAGGTATAGTTTCTCAGGTCTATTCCCGCTTTTCTGGCAAGATCGAACACAGGAGCATAATCATCTACCGTTGTTTCCACAAACCTGATAGCGCCGAATTTCTTGAGGACTTCCTTCCCTTCCGGATCACTATCCATTTCAAGAAGGACTTTTTTCAATTTAAGTCTTATATCAGTTGCAATATTGCTTCTCATGGCAAGTCCGTTTGAAGGGACTTCCGGAGATGTGGCAATCACCACAAGATCCTCTTTCACGCGGGGATTCTCTTCGGCAAGCATGTCGAATATTGTATTTTTCGCACATCCTATTTCCGCCTCTTTATTAAGGACCGCATAGATAGCCGCGTCATGACTGCCGGTGAAATAATATTCTTTAAAAAAAGACTTAATGTCAGTTATTCCATGTTCCCTTAAATACGCAATCGGGAATACATATCCCGCAGTTGTTGCCCTGTCTACAAAGGCCATTACTGAATGTCTCATACGGTCGACACCGGTTATCACACTATCTTTATGCACGAATATATACCCCTTGTAGGTGGAAGTTCCATCCTGATTTACAGGCCTTGCAATAGGTTGAATACCCAGCTTCTTTATTGCCATTGCCCCTGTAAAACTTCCCCAGAACGCGCCGTCCATATTCTTCTGTTCGAAGCTTTCGACGATATTGCCGTATCGAGAGAGAATGGTAAACCTTATTTTTATCTCTGTTTTTTTCTCTATATAATCGCCTATCGGTTGATATCTTTTCATTTGTTTAAATACGTTCTGTTCAGGAATAAGCCCGATAGTTAACTGCGTTGCGTGTGAAATACCTGAAAGCATCAACAAAACCAGAAAAGAAACAATAGCACGCATCTCATCCCTCCTTGCAATAACACCTTGTTTTCATTATTGTTATCGGATTACGCACAAGAAACATTTAACTGTACCTCTCAATATACACATTGCTAAATTGAGTTCCGTCACTCTGACACCCCTTGCCCGATGTGAAGAGCGCCGGGGCATCATCCCCTCCCTTGCCGTATCATCACCTGGCAAAGGCGGCTTGACCTCATACGATTGTGTGACCCGATACGGTATTATCAAATTATGCGGTTGACTTGGAATTAAATGCAAGCTCTCATTAATAAAGATTTTAAGGTATCGAATGATTTTTCTATCACTATGCATCAAATGATAAAAAGCCCTTTACAGGTTTATCCCCTTAATTTCAGACAACCAGGTTTTTATCGTGTAAAGATGTCTTCTTTTATCACAGGCATACGTCAGCAATCAAAAAACACGTATAAATTCATGGGCTAAATTAGAGATATTAATATGAGTCTTAATATTTTTGTGTTTGAATTTATTTAATAATATTTTGTAAAATACCCACTCTTTCAACGTTACTTACAATTAATCTACTACTGGAGGACTAACAATGGCCAAAAAGTATGTCTATTTCTTTGGAGCCGGCAAGGCTGATGGTAATGCGAGCATGAAAAATCTGCTTGGAGGCAAAGGTGCGAATCTGGCTGAAATGGCCGGGCACCCTAAACTCAAACTGCCTGTTCCGCCCGGGTTTACAATCACTACGGAGGTCTGCACCCTGTATTATAAAAACAATCGTAAGTATCCTAAAGAACTCAAGGGACAGGTTGATGCAGCTCTTGCCGGAGTTGAGAAAATAATGAGGAAAAATTTCGGTGATCCCAATGATCCTCTCCTCGTGTCCGTACGTTCGGGCGCGAGAAGCTCAATGCCAGGAATGATGGAGACCGTATTAAACGTAGGGCTTACCACAAAGACCATCCCGGGGCTTATCAAAAAGACCAATAATCCTCGCTTCGTATATGACGCGTATCGCAGATTAATGATGATGTATTCGGATGTCGTGATGGAAAAGGCCGCGGGAAGGGAGCCCAAAACAGAGCACGACGCGATACGCCATAAACTTGAAACCGCTATGGCAAAGGTCAAAAAGAATAAAGGGTACAAGAATGATACTGAACTTACGGTCGATGACCTCAAGAAACTATGTGACGATTTTAAAGTAATAATTAAGAAGACTTTAAATAAATCTTTCCCTGATGACCCTATGGACCAGATGTGGGGCGGCATCAGCGCCGTCTTCCAGTCCTGGATGGGAAAACGTGCTGTTTCATACAGAAGGATCGAGAAGATTCCGGAGCACTGGGGAACCGCCGTGAATGTACAGGCCATGGTCTTCGGCAACACCGGCAACTCCTCTGCAACAGGTGTTGCCTTCACCCGCAATCCTGCAACCGGAGAGGACATGTTCTTCGGTGAATGGCTTCCCAATGCACAGGGTGAGGACGTGGTCGCAGGAATCAGAACTCCCAATCCGGTAAATAAAGCGGGAAAGACCGCTGACACTCGACATCTCCATTCACTCGAAGAGGCGATGCCGAAATTATATAAAGAACTTTATACCTATCAGAAAAACCTTGAAACCCATTATACGGANNGGAAAACGCAACGGTCAGGCTGCAATCCGCATGGCAGTTGAAATGGCAAAACAGAAACTGATCACCAGGGAAACCGCCCTGCTCCGTGTAAAACCAGACCAGATAGACGAACTGCTCCATCCGAGTGTTGATCCGCTTGCCGAGAAGAAAGCAGTTGAACTTGCCAAGGGCCTGCCCGCGGGTCCGGGCGGCGCAAAGGGACGAGTTGTACTCACCGCCGATGATGCTGACGCATGGGCCAAGAAAGGTGAGAAAGTAATTCTTGTCAGGACTGAAACCTCTCCCGAAGACGTTCACGGCATGCATGCTGCTGAGGCGATACTCACCGCAAAAGGCGGCATGACCAGTCACGCCGCACTCGTCGCCCGGGGATGGGGCAAATGCTGCATCGTCGGATGTTCAGCGCTCAATATTAATTTAAAAAACAAATCAATCAGTGTGAACGGAAAAACCATCAAAGAAGGTGACTGGATAACACTGAACGGCACAAAGGGAAGAGTGTATGCAGGACAACTCCTTCTCCTTCCTGCCAATCCTGATCACAACAAGTGGTACAAAGATCTCATGACATGGGCCGACCAGGCCAGAACTCTCAAAGTAAGGACAAATGCAGACTCTACGGGAGATGCGGCGGCGGCAATAAAGTTCGGAGCAGAGGGCATTGGTCTTTGCAGGACAGAGCACATGTTTTTCGGCCCTGACAGGATCAAGGCCGTAAGAGAGATGATCCTCTCAGACACCCTTGAGGGAAGACAGAAGGCGCTTGCCAAACTGCTCCCTTTCCAGAGAAAAGACTTCCTCGGTATATTCAGGGCGATGAAAGGCCTGCCGGTCACCGTCAGATTGCTTGACCCGCCTCTTCATGAGTTCCTCCCTCATACCGAAAAAGACTTGAGAGACCTTTCCAGGAGCATGAGGGTCCCGTTCGAAAAGTTAAACAGCAAAAACAAATCACTCCATGAATTCAACCCCATGCTCGGGCATCGCGGCTGCCGTCTCGGTATCACCTACCCGGAGATCTATGCCATGCAGGCGCAGGCGATAATGGAAGCCGCCTGCGAGCTTTCAAAGAGGAAGGTAAAAGTAATCCCTGAAATCATGATCCCTCTCGTAGGTCATGTCAATGAACTCGCAGCCATGAAAAAGGTAGTTATCTCCACCGCAAAAGAAGTGCAGAAAAGATTTAAGACCAAGGTCCCGTATACCGTAGGGACCATGATCGAACTGCCACGTGCGTGCGTCACGTCAACCGAAATCGCCCAGATCGCTGATTTCTATTCATTCGGCACGAATGACCTGACGCAGACCGTTTACGGACTGTCACGGGATGATGCAGGAAGATTCCTGCCGTTCTATGTGGAGAACAAGATATTGGATGATGACCCGTTCATTACTATTGATCAGCAAGGAGTCGGCGCGTTTATGAAAATAGCTGTTGCGCAGGGAAGGAAGGTAAAGAAGAATCTGAAGCTTGGAATCTGCGGCGAGCACGGCGGTGAGCCAAAATCAGTCGAGTTTTGTAATAATATCGGGCTTGATTATGTGAGCTGTTCCCCGTTCAGGGTTCCTATTGCGAGGTTTGCCGCAGCACAGGCGGCGATTAAGGAAAAACAGGGCAAGAAGAAAAAATAATAGTGCTATGTACCGGAGCGCGCCGGGGATCATCCCCCGGCGCTCTTTTTTTTAATGAACTCGTTTCCCCTGAACCAGCCTCCTGAATAATCAGAATTTATCATCCATGTGTTATTTCATTACGTTTTCTGTTATAGTTGATTGTGCATGCTAAAAAATTATCTGTACTCATATCCGATGTTTTCAATCAACACACCGCTGTCTGTCTTTTGGTAGTATCCATACTGTTGTTTCCTGTCATCCTGTGTGCCGCCCCTCAGATGAATCGTAATGACTACGACAAATATATTGAGAGGTTGAAGGAAGAAATCAAAAAACACCCCGAGAATACTCAAGCGTATTATAGTCTTGGTGTTGCATATGATGATGCAGGCAGATATGAAGAGGCCATAGAGGCGTATAAAAATGTCATCAGGATCAATCCCCGTGATGTTTATTCCAGTTATAACCTCGGTGTCGCGTATGGGAAATTGGGAAGGTATAAAGAGGCAATAGAGGCCTATAAGAACGAAATTATTAATAATCCAAAGGACCCGGATGCGTACTATAACCTTGGTATTGCATACCGGAAACTCGAAATGCATAAAGAAGCAGCAGAAGCGTATGAGCAGGTTATTAAAATAAATCCTCACGATACAGATGCCTATCTGAATCTCGGTATTGCGTATGGAGAATCGGGCAGGCATGAAAAAGCGATAGAGATGTTCAGGAGAGTATTAGAACGGACTCCTGATGCCGCAAGCGCTCATTACAATATTGCAATTTCGAGTCTGCGCTTAGACGACAGGGAATCAGCGCTAAAAGAATATGAGATACTAAAAGGACTTGATCCTCAGACTGCCGGCAACCTGCTGACTGAAATCAATAAGTAGGCCGGGGAACATTTCGACACAAATCACAGGACAATAATTATGGATGGAAAGAACCGCTCCGATATCAGGCCGGGATTACGTGTCTCGATCGTATTGAAGAAAGACCAGCGAACCGGAAAACTGACAGAGGGGATTGTAAAAGACATTCTTACAAAGTCGTCCTCACACCCGCATGGAATAAAAGTCCGTCTGGAAAGCGGTGACATCGGACGAGTACAAAAGATACTTGCTTAGGGTTTTATTTTTCACCCTCCCTGCTGCCAACTGGCACATGCGAGTTATCCAGAGAAAATGAACTGCTGAGTATGCCTCATGGGAATTCGTCCTTTTTCACTACACATCGTTTCTTGATTATCGTATAATATTATACGTGATAATGTAAGTATCCTGGAAAATCACATTGACACATGAGCGCATCGAGAAAGATTAAAAAAGTATTTAAAAGCAAACCCACCATTGAAGGTGCGGGCGTGCATTTAAGGAGGGTATTCGGGTTCAGCGAGGTCCCCATGTTTGACCCGTTCCTGATGCTCGATGACTTCCGTTCAGACAACCCGGAATATTTTATCAAAGGGTTTCCGTGGCATCCCCATCGAGGGATTGAAACAATTACCTACGTGCTGGACGGAAAGGTAGAACACGGCGACAGCATGGGCAATAAGGGAGTGATCACATCAGGCGACGTTCAGTGGATGACCGCGGGAAGCGGCATCATCCATCAGGAGATGCCAAAAGGCGACCGCAACGATGTAATGGGAGGATTTCAGCTCTGGGCGAATCTCCCTGCATCTCACAAGATGATGGAACCCAGATACAGGGATGTAAAGAGCGCACAGATTCCCGGGGTAGAGCTGAACAGCGGCGTCAGAATTAAAGTCATATGCGGCAGCATCGGCACAACAGAGGGACCGGTGAAGGATATTGTCATTGACCCCCAATATCTGGATGTCACTGTTCCTCCCGGGACTGAATTCACGCATCACACAAAGAAGGACCACAATGTATTCGCGTATGTGATTGAAGGCAGGGGATACTTTTGTAAAGATAAGAATCCCTTCACCTATGATATGGTGGGGGAGAACTACTTTGACCTTGAACGCGATCCTTTCGTGAGTAACGGAACAGTTGTTCTCTTTGACAAAGGAGATGAAATAACCGTCATCACAGAAGACACACAGGTCAGGTTCCTCCTGATCTCCGGGAAACCGATCGGAGAACCTGTTGCCTGGTACGGCCCTATCGTCATGAACACGCAGGATGAATTGCAGACAGCGTTCGATGAGTACAGGAACGGCACGTTCATCCGGCACAAAAAATAAGCAGGCAGGCCAGGAGATATTCACATGTGCAATCAGCATCAAAAACCGGACATAAAGGATTTCTTGACAAACCTGAAAACGCCAATGCCGCTGGGAAGAAAGTTGTCCCTTCTTCTGCGTAATAATGCGGTAAAAATCATAAAGCGGCAGAACTGCTGCGGTCATCCGGATGAGCCCGGCTGCTGACAGTCTGAAAAGCAATTCGCCGGACCGGTGAAGAAATGATCTGGATCACACGGATCTTGATATTTGTCTCTCTCTTCATTATTGCCTCATGCATGCACATGAAAGATACCCGTCCTCCATTACAGGTTGTTCCCCATGTTGATCTCAACCGCTATACCGGTACGTGGTATGAGATAGCACGGTATCCCCACAAATTCCAGAAAGGTTGTGCGGAAAGCAAGGCCACGTATGCAATCAGGAATGATGGAAAACTTTCTGTCCTGAATGAATGTGTTGAGGAATCGGACAAAAGCAGGCTTCGCTCGGCAAAGGGAAAGGCGTGGGTGGTTGACCCTCATACGAACGCAAAGCTCAAGGTATCTTTTTTCTGGCCCTTTTCTGGTGATTACTGGATAATAGACCTTGGCAGGGATTATGAATACGCGGTTATCGGACATCCGGACAGGAAATATCTCTGGATACTGAGCAGGACACCGGTCATGGACGGGGCCGTCTATGAGGGAATACTCAGCCGCTTGGAAAAACAGTTGTATGATACCTCGCGCCTCATGAGAACGCCGCAATAAAGGCAGTAACAGGGGACTTAGATTGCGTAGTGTCACACGCACGTCATACAAGGTGCGTGAGTTCCTCATTGTGCGTACAGGTTTTGTAAACAGCTCTATTCACATATTCATAAAAGTGGGTTCTCTGTCATTCCTGACTCAGATCAGGGAATAACAGAGAAAGATAACATCTTAATGCGTGATATGGACTTTCGTGATGGAACACTCTGTTGTCGTGCGTACAATCGTCCCGATATTTCTCCTCATGGGATTTGGTTATCTTGCAAAGAGGACCGGCCTGATGCGTGTGGGGGACGAGCGTGTCCTGAACACATATGTCTACTACTTCGCCTTGCCGGCGTTCTTCATCGTTGACCTTTCAAAGATAGAGTTCCATGCAAACAACCTCAGGTTCGCGATAGCAGGGATCATCCCGATCATTACCATAGTCGCAGTCTATCTGGTACTCGCCCTGCTCCTGAAGATCAGGAAAGACATGCTCTCTCTCCTGATCGTGAGCACCGTATTCGGAAGCCTCGCTTTTTTCGGCATCCCCTTCATGATATTCGCCTTCCCAAATCCTGAAACAGAGCTGCTCTCGGTGCTCTCGGCAGCCTCGATCTCTGTTGTGAGCGTTGCCGTTTCACTCGTCGTGCTGGAATTTTCCCTGATGAAAGATCCGACGCCGCTGGCTGCGGTCATGCATCTTCTGAGAAAACTCCCCAGGAACCCTCTCCTGATCTCCATCATGGCAGGGGTCATCCTCTCCGTGTCCCGGGTGAGTATTCCCTTTCCACTTTTCCGCTCTCTCCATATGCTTGGAAGCACTACCTCGACCGTGGCGCTCTTTCTTCTCGGATCATTCCTTGGAGGAAGGACCTACCGTAATGTATGGCTCGCCTGCGGCCTCAGCCTCCTCAGGATAGTGGTTCTCCCTCTCATTACACTTGCTGCTGCTGTCCTCTTTGGCATCGGGGGGCTTGAACGGGCAATCCTTGTTCTGATGAACAGCATGCCGGTGGCTGTTTCACTTATTGTTCTCAGTGACCGCTATGATTTCCACCGGGAAACGATCGCCTCCCTGGTACTGATTTCATCCGTCGGAGCGGCGATTCACCTCAATCTCTGGCTCTGGTTCGTCAACCGCTGAAATAATTCCCATGCCGTACGCTTTTTGGCAAAAGTGAAAACGTTGCAATTTCTCCCCTGATCGCTATAATTATAATAACGCTGCCAGGTCCCTGAAAGCCTTGCGATGAACCGCTATTAAACCGGCAAAGATGGTGTTTCGAATACTCTGGAATCATCCGTTCGGGGACTGCCGGGTGAAAACGTCATAAGACGTCTGCAGCAGATGGTCGGATAACAGGAGATATACATGGACCTGAAAAGTTATTTTAAAACTGCACAGGGGACCGGAGTCCTTGCCACCGCTGATTCCCATGGGAAGGTGAATGCGGCAATATATTCACGTCCGCATGTATTTGATGACGGGACAGTCGCCTTCCTGATGCGCCAGAAGCTGAGCCATCACAATCTTCAATCCAATCCCTATGCGTCGTTCTTATTCCACGAAAGCGGGCCCGGATACAGGGGCCTTAGACTCCATCTGAAAAAGATAAAGGAAGAGACAGACTCCCCTCTCATCGCGAAAATGACCAGGGGAAATCTGACTACTGAAGAGGACATGGCAAAGGGGCCAAAGTATCTCGTGCATTTTACCGTGGAGAACATACTGCCCCTCATCGGGAGCGGGGAACAGCGACGGATGTAAAGGCAGTTTCGTGTCTGTTGCCGGAACAGCTGATCTTGATGACGCGCTACACAGTAAGTGAATTTNNCGCCGTAATCATGACCCAGGACTGGTGTTCACAGTGGACAGTCATCAGGAACTGGGTATCTGTCCTGAACAAAGATCCGGATATCGATATTTACATATTCATATACAATACGAGCGCTTACTTCACTGCATTCCTGGAACTGAAGGAAAGAAAATGGGGAAATGGCCTGATACCCTACATACGGTATTATAAGGACAGGAAACTCGCAGCAGAATCCAACTATGTTACCAGAGATGAATTTTTAGATATATTAAAAAGGAGCTAAATACAATATGCCAAAACTGATTAAAACACCCACCGTGATTGCAGCGTCAGGCAATAAGCCCAAGGAGATAAGGGAGTACATTGGACGTGTGAATTCACACACAGAAGCTGTGAGCATAGCGCGGATGAAGAGCCCGGGGGGATGGATTGAACCCGGCCAGCAGCCTGAGTTTGACGAATACACATTAGTGTTACGCGGCATGTTGAGGGTGAAAACAAAAAACGGAGCAATGGATGTGCGGGAAGGAGAGGCCGTTATTGTAGAGGGTGGAGAATGGGTGCAGTACAGCACGCCGGAGCCGGACGGTGCTGAATATATCGCGGTATGCCTGCCCGCGTTTTCACCTGATGCCGTTCACAGGGACTCATCTCAATAAGCAGCAATTTTCTTTGCCCCCGTCTTCAACTATCAGAATTTTCTTCTTTTCCACCGAGAGGTTCCTTTTCCGAAAAAGTAATGAGCGCCTCTGTCCCTCGGTCCGAACTTATCTCGAAGGTCCCCAGGAGCTGCTTTGCCAGGACATTGACAATCTGCATGCCCAATGTGGGTGTCTGCCTGTAATCGAAACCCGCGGGAAGACCGATGCCATTGTCCCGGATAGTCAGAATGTACGTGCTCCTATCTTTGATAAAATTTACCGTAACCTCGCCGCTCCTTCCTTGCGGGAAGGCGTATTTGAAACAGTTCGTGATCAACTCGTTTATTATCAACCCGCAGGGGATCGCAGAATCGATTTCAAGTACAACGTCCGCAACGTTAATCTTTGTAGAGACTCTTGCTCCATCTATACTATAAGCGGTTTGCAATTCCCTTATGATGTTATGAATGTATTCACTGAAATTTATGCCAGACAGATCTTCTTTCTGATAAAGTTTTTCGTGGACTAACGCCATCGCCCTGATCCGCTGCTCGCTTTCTTCAAACGGCTTTTTCTGCTCTTTATCCTGTATTTTTTGCGCCTGCAACCTGAGAAGGCTCGTCACGACCTGCATGTTGTTTTTTACCCGGTGATGTATCTCCCTGAGCAGGGTCTCTTTCTCTTGCAATGCTTTTATGATCTTTCGTTCGTCCTTTCTTCGGTCAGTGATGTCAATGGTGTATCCGGCAAGATAGCGCGGCTTTCCATCAATAGTAATGGGGAATTTGATTGTTGAATACACGCGGCCATTAAATTCTTCTTCGACACTGATGGTGGTACCTTCCTTCATAAGCCGCTTATCGTCCGCAATGATGCTTTTCGCAAGATCAGAGGGAAAAAGGTCATCCATGGTTTTACCGAGCAATTCCTCTATCGGTCTTTCCAGCATAATCTCATAGTTGCGGCTAAGCCGAATAGACCGGATATGTTCATCTTTGAAAAAGACATAAATCGGGCTGTACTCCATAAAACTCCTGAAAATTTCCTCACTCTCCCGCAACGCCACTTCAGCCTTCTTGCGCTCCGTAATATCGGCGTCTATCGCCATAATGTAATGCCTGCTACCTAATATAACCCCGCAAGCCTTTACTTCCACCAGAAATTCAGAGCCGTCCTTTCTCCTGTGTGTGACCTCAAACTGCAAGCCCTCTTTCTTAATACGTTGCAAACGCTCCTCCACTTTGGCGGCATCTTCCGGCACATCCAGATCTCTTATGTTGAGCTGGAGCATCTCCTCCAGGCAGTAACCGTGCATAGACAGGGCACGCTCATTTGCGGCAATAATCCGGCCGCTTTCGGGGCCTTCAGCTTCAAGCAGAAAAATAGCGTCTACGGACTGCTCGAACAGGGTGCGGTAGAGTCTTTCACTTTCAAACAAGGCCTTCTCCATCCGCGTGCGCTCCGTAATGTCCCGATCAATGCCTCGATACCCTCTGAAATCTCCTTGCGCATCAAATGTGGGAACCCCGCTCGTCTCCAACATAACAAGACGCCCGTCTTTATGTACATTGATATTTTCTAACCTGATGATAGGTCGTCTGGCTTTTACAATATCACTAAAAATCCCTTTGATGCGTCTTACTTCTTCCTCTGGCATTAAATCAAAAGGCGTCTTACCGACGACTTCTTTCGGATCGTATCCGAGGAGATCTTTTATTTTCGGGCTGGCATAGGTATATATGGCGTTTTCATTTACTTCCCATATCCAGTCACTCGTGCTCTCGGTAAGTGTTTTAAATCGGTCCTCACTTTCATGCAATGTCTTGGTCAGAAGTTGAAGTTCATTATTTTTCTGTTCGAGGAATCTGCGTCTGGCCTGGACATTATCAATAGTATAGTAAATCCCGGCAAGAAGCAGCGTAAATAACGTGATATCCAGAATGATATTTCGGGACTGATGCACTAAATAATCGTCATTAATATACTGGACAAAATATGCCGCCGCGTCTCCTTTGACATCCTGTACGGGAATAAAAGTTATCAGATAATTTTTACCGTCTAAGGACCCTTTTTCCACAAACCGTTCCATATGAGCAATCCTGTCGCGCACTTTATTGCCCAGCATTTGATTGAGAGAGGCAACTGTCGTATCCTCAGCAGCCTTTCGCCCGACCACGAAATAGGCCGACAGGCCGCTTTCTCTGTAATTGGTTGTTTTCCAGTCTGCATATGTCATGTCATCCACAATCGTCCGGTCAATCATAAACAAGTAATGCGCAGGGTATATCTTTTTGAGGCTGTTGATAATTCCTTCAGAGGTGATGCCGAATTCAACGCTTCCAACATGCCTGCCATTGTAAAACAGTGGATATACAAAGCGGTATCCCTCTGAGAAATAACCTACCTCATATCCCTTAACGGGCTTTTGCTCTTTGTTCACCTGATAGACAGCTGTCCTCCTGTTTAAATTATCTCCGAATTGTTCAGGGGCTCGCATTCTGAGGAAGCTTGTACCGTCCTTCAGATGAAAATGGAACTCTGATATGCCTATATTCTTTTGCTTCTCAAAGGACGGAAGCATGAGACGGTGCAGTTCATTTCTGCAGGCATCCCTTTTCTTATCATCATCAACCGCCACTGCAATAAGCTTTAATATTTCTGGCCGATTTACCTCATCATCGAAGATCACCTGGGTAGCATAGTCGAAACTCGTAGTAGCCCCGCGGTAACTTGCATCAAAGGCCCGGAGCAACTGTTCCCGATACTGATCCGCATGCCTTCCGAAGTCTTGGAGAAAGAACAACACAATACATGTCTCGATGACNNTACACTGCCGGAACAATCCGAGCATTGGATGGTGATTTGGAATTACGACTTCTTATTTCTTTCCTTTGCCTCTACCACGCAATAGATACCACCCTCCTTCAAACCGGGCCCGAAACAGCTGTTGCAGGATATACATTTTGCCGGAGAAGTGTCACCCTTCTTCCAGCGCCGGGCCAGATCAGGCTCACGGATAAACGGTCGTGCCATGGAGATGTAATCCAGTCCGTAGTCCCTGATACCTTTTTCAACAACTTCATATGAGCGGAATCCCCCCACTACCATGAGCGGACAGCTGACTACCTCCCGGATCCTGCCGGCAGGTTCCAGATTGTATGCCTCCTTCTCAGGACTGTCTATTTTTGTTCGGGCCGGGCTCTGTTCACCTGAGGCTGGAGTGCCTGTGGAGATTTCTATGGCATCGATACCCGCTTCTGAAAGTCTTTTTGCGGCGTACATCGCATCATCAACAACGAGGCCGCCTGCAAGGTTGTCAGTGGCATTAAGCTTGATTAGCACCGGATACCCGTCCCCCACCGCCTCCCGGATATTCCTGTATACTTCAAACAGAAAGCGGCAGCGGTTTTCAATATTTCCGCCGTACTCATCAGTCCTGCGGTTTGAAAGCGGGGAAAGAAACTGGTTTATAAGATACCCGTGAGCGCCATGCAGCTGGACCGCATCGAAACCCCATGCCTTGGCCCGGCGCGCTCCTTCTTTGAATGCTGCGGCAATGTCCCTGATCTCGTCTCTTGTGAGTTCTGCCGGCTCCTCCGGGAACTGTTCAACCTTTACAGATGAAGGAGCCAGGGGCTGCCGGCCGGCAGTGGCAGAATCCGTCTGTCCACCGCAATGGACCAGCTGAATGCATATCTTCCCGCCTTCGTCATGAACTGCTTTGGTCAGCGCTCTCATTTCAGGAGCAAATTCGTCGGTATGGATGCCCATCTTGCCGGGAAACTGTTTACCCTCCGGCCTGACAAATGTATACCCGCTGATGATCAGCCCCACCTCTCCTTGTGCGAGGTCACGGTAACATTTGATCAGTTTGTCTGTCGGCCGACCGTCAGCCGTGCACATACCTTCCCAGGTGGCAGAGCGGACAAGGCGGTTATTAAGGGTCATGCCATTGATTGTGGATTGTTCAAATACATGTGCCATAATATTTACCCCTTCATGTGATAAAAATTAACGAGTGATAAGTTTTATATTACACGTTACTCGTCGCGCATTACCAGTCACGTATTCTTTTGTACCGATTGTCACGCTATAATACCGATACTGCCCTTCAGGGCCCAGTCCCGCGTCTCTGCTGCCGTACCCGCATGATTTTGATCTCCTGTCTTATCGAACTGTGAGACTGCTGGCCCATGGCTGTTTTTGAGAACAGGGGATACAGAGATGATATAAGAGTTAACGGGACTGCTGCATATTATGTTAGAATTGTCCTCAAGGAACAAATTTAAATCCAGAGATTACACAGCGTCACGCAGCTGTTATTCATAGGTCATCTGCGGTACGCAACCTGTGCAATCTTCAGCTACGGAGAGGGTCTTGAATTTAGGCTTTATAGGCAATATAACTCCTGATCTGAAC
>DKBK01000100.1 GCA_002451135.1 Nitrospiraceae bacterium UBA6902
CAGATACCGTTATGTAACTGTTTAGCTGCAGGAAGTAGCGCAGGAGTTCATGCACTTTTAAATTCAATTTCTGTAATGACGAAGATCATGACTTATCGTCATTAATGTTGTTATATAATGCATTATATTCTTTTTCAAGCCATACATAATTTTTTTGAAGGCTTGCATGTTCGCTGGCTTTATCTTCAAGATCTTTTTTCATCTTGTCAAACTTCAATTCGAGGCCCTTCTTCTGGGCATTTAATTTATCATATACTTCTTGAGGTACAGACATTTCCAGCTTGTGAGATAATTTACGCATATCAAGCTCATAACCGTTCATTTTTGCGTACAACTGCTCCTTTTCTTCGCGAAGAGCTCCAATAAAAGAATCCAGTTCAACATAACTTTGCTCTATATCCTTTATTGCCTGTTTATGCTCATTGGTTTTTTTAGCCTCTGGGATCAATGTATTAATAGACTCCGTGAGCTTCTCATTCATATTTTTTACGTGTTCGAATTGCTTTTGTAAGTCACTACACTTATTCTCCCAGGCGGATACTTCATCGTCTTGAATCTCCATATTCTTGCACTCATCTCTGAGTCTGTGTGCTTCTCCTCGAGCAATGACCTCTTTGATACGCAACTTTTTATACCTGAGGTATAAATATATTGAAAGTCCCAGAAATATTAAGAGGAACTGGATAAGAAATAATAGCAATAATGGAGAAACCTTAATCACCGCTTATACTCTCTTTATTATCTTCCTTTCCTTCCTTCGCCGATTTCTGCTGGAGCATTGCTTCCTGCCATATCGCGTCTATGTCTTCCTGCTGATTCTCCCTGTTCTTATCGTCAATCGTGTTTCCCGATGCCTCATTTTTCCGAGATTCGCTTATCCCTTGACCTGTGATATCCTCACTGCGCTTGTCTTCGGCATCCGTCAGTGGGTGTATTTCGTCGCTGCTTGCCTTCCCCAGTCTGTCTATCTCCTGATTTAACGCAGTTGTCTGCTCTTGCGGTCCGTTCGTCATTGCTCCTGTTTCTGCGTCGTTCTGAGATTGCAATGCTTCCTGCCATAACTTATCAATGTCTTCAATCTCTTGCCTCTGAACCCTGCTTCCTATTTTTTCTTGATCGTGCGATTCCTTCTGTGTGCTCATATGCCCTTCATCGCCGTCTTTCAATGTTACTTCCGCTATCTGCTCTTCTTTGTCCTTCTCAGAATACTCTTTCCCTTCCTCAAGCAGCTGGTTTAAATCATCCTGATTTAATATATGCTCATTGCTTTCAATATTGCTCCACTGATTATCATCTACGATATCTGGCTCTTTATTATCATTCTGGGGCAAATTCTCCTGTTTCTGTTCTCCGGTATCCGCTTCTTGCTGGGCCCCTGTCTTTTCTTCCATAGGGTTATGCCCTCTCTCGTGTTCCTCTTCCTCAAGCGGGATCTCCTTTATATGTGCTTCGTCTTCCTTTTGCTCAACATCACTTATATGTTCTTTAAGATCCGCGGAAACTTCCTTTGACGCGAGTACCTGCTCCTGGTTCTCAGGCACTTCCCGTTTTATTTCTTCCTCCCTCTTGACATCTCCATCCAGAATCCTGTCCTCTTCCTGAGTGGTGTGTTCCTTTTCAAGCTCGTGTTCGTCCTCGAGTCCACATGCTTTTTTCCCTTTTATAAGATTTGTTAGCCTTGTTGCACTGAGAATACCCCTCATTGCTTTTATATTCCTTATATGATTTCTTTTCAAATAAAGTAAAAGAATGATTCCTATTGCAAGATTTATAGAAATAAACTGAATGATTATTTTCTTCCATGATACGCCGGGTGTACTCTTTGCTTCTCCTGGAGTATGCGAGGCTTTTTCTTCAGCCTTTTTTTCTTTTTCTCTTTTTACCAGGACATCCTCTTTTGATTCCCTTGCATCTGCTGTGTTAAAAACAAAGGCCTTTTCCCTTTCGAATGTATTACCCTGAGCAATAATCCTCAGCTTATAGTTTCCAGGAGTAAACGGGGCAATGTTTCGTTCAAATATACCTTCCCCTTTGTTGAATGGCTTCAGTCTTGAAATCTTGCCGTCAGGACCGGTTATTTCAAGATACATATCAAATTTATCCAGCACTTCCTGTTCCTTTATGGTAATGCCGTCTTTTTCAAGCCATATTTTAATGTCGAGCGGATCGCCAAAGGTTGAATATAATTGATCGAAATTCGTTTGAAGTTTCAGATTTGTGATTATGTACGCCTTGTTATTCTCCCCTGTGCTGAACATAATTTCCCACTTCCCCTCAGCAGGTGCTTTCACGGTTATCATGTCAAAATTGTCAGACACAAACCATCCGATGCCGGTGGATTTTTCTTTATGCGCATAACTCCTCCCGTCAGGCGCGTTGAGATGTATTTGTGTGTGCGGAGACCCTTTCGTTGCAACTATGGTGACTTCTTCAATGGAGCCGTCTATTAAAAAACCATTTTCACTGATAGGTGCCATATCCGGACTTTTAAGGCTTTCGAAAATTGAGGTAAAGATCAGATGGAAATCCTTATCAGAAAGGGCCAGGTTGTAAAATCCTCCGGTTCGTTTTGAAATTTTTTCGAGAAGAAGCCTGTCTGACTGCTCGGTAAAGGCTATCGCATACACCTTGATTCCTTTGTCTTCAAGGGTAACAGCCATTTCATTTTTTATCTTATCCACCAGCTCCCGGTCTTTATCAGTATCGCCGACATCCATCATACCGTCGGACATGAGCACTATTATTTTTGACCGGCCATTCTTTTCCCCCTCAGAGAGAATGCGAAGTCCCCCAGCCAGTGCATCATACAAGTTAGTGAACAGTCCGGCAGAACTTATTTTATCCGCTGCCTTTAAGAGCTGATCTTTACTGCTATCGCTGTCAACCGGGGTTAAATGAATTATCGGGTAGCTTGTATCGCTGAAGCTCACCACAGATGCCCTGTCATTTTTATCCAACAGAGAGATGAACAGTTGTGCCGCCGGAATTCTTAGTGACATCGGGTCCGTCTTCTTCATGCTTCCTGAACTGTCCATGACAAGCACAACATCGATATTGTCGTTTGCATATGAATACACATCGACAACGGTACACATTGTGAATACGACAATGATAAAAATGAATAAAACTCTCCAATTAGTCTTCACAATAATTCTCTCTTCCTCTTCCTCTATAATTCATTGAGTGTTTTTTATGAAATCTTTTCATTGTGAATACGTCATCCTCCAAAAAGAAAGGTATTTCCCCTTATTGCGTAATGCCTCCTCGGCAACCGAGAGTTTTCATATATTTATCGCACATTTCACAAGATATCTTTAATTTATATACTG
>DKBK01000079.1 GCA_002451135.1 Nitrospiraceae bacterium UBA6902
AGTTATGGATTTAAGCAGATAAGAAGCATATCCCCTGCCGATAAGCTCTGCAACTGCCGGGGTGAGATCCTCTTGCCATATTCCCCTGATGTCGTACTGTCTGAAAATAGCGGGGTTTATCATGATCCTCCCTAAAACTGAATATCTATGAATTATAATAATATACACTATTCATACACAGGATAGAAAAGCGGCAAGGCCTGCGTTCAATGCAATATATGCGTAACATGCTATAATTCAATATTACTAACCAGAGCAAATTGACTGTGCGTCATTTCAGGGGAAGTGAGAAGCCTATTGCCAAGGAGAACCAGATGAAATGTAAATGTGGTGCCGGGTGGTTTATTGTTATGGCAGTAATGTTGATTGCCTGTTCTTCAGAAAAGGAGCGTTTGATTGAAGGGAAGTGGTCTCTTACTCATACAGCAGTTGGCGGCTCTCCCTCCTCATTCTGGTTTAAAGCAAATGGCACTGTCATTGCGCCATGGGAAACACATAACTACGCAATGCAGTCAGAGGGCACATACGATTTTATTGACGATACTCATATCAAGCTTACAATGAACAAGGGATATTATCAGAGCAATGTATATGTGTTTGAAATCATTAAGCTGGACGATAAAGAATTACTATTGGGCGGAACGTATGAAGTACTGCATTTGATGAAGAGCAATGAGAAAGAATAAGTATTGAAGTTACNNTCAATCAGATTGCCGGAGAAATCCCGGACAAAGTAAACGGTCTTGTCTTTTGTTTTTCCAATGACCAGCTGTACCCCGGCCTGAGGCGCTTTTTTTACGATGTCTTCGAAATTATCCAGCAGGAATCCTATATGGTTAATCGCAGGTTCCGGCAGGATATATGCAGGAGATATAAACACCTCAATTTTTATCCCCTCCTTTTCGAACACAAGCATACCGAGATCGTATGGAACAGAGAACAACTGCGTTGCCAGCACGACCGGGACAATAGATTTTCTTGTTAATTCAAAGCCCAGAAAATCCCTGTAAAACCGGACGGCTTCTTCTTCGGTTTTATTGGTAAGACCTACATGATTTAACTGCATGGGATATTGTACCAGAAACAGCAAACAGTGAAAAGCTGTCAGCAAGCAGCGGTGAAGCTCAACGGTGAAAGCGCCCCTTCCGGTGCAGTGGAAGGGGCGCTTTCGTTCAGCGCATGTCCCCTCGCTGTTTTTTTATCCCCCGGTCACAGTTAGAGAGCCCCTGATTTTCTCCAGAGTTTTTTTGCCTATCCCATCGATCTTTAATAAATCCTCCACAGCGCTAAAATCACCTTTTTCATTTCTGTACATGACAATGGCCTCCGCCTTCTTTTTACCTAAACCTGGCAGTTTTGCCAGTTCCTGGACTGTGGCCTGATTGATGTCAACCTTTCCTTTCACATCCTGACCTTCTGCGAATGCTGCACCACTTAAAACCAGACTTAATAAAAATACAACTAATAAAACTCTGTAACTCCATTGCAATATTCTGCTTTTCATATTTCCCTCCTGACTTTTTTATTATTTATATTGTTGTCTGCGATGATCCCCTTTCACCTCCTTTCATGCCAAATGTATATTCCAATGCACGGATCAATGATGTTGAACTCGTCTAAATATTTGGAATCAATATACTGTAATGCCTCCCGAAAACTCAGAGAGNNGCAGGGTCATCATTTCCGGTGCAGGACTGGTTTCCTCTCTAGGGCTCAGCGCCCCGGAGACGTGGGAGGCCCTGTTTGCCGGAAGGTGCGGTATTCAGCGAATAGACGGTTTCGATACTCAGGGTTTTGACTCCACTGCGGCTGCGCAGGTGCGCGGCCTGGGTCCTTCAGAGCTTGGGATTCTCCCAAGGGACTCCCGTATAATGGATAAGCACTCATATATGCTTATGAAAAGCAGCCGCGATGCATTCAGGCAGTCCGGTCTGGATCGCGGAGACATTGCCCCTGAAGACATAGGATATTTTGCAGGGATGGGCATGGTGGATTATCACGTTGAGGACCTGCTTCCCGCGGTCGTACAGTCCCTGAATCAGGAGGGCCGTTTAGACTATGATAAATTCTTTTCAGGCGCCTATCAGCAGATCCACCCTCTCTGGCCCCTTTCCATGCTTAATAATATAAACTTCTGCCAGGTGGCCATCGATTTAGGAATAAAAGGGGATAACACAACCTTTTGTCCTCATGCCGATTCCGGGTTCCATGCCATCATTGAAGCGTACAATAGCGTAATATCGGGCAAGGCAAAAGCCGCGCTCGCGGGAGGTGTGAGTGAAAAGGTTTCTCCCCTGAGTATCGCCCGGGGGTTATGTTTCGGCATATTAAACACAGACAATACTCATGACATCAGATGCAGCCCCTTCGGAAGAGATAGAAGAGGAACCGTATTGGGTGAAGGATGCGGAATCATATCACTGGAATTGCAGTCCGGTGCTGAACAGAGAGGAATTCCCTCGCTGGCAGCTGTGACCGGTTACGGCGTCTCATTTGAACTCACGGAAGACTCCCATTGTCCTACTTCAAGGGCTATTTCACTCGCCATGGAGCAGGCCATTGACAGGGCGAATCTCAGGCCCCCTGACATTGATTTAATTATTGCACACGCTGACGGCACGTATATGGGAGACAAACATGAAATAGAAGCGATACACCATACGTTCTCAGGCTGCGTTGAAAGCGTTAATGTGTTTTCATCAAAAGGTGCACTGGGCCACATGCTTGCCGGAGCGGCAGCCGTTGATGCGGTATTGGGAATTTACATCCTTCAGCATGGTATAATTCCGGCAGTGTATGCTTCCCCGCTGCAGGATGAGACAATTAAATTCATGCTTGTCAGCGGAAAGCCGATCAAGGCAGATCCCAGGCGCATACTGATAAATTCCCGCAGCTATGAAGGTCAGTGTGCCTCTTTAATAATGGAAGCAGCCGATAATGAATCATAATTTTATTGCCACTTATTGAGACAGATAATAACACGTGATTACTTGAATACGTGAGTGGAATCTGTGGTTAACTACATTGAGTAGAGTCAGGGGAAATACATGCGATTTCTTTATTACGACAAGATAGACAGCATCGAAAAAGGCAAATCGATTATCGGAGCCAAGACCTTTACCCTGTCTGAAGAGTTCTTCAGGAGGCACTTCAAAAAGCAGGCCCTGGTCCCCGGTGTTATATATATTGAGGCCATGGCGCAGCTGCTCGGGTGGCTGATTATTTATTCCCATGATTTCAGACTGTCTGCTGTCATGTCACTTGTTGAAGGTGCTTCAGTAATGCCGAAGCTGAGGCCCGGCTTCAGAGCTGAAATTCATGGGGAAATAATCTCCACCTCAAAGAGGGACTCTCTCGGCAGGGCATGGATTACGGTTGACGGGAAAACCGCAGCCTCAATGGACCGCATCATCTACAGTCATGTACACAAGGTCAATTCAGAAGACCTCATGAATTTATTTTATTATTACAGCGGGATAAAGGTTTAAAGAAGAAAAAGAAGACGGGATCCTTTTTGGTTTCGTTTCAGACACCACAAGGCAAATATTCTCTGAATTCAATATACTGACATCTTGCCCCTTACAGTGCGTCTGTCCATAAACTGCCATTTTTATTCTTTCATCCCATGAGTCCGTAATCGGACATCTATACATTAAATTCCAAGTATCATAAAATCGACAGGCCAGTCATACCTCCCCGGCCTCAGAATATCTGATATATAAAATCTGAAACTCAACTCTTTTTTCACATACTTCATCCCTTCAAATACCATGTAGACCTCATTGTTTGTATCATGAATATCCGCGGACATCGAATCGCAAAACACCTTCACTTCATTAAATAAATTTGCTCCTACAAAAAAAGTCAGAACATAGCCGTTCCTAGAATTTGTACGGACAGTGAAAATAACTGCATTATGCACATCAATGTAACCCTTTGTTATATCTTTCTCCGTAATGAATAAATTTTTCTCCTGATGAATGATTTCATACCTTACCACCGGCAGAACCTCTGCGGATACATTCACATGAGAGATGTCGCTGGCAGCATCTATGTCGGTTATGTTCAGCAGGTAAAAAACAATGATGAACGTAATAATTTTTGCTATTCTCACATCGACACTCACATAAACGTTAAGCCGTTGATTCTGTTAACTGATAATGTTCTGATTAATAGGGTGACGTATGAATAACGCTACATAGTAGCGCATTCTGATACTAAAGGAATTGTTTTTTTACTCAGTAAATATGGTCCTTACTATGAATTAAAAAGCAATTTTCATTCTCACCATGTAAGTAGTTAATTTCATTGCAAACTAAATAACTAAATGATGATATACAGTAAATTATTCTTACAACTATTGGGACTAATTATTTTAATGAACAGCAAATTAAATTATATAATCAGTACGTTAGCGCAAACAGAAATCTAATTCGGAAATAGTAAAGAAGACCGACACTTTTTATTATTTCCTAATAGGTGAGAACTGATTTTTAAAACCGA
>DKBK01000001.1 GCA_002451135.1 Nitrospiraceae bacterium UBA6902
TGTTGAGGTGAAAAGAAGGCTGCTTGAGATGGAATATTACACGAAGGATAAATTAGCCGCCCCGGGTTTTTCCGCATAATGATCTTCCAGGAATGGGGGGATAAGTTCACCCCGTCATTCCGGCTTAATGACTGCGGGATTGAGGGGGTGACTCCTTTGGATGTATCTCAATGACGTTACACGATCTCTCCCCACGGAAATATCGGAAGGACCTGCACATAGGGGCAAGGTAACGGGAGCGTTCCTATTTTTTCAGTGTCTTTAAAAATTCCAGATACTCCGGCGGGCGCTTTATGATTTCCATCCCTACATCGCTGACGGGTTTGCCGGGCAAGATCTTATGAGGCCTGACAATTCTGCATTGCAGCTCATGCGTGTCTCCGCTTCGGCCTTTAAATTTTACGATAAAGGTCATCCCGACAGGGATATTGACACGTGTTTTGGTGGGGGGGATTGTCATGGACAGGCCGTCCTCTCCGATATTTTCAATAGATCCGGTATACCTCAGACTGCGGGATACAAGCTCGCACTGTAAATCGGACTTGATCCTCTTTGCGTGTCTTTTCTCCATATATATATTGTATCATGCTTTCCGGCCGTCTGGTATATTCAAGATGTGTTTAATTTCCGTCAGAGACCTGTCGGGGGTATCCACGGGAAGGACAACACACTCAAGTTCACGAACAGGAAGTAAGTATATATCCTATATAAGAAATCTGTCGATAGACAAAAGCGCGAGGACGACGAACATGTAGAGATTGATTACATTGAAGACGAGAGAATAATGAGGGTCCCCTTTTCTGAAGGTCTCCGAGCCGTACAAGGCGAGCGACAGAGACACGCCGAAGAGGGAATAATTAATGAGGGATGCATGAATTATCCCGCTTGCCGATAAAAATAGACAGCTTACCGATGTGGAAATTATCCAGATAAATATTATCCTCCCCAGCTGCGTTCTTGTAAAAACCTCGGTCAGGGAGGGGAGTCCGGCCTCTTTGTATTCATCTCCATGGTTGACGATGAGGAGCCAGAAGTGCGGCACCTGCCATATGAAAAAGAAAAAGCAGAGGAGAAGTAATTGCGGGTCAGAAAGCATGCCCCCTCCTGCCGTCCATCCGATGGCAGGAGGGACGACGCCGGTCATGGCGCCCGGGATGACGGCAAAGGCGCTCTTTTTCTTGAGACGCGTATACAAACCGTTGTACCAGACAATTGCACACATCCCGAGTACAGAGGGAATCAACCCTGACGCGAACAGCAGAAGGAAAAAGCCCGACACCATCAAGACAGTAGAAAACAGCAGGGCGTGCAAAGGGTTTATTCGCCCTGATGGGAGCGGCCGGTGACGCGTTCTCTCCATGATGGCGTCAATGTCCCGTTCCTGATATTGATTGAGTGCGCACCCGCTGCACGCAAGAAAAAACACGCCTGTAATTAAAGGAATAAGGTGAGCCCTGTCATGAAAAGGCGAGAGCGCGAACCCTGCGGCAGCGGAATAGGCAGATAACAGAGCTATCTTTATCTTGCAGAGATCCATAAAGGTCCGTATTTTTTTCACTTCAGCCCCTTGAGATACGTAATAATTTCGTTTATCTCTTTTTCACTGACATTGTCTTCCTGAGAAGGCATGATGTCCGGGAAGCCTTTAACGACATCCCTGTCCGGATGGAGGATTGAGTTTTTCAAATACATATCATCTGCAATGACCTCCCGTTCTTTGCCGCCGGTAATGACGATAGTTTTTTTGCCGAAAAGCCCTTTGAAGCTGGGGCCTGTCTCTATAGTGCCGTCTGTTGTGTGGCAGTCCAGACATCCTTTTTCCTCGAGCAGTTGAGCGCCCTGAGGCACCGGGGCTTCTTTTTTTGCTCCTTCCGCTTTTTCTCCGGCCTCATACCATGCTTCAAAATTATCCGCAGTCATCACAATGACTTTTGATACCATGGAAGAATGATTCACGCCGCAGTATTCAGAGCAGAAGAGGTCATACTCTCCGGCTTTATCAGGGAGAAACCAGAGATGTGTTTCCATGCCGGGGACAGCGTCTTCCTTTATTCTGAAGGCTGGGATAAAAAGGCTGTGCAGGACATCCTGTGACGTTATGAGCAGCCTGACCGGTCTGCCAAGGGGGACGTTCAGTTCCCCGCTTTTGATCCCATTGTCATATGTAAACTGCCATGACCACATCCTCCCTGTTGCCTTTACCGTCATCGCACCCTCCGGGACAGTCCTCATGAATTTGAAGCCGCTCCAGCCATAGTAAAACATGGCGAGCACCAGGAGCGTCGGCACGACTATCCATGTTATCTCAAGCATAAGATGCGACTCAATGTTTTTGGGGGTCGGATTTTTCTTCCTGTTATACCTGAATACAAAATAAATCATGGTGACAGTTATGGCGACCAGGAGGAACACGGAAATCACCAGCATGAAGAGAAACACATTGTTTACCGTAGCTGTTGAATTAAAATTAGCTGAATTCATCACGTTATTGCCTCATCTGTACAATACATCCAGGAATGTAAATCCGATGCTGAACATAAAGACCAATATGGGAAGCAGGAAGGCCAACTTGAAAAACCATTTTTCGTATCTCAGGTGCATAAAAAAATACAGTATCAGGGCGGCTTTTAAAGAGGCTATCAACAGGGCAACCACGATGCTTGCCGCGCCCATATGAAGTTCAGCCACGGCAATCGTTGCCGCTGCAAGGAGGACAAGGGCCGTCCAGGTAAAAATATATGTTTTGTAACTCGCCGCCTCGTGCCCTTCATGCTTTCGTTCCAAGAGTATCTCCTTATGTGATCAGATAAAAAAGCGGAAACAGATATACCCAGACAATATCAACGAAATGCCAGTACAACCCTGAGTTTTCAAGTTTTACGAAATTGGTTGAATCGATAGACCCTCTCATCGTAAATAAAACCATAAACAGAAGTACGCCAATACCGATGAGGACATGAAGGCCGTGAATGCCGGTCATGACAAAATAAAGGCCGTAAAAGAGTATTTCTCCACTGCTCTTTGTTAAGAGGTATGCGGAGTTCGGATACATGCCGTGATGAAATTTTGCTCCCCATTCGAGGGACTTGTTCCCCAGGAAGGCAGCACCCATCAGTATTGTCAGGACCTGAAAAACGAGCGATAACCGCTTTTTCCCTTTCTGTAATGCCAATATCGACAGTGCCATGGTCAGACTGCTTGTCAGGAGTATCAGTGTATTTATCGCGCCTATGGTCGTATCGAGGTCTTGCGCAGACGTATGGAATTCCTCAGGGTGTTTGAAGCGATAGACGGCATATAAGATGAACATCCCCCCGAACAGGAGCATTTCCGTAAAAAGGAAAAGCCACATGCCCATTTTTGAGCCTGTGTAGTCCCTGTGTACCTCCGCTGTTTTGTGTAACGTCTCTTCCGTCAAGTTGTTGCACCCACCCTTTTTAAGCTGAAAGACGACCGCGTATATGGCTAATCGCTATTCATATGTATAAGGCCCATGTGTGACCACAGGGATCTCATCAAAATTTTCGGCCGGCGGAGGAGACGGCACTGTCCATTCCAACGTGGTCCCCTTCCATGGATTGCTGCCTGCCTTTTCTCCTTTTGTTATGGAGCGGATCAGATTGACAAACATCAGAATGAGGCCTGCAGCAAGTATCCATGAACCGATAGTTGAGATAAGGTTAAGTGTATGAAACATCGGCAGGTAATCATAGTACCTCCTCGGCATCCCCTGCCACCCGACAATAAACATGGGGAAATAGAGGATGTTGAAGCCGATGAATAAGAAGAACCACGCAGTCTTTGCCCTTGCTTCGCTGTACATCCTGCCACACATCTTCGGGAACCAGTAATGCAGTCCGGCAAAAAAAGCGAAGGCGGTGCCGCCGAACATGACATAATGAAAATGCGCGACAATAAAGTGAGTACCGTGGATATGGATATTGGTTGCGAGCGTACCGTTTATCAGGCCCGTAAGACCGCCGATACAGAATAAGAAGACGAAAGAGATGACAAACAATAAAGGGGTATCTACCTTGATGGAGCCTCTGTAAAGGGACGCGACCCAGTTGAATACCTTGATGCCGCTCGGTATGGCAACGAGAAAGGTCAGCAGCGAAAATATTGCCTTTGAAGTGTCGCTTATCCCGCTGGTAAACATATGGTGTCCCCAGACAAAAAAACCCACGGCTGCGATCCCCAGGCTTGAAAAGGCGATTGCCTTGTACCCGAATACGGTCCTTCTTGCAAAAACAGGGATTATCTCCGTCACGACTCCCATTGCCGGCACGATCATGATGTATACGGCGGGGTGTGAATATATCCAGAAAAGATGCTGGTATAAAATGGGGTCGCCACCCTTTGACGGATCAAAGAAACCAACGCCGAAAAATCTTTCAATGATAATGAGCAGCAGTGTTATGCCGAGGATAGGAGTGGCCAGCACCTGAACCCAGGCTGTTGCATAGAGCGACCAGACAAAAAGAGGCATGCGGAACCAGGACATGCCGGGAGCGCGGAGCCGGTGAACGGTGGTAACGAAATTCAGGCCCGTGAGTATGGATGAGAAACCGAGAATAAACGCCGCGAACACTGCCAGTGAGACATTTGTCCCTGTCCTTATGCTGTACGGCGCGTAAAATGTCCAGCCGGTATCAGGCGGACCGTCACCGGTAAAAAGAGAAAGGAGCGCGAGAATGCCGCCGGTCATATAAAGCCACCATGAGAAGAGATTGATGCGCGGGAACGCGACGTCCCGAGCGCCTATCTGCAGCGGGAGGAAAAAATTCCCAAGCGACACAGGTATGCCGGGAATGATGAACAGGAAAATCATGATAACCCCGTGAAGCGTGAAAAAAGAATTATAGGTAGAAGCCGTCACAATTGTTTTGCCCGGAGCAATCAGCTCAAGGCGCATAAGCAGACCAAAGGAAGCCCCGGCTGTAAAAAATATGAATAACGAAGCCAGGTACAGCATGCCTATTCTCTTGTGGTCGGTGGTAAATATCCAGGAGAGGATTCCTTTGCGGGTTCCGCCGGATTCATAGAAATTCTTCCCCTGCATGGCTGATTCGCTATTCTCGCCCATTATCAGTCCTCTTCTTTTGATACGCCTTGTTTGAAATGTTCAGATACACCACGAACAGGATGACAAAAAGTATTGTTACAGTGCCGACCACTTTGAGGATATTGAATACATATTTTTTCCCCTGAGGATCATAACTGAAACAGTAAAGCAGCAGCTTGCCCACGGTCCTGCCTGGTCTTCCCTGAGAGGCTTCATACACAGCCATGGAGAGGTCGCGGGGCAAAAAGGATGTGCCGTAAAGATACCGGATGACCTTGCCCTCCGGCGAAAGCACTATCAATGATACCGGATGAAGGAAACCATTCCTTACCCTTGCAAAGCGGAATCCGACTGAGTCAGTGAGCTTCCTTATATTTTCACTGCTGCCCGTAAGATACTTCCATTCTGATTCCGGGAATTGCGTGTGCATGCCCGATAAATAATTTCTTTTCGTCTCAGCGGCGGTTGAAGGGGTATCTGTTTCGTCAAAGCTGACTGTTAACACGGTAAACTCCTTTCCAGGCGTTAATTCTAACGCATCCAGGGCTTCAGAGAGTCCGGAAAGCAGGGCAGGGCAGGCGCCGCTGCATGTATAATAAATCAGTGAAACAACTGTAGGTCGTGAGACGAGTTCTTTCAGCAATACGCTCTTGCCTTCTTCATCGGTAAAGGCGAGGTCAAGGGGAACGTACTGACCGAGCTTTTCATCAATGCCGGTCTGAGGAGGACCTGATTGCAACGCCCCGTATACGGGATGAGATAAAAAACAGAGAAGAACAATAAAAAAGGCAGTATAACGTTTAGTCATCTCCTATTTTCCGTAACAACCGCGGGAATTGCAAGTCAGAAAGTCTTCAGTATATATTCGGCGATCTTTTGTGCATCCCTGTCAGAAACGGTATTTTCATCAAATACTCTCATGCCCGGCCCCGGGTTTCTCATTATCTTTATAATATCTTCCGGGGTCCTGATACCAAATTCATCACGATCTTCCTCATGCAGGTTTTTTTGGGAATTGATAATATTCCCTCCCTCAGGATGACATACCGCACAATTCTGTCTGAACAATTCCTCTCCTGTCGGTCCGATGTCCTCAGGCGGTTGTTTCATCTGCATTTCCGAAGAGGCCGGATTCTCCGCAGCGATAAGAAGATTAAAAACACATACCGATATTGCCGCAACAATACATATCACACAAAGCTTTTTCATAATCCGCAATCCTTTCTTTATTTTCCCGTCCCGTAGTTCGATGACAGATAATCGATTATTGTTCTTGAATCAGCTTCATTAACGGGCGCGCCGAAGACAACGATCATTTTGTGAACAATCGCCGACCATTTATCAGCGGGAAACGGGGGCTGCATAGAAATATAATCAGGGCTATGGCAGATATTACAGTATGTTGCGACCTTGTCTTTGCCTGCTCCCTCCTTCAGATCAGAATCGATAGCCGGGAGCACAATCGACTTAACGGCGCTTTCATTCGCAGCTTCCATTGATACGGCATTATGCTGCATCAACATAACCGAGAGAAACAAGGCGGCTGTTAACATAAACATGATTTTCATATGCGTCCTCCTATGCAACATTGACATCTATACTCTCAATTTTATTCCACATATACCCCGAGGGGTTCCAGAGGCTTTCAAAGGGTTGTGATTCACCGATACTGTTTGTTGCACGGGCCATAAGGGTGTATTTCCCCTTCTTTTCCGGTTTCCACGTATAATACCACTGGATCCAGGAGTACTTCCCCATGTCTTTGCCGAAGCGGCTTTCTCTCCACGTGTTGCCTCCGTCAACTGAAACAGTGACGTCTTTGATACTGTAACCCCCTGAGAAAGCCAAACCCATAATATCCACTGTGCGGCCGACTTTCAGGGATGCGGCGGCAGCAGGTTCAATAATAAGTGAGCGCGTATTCATTCTCGTAATCGGCACGGATTTGCCTGGTTTTGATCCGGGGGCAACACAGGCGCACGGAGTGTCCGGAATACGGTAGGCAGGATTCATCCAGAACTCCTCATAGGTTTTCGAAACAACCGTGATCTCCCGAAGCGCCTTTACCCAGTATGTCGCGTACCATCCGGGGACAACAAGCCTCGCAGGAAAACCGTTCAGCATGGTGAGCGGCTCGCCGTTCATTTCATATGCAATAATGATATCGTCTTCGACCGCCTTGTCGAGCGGGAGGCTTTTTACAAAATCCGGGACTTTCGGAAGCGGCCCTGAATCAAGACCGTCAAATACCACATCCACCGATCCGGCCTTTATTCCCGCCTGGGTGAGGATATCCTTCAATCGGGCGCCTGACCAGGTTACATTTCCCATGGCGCCGTTCTGCCACTGGCCGCCTGCTGCCCTCGGCTCAAAAAAACTCCTGCCGTTGCCTGAGCACTGGATCACTGCCGTGAAAGAAACCTTCTCAAATTTTTTCAGATCATCCATGGAAAGTTCCAGTGCTTTATCCGTATTTCCCCCGATCATTAGCCTCCATTTATTCAAATCAACGGATGTGGGGATATTGGCCAGATGCCATCTGACGAACAAGGCCTCATTTGGCGTGATAAGTTCCTTGAAGTAATGAAGGGGGGTTTCAAGCTGCGGAGGACGTGACGTCAGAAGGATAAGGTCCGTCTTCTCGGGAAATTTGTAAAGCCTTCTCCCTTCGGCGAATATGTCGGCTGGGATACCGCCAAACGCGGCTGCCAGACCCACGGCCCCTGCTGTCCTTAAAAAATCTCTTCTGGAAAAATTAATATCTTTCATCTCCGACTCCTTTGCACCCGGTTCATTTACATATTGGAACAACTGCCTACAAGAACATTGTAATTCATTTAAAACAGAAGTCAATAGATATTACGTCTACCGTGAAGTCATGTGCTGGTGTGATACAATTGATTTATCTATGGACCGGCATGACTCATCAGGCATCTGGCTTCCACCAGAGAAGCTGCATGACAATGCAAGGCATTGTTATTACCTATGAAGGGCAGCTCGTAATAACCTGAAGCAGCAGCGGGTTTCTTTTAATGTACTGGCTGGCGATAAAAACGCTTTTTTATGAAAAGGGGCGCCTGATCATCACCCTGATCGGGATAGTATTTTCTACCGTCCTTTCGCTCACCCAGGTATCAATGTATCTGGGCCTGATCGGGAATGCCACCGCAATCATCAGGCACGTTGATGCGGATATCTGGATAGTCTCCAAGAATGCCCAGAACTTTGATTTCGCCAATCCGTTCCCCGAAGAGAGGATCAACAGGGTCAAGGCCCTCAGTAACGTTATTCGGGCAGACAAGATGATACTGACATGGGGTTTCCTTAAATTGGCCAACGGCGGACAGGAGCAGGTCCAGATAATAGGCTTCAATCCCGACACCGGCACCGGCGCTCCGTGGAATATGATCAGCGGAAGTGCGGCTGACGTGAAGGGTGGCAGATACATGATCATTGACAGGACCTCGGAGCAGAGACTGGGGGACCTCAGGGTCAATACGATCTGGGAACTGAATGGGAGACGGTTCAAACTCGTGGGTATCTCTCAGGGGATCAAGAGTTTTACGACTTCCCCAATAATCTTTATGTCCTACCTTAAGGCGCAGCAGTTTTTCCGGGAGACATCTTCGCAGAAGCTTGCATCATACATAGTGGCTAAGGTAAAAGATGAAGGAGGCATCGTGGAAACCGTGGAATACCTGAAAGCCGCGATGAGGGACAACGACGTATTTACCAGAGATGATTTTGTATATAAAACTGTCATGTACTGGACCGTGCAGACCGGGATGGGGATGGGCTTTTTTCTGACCGCGGTTCTGGGCCTGATCGTCGGCGGTGCCATTGTAGGCCAGACAGTGTATGCCAACACGATGGAGCATCTGAGGGAATTTGGCACGCTCAAGGCGCTCGGGGCAAGAAACAGCGACATCTACAAGGTCATCTTCGCCCAGACAGGCATCAGTGCTGTTGCAGGCTACACGATAGGGTCCGTGCTTATTCTCCTTGCAAAGGACGGCATTGAAAAGGCGGGGGTGAGCCTGTATTTAAGCGCCGGCCTCTTCCTGATCCTTTTCTTTGTTATTCTCATAACCTGTATTTTGTCAGCCTATTTCTCTGTGAGAAAGGTGAGGACACTGGATCCGGTAATGGTATTCAGGATGTGAAAAGGTGATTGCATGATGACAAATACACTAGTTGCTGATTACGCGGAGTTACACAGATATTCGGTAACATATTCATCTGTGCGTGCAATCTGCGGAATCTGTGGATCACGTAATGGCACCGATACTTGAACTGAAAAAAATAACCAAGGTGTACGGTGAGGGTGAGAACAGGGTCGTAGCGGTTGACTCGGTATCTCTTTCACTGAAACGACAGGAAATGCTTCTTATCATGGGGCCTTCCGGTTCAGGCAAGACGACCCTGCTTTCCATGATGGGCTGTATACTCCGTCCTACGTCCGGTGAGGTGATAATAGACGGGCACACAGTCAGTATGGGCAAGACGGCACATAGCCCCTACGAAGATGTGATGCCTGATATAAGAAAGCAATACTTTGGATTTGTATTTCAGTCCTTCAATCTCTTCCCTTCCCTTACTGCTGTTGACAATGTATCGCTTATACTGAGGCTGAAAAAACATGACGGGAAAAAGTTGCAGGCAGACGCGAGAAGACTGATCGAAAGGTTCGGGCTCGCAAAGAGAGGGGATTTTTATCCTGCAGACATGAGCGGCGGAGAAAAGCAGCGCGTTGCACTGGCAAGGGCGCTGGCCGGTGATCCCCCGATCATCCTGGCGGATGAGCCGACTGCCAATCTTGACTCAAAGACAGGGCTTGATGTCCTGAGGCATTTGAGAGAATTATCAGAGGAGGAGCAGAAGGCTATTGTTATTGTGAGCCATGATCCCAAGGCGGAAACAATGGCGGACAGGGTCGTTTTTCTGGAGGACGGAAAAATAAGGAATCAGGAAACAGGAGATCAAAGATAGGAGACAGAGATCATGAGGAAGATAATTATCATTGCCGGGCTGATATTATTGTTAATTGCAGGGTATGTCCTGCTTTCAAAAGAGAGGGACAATCAATTAAAGACCGGCACGCCTCAGATCGCAGCAAGGAGGCATGTGGCCGCTGAGGGGAGAGTGGAGGCAATGGAGGGTTTTGAAGTGGAGGTCGGAAGCGAAATAGACGGGAAGATCGCGGAGTTTTTTGTGGAGGAAGGGGACCTTGTTGAAAAGGGGAACTTGATTGCGAGGATGGAAAGCCGGGATATCGAGGCAAAACTGAAGGAGGCTGCGGCTGAACTGGAGGTGGCAAGATCGCGGCTCAAGGAGGTGGCTTCAGGCGCAAGGGAAGAAGAAATAAAAAAGGCGACAGCCGCACTCGCTGCTGCGGCGGCTGATATGGAGTTTGCGAAGATGAGCCTCCAGAGGAATAAAGAGCTTTTCAGTGAAGGGCTTATCACCAGGGAGGTTCTCGATGAAAAGGAAATGACACTGACGGTTGCAGAGGCGAGGGTGAAGGAGGCGGAGGAAGAAGAGAGGCTCCTGAAAAAAGGCCCGAAACAGGAGACCCTGAAACTCAATGAAGACGCGGTAAAAAGTGCGGCCGCAAATGTTGAATACGTTAAAAAGGTACTGGAGAAGACCGTGATCACCGCCCCGATCTCCGGTAAGGTCATCCGCAAATATCTTCAGGCGGGAGAGATGCTGAGCAAGGAGATGCTGATATCACTCGTCGCGATTGCTGATGTGGATAAGATATGGATAAACGCGGAGGTGGATGAGACTGACATAGGCAGGATTAATATAGGCGACCCCGTGGAAGTGAAGTCAGACGCGTATCCCGGGCAGGTATTCAATGCGGAAGTCAGGGAGATCTCAGATTACGTCGGCACAAGGAAGGTAAAGCCGAACAATCCCGCCAAGAATATGGATATGAAAGTTGTTCAGGTAAAGATTGCCATAAAAGACAAGACCCCTTTCAGGCTGGGGATGACAGTAGACGTAAGGATCATCCCGCACGGTTCCGAAGATGCCGGGCAGTCACGGAGTGCGAAATAAAATGAGGGTCTTAACGCCTTGTCTTATCACTGATGAATCCTATACTATACGTAGTTAATAAAAGTGGTTATATTTTGCGCAGGGATTGTCTATGAAAGGCATGATAAAGGCGCTTGGACTTGTCTTCGGAGACATCGGCACAAGTCCGATCTATACGGTAACCGTAGTATTTCTCCTCCTTAAGCCCACTCCTGAAAATATCCTCGGCGTGATGTCATTGATAATCTGGACGCTTGTGGTCCTTGTTTTCATTCAGTACAACTGGCTTGCCATGGGTTTAAGTATAAGAGGGGAGGGTGGCACCATAGTGCTCAAAGAGATCCTCACTCCGCTTATTTCGAATGAAAAGAAGAAGGCAGTTATAACTATTCTGTCTTTTGTCGGCATATCTCTTCTCATCGGGGATGGTATTATTACTCCGGCCATTAGCATCCTGAGCGCCGTAGAAGGGTCAGTATTAATACCCGGATTTCAGGACATTTCAGGAAACACCATTGTATTTGCCGCGGTGTTAATAGCCGCGGCCCTGTTTTTAATTCAGAGTAAAGGGACAGAAAAGGTTGCTCGTGCCTTCGGTCCTGTCATGGTGGCATGGTTTGTTGCCCTTGCCTCATTCGGCATAGCAGCCATATTCCAGGCCCCGGAAATCCTCAAGGCCTTTAACCCGTATTACGGGATTAATTTTCTCCTTGAAAACGGATGGAAGGGTTATATAGCGCTCAGCGAAATTATCTTGTGCGCTACAGGAGGCGAGGCGCTTTACGCGGACATGGGACATCTCGGCGCAAAACCCATACGTGAAGCATGGATGTCTGTATTTGCCGCACTGGTGCTGAATTATCTCGGACAGGGCGCGTTCTTAATGAAGCATCCTGACTCCCAAAACATCCTTTTTGAAATGGTCTTTGACTATGCTGAGATTCTGTATGTCCCGTTTCTGCTTCTGAGCATTATAGCCACGGTGATCGCTTCACAGGCCATGATCAGCGGGATGTTCTCCATTATTTACCAGGCAATAACAATACGCATCATTCCTCCCCTGAAGGTGGGGTACACATCTGTTGAAAGGAAGTCCCAGATATATATAGCCTCCGTTAACTGGTTCCTGCTCGCTTCGGTGGTAATCATTATGCTTGAATTCGGGGAATCGCATCGTCTTGCTGCCGCATACGGCCTGGCAGTCACGGGTACAATGACTATTACGGGCATTATGATGACGAGTATTTTTTATTTCAAGAAAAAATCCTGGCTTGCCTTTTTATCGCTCCTCATCACAGGAGTTGATGCCCTGTATCTTTCTGCCAACTTCTACAAGATCCCTCACGGCGGATACTGGTCAATCATCCTGGCCATGATTCCGCTCGCCCTGATATTTATTTATACGCGTGGCCAGAGAAGGCTTTATCTTGCCATGAATTTTATGTCTTTTCAGGAATTCATTCCGAAATTCAAGGAAGCATACGCTACCTCTTTCAGGATAAAAGGCACGGCCCTTTTTCTCATACGGGATGTCAGAACCATTCCTTCATATATCACCCAGACCATGTTTTCTCACGGCATCATGTATGAAGACAATGTCTTTGTTTCCATCGCCGGCAGGAACAACCCATTCGGGATCACAGGTTTCTACAGGGATGATATGGCCTTCGGACTCAGGTCCTACGAAATACAGGCAGGGTATATGGAAGTCATGACCGCAGAGGCCATTCTCAGGGAGGCGGGGATAGATGAGCGGGCGGTCTATTATGGTATGGAGGACATTTCTGCCACAAACATTTTCTGGAAAATATTTGCGCTCATAAAGCGGGTCTCGCCCACATTCATAAAATTCTATGAGTTCCCTCCGGAAAAACTTCACGGGGTTATTACAAAAGTGACGATGTGAGCATTACGATCATGGGTGAGCAGTATAAGAAAGCAGGTGCCCCTGAAATTGTCTTTAGCAGGATTGATTTCGTTCATGTGACACCCGTTATATGCAGCTCAAGATTAACTGCATTTAATCTACCCGTCACAAGAGTTGCGCAGTAACGATGGAAAGTTCCACACCGTTCCTCAGCCCTGCCTGAGTACGGAAACATGCTATTGTCAGAAGTCAAAAAAAGTGGTAATATTTTGCGCAGGTATTATATATGAAAGGAATAATAAAGGCGCTTGGGCTTGTATTTGGAGACATCGGTACAAGTCCCATCTATACAGTAACGGTAGTATTTCTCCTTCTTCAGCCCACTCCTGAGAATATCCTCGGCGTGATGTCATTGATAATATGGACGATGGTGGTCCTGGTTTCCCTCCAGTATACATGGCTCGCGATGAGCCTGAGCATTCGCGGTGAAGGCGGGACGATCGTTCTCAGAGAGGCGCTTTTATCCCTCATGAAGTCAAAAAAGGGTATCCTTGTGGCGGTCCTGCCTTTAGTGGGGATTTCCCTGCTTATGGGAGACGGCGTTATCACCCCTGCGATCAGTATCCTCAGCGCCGTGGAGGGTCTGACCCTGATACCGGGACTTGAACAGATATCAGGGACGACTATTATGCTTATTGCCATGGTTATCGCAGTCCTCCTGTTTTCCATCCAAAGCAGGGGGACGGAAAAAGTGGCCGGTGCATTCGGGCCCATTATGTGCGTGTGGTTTTCATCGCTTGCCGTTGTAGGAATTATATCAATCTACCAGGCTCCGATTGTGCTCAATGCGGTCAATCCGTATTACGGCATAAAGTTCCTGTCGGTAAACGGATGGAAGGGATATATCGTGCTCAGTGAGGTTATTCTCTGTGCAACCGGAGGTGAGGCGCTTTTTGCGGATATGGGGCATCTCGGCGCAAAGCCCATCAGAAACGCATGGGTAGGCGTTTTTGGAGTGCTCGTGCTCAACTACCTAGGGCAGGGATCATTTTTATTGAGGCACCCGGAGGCCAAAAATATTCTGTTTGAAATGGTCTTTCATTATTCTGAAACTTTGTATGTTCCTTTTCTCCTGTTGAGCATCATGTCGACCGTCATCGCGTCACAGGCGATGATAAGCGGGATGTTTTCCATAATCTATCAGGCGGTCACAACACGGCTCATGCCGATGTTCAAGGTTGATTACACGTCAGTTGAGAGAAAATCCCAGATTTATATAAGCTCGGTAAACTGGAGTCTGCTTGCAGCGGTTTTATTTATTATGCTGGTTTTTAAGCAATCGTCCAGCCTTGCCGCAGCATACGGTCTGGCAGTTACGGGAGATATGACTATCACGGGCATTTTGATGACGAGTATTTTTTATCTGAAGAAAAAACCCTGGCTCGCCTTTTTATCGATCCTCATCACAGGAGTTGACGCCCTGTATCTTTCTGCCAACTTCTACAAAATCCCCCACGGCGGCTACTGGTCAATCATCCTGGCCATGATCCCGCTTGTCACGATATTCATTTATACGCGGGGGCAGAGGAGGCTTTACCATGCCATGAATTTTATGCCCTTTCAGGAATTCATCCCGAAATTCAAGGAGGCTTACGCAACCTCTCCCAGGATACAAGGCACGGCCCTTTTTCTCATTCGGGACGTAACCACCATTCCTGCATACATCACCCAGACCATGTTTTCTCACGGCATTATCTATGAAGACAACGTCTTTGTCTCTATCGTGGGCAGGAACGACCCGTTCGGGATTACCGGTTTTTACAGAGAGAATATGGCGTATGGGATCAGGTCCTTTGAGATACAATTCGGATACATGGAAGTCGTGACCGCAGAGTCCATTCTCAGGGAGGCGGGGATAGATGAGCGGGCGGTCTATTACGGGCTGGAGGACATTTCTGCCAAAAACATCTTCTGGAAGATATTCTCGCTCATAAAGAGGATCTCGCCCACATTCATAAAATTCTATGAGTTCCCTCCGGAGAAGCTCCACGGGGTTATCACAAAAGTAAATATGTAAGAATTATCTACTATCCTGCATCAATCATTCATTTTAAGGCCAAAGCAGGGGTACGGGAAAAACGCATTGAATGCGTTGTGAAGCATTTACAAGAAAAGTATCTTTGTCGATTATCAACATACAAATTGTTTCAGACGTTTGTTTGGGAAGGCCCGCTCCCAATTCATTTTTCCCGTACCCCTGCTTTACCGCATGAATAATGCGGGCTGAGTCTTTCAGCCTTTCTTTTTCCTCATAGACATAAGATACGTAAGCTCATCACTTCCCAGCAGATGCATAATGCCAGCGTACAGAGCAAGAAAGAGCATGATGATACCGCACAGGACAGCCGCCTTTTCAGGGGTCCTCCCTCCCTGTGTCCACATGTCCCCTCTAATGATCAGCCAGCTTATTATTCCTGTTACAGTGGAAGCGATGGATATCTTGATGAAAGAAGTAATGATGGCCCGCGCGTCGATCCGTCCGAGTTTCTTTTTTAACATATAAAAGAGGATGCTGAAATTAATTGACGCAGCAGCGGCATTGGCAAGGGCCAGCCCGCTGTGTTTCATAGGCTTCATCAGTAAGAGGCTCAGGACAATGTTGGCTGTCATGGCGACGACTGCGATCTTCACGGGTGTTTTTGTGTCCTGCATGGAATAAAAACTCGCGGTCACNNCTCTGGAAAAGTATGTTCACGAGCGGTTCCCTCAGAAATATGAGACCGGCCATCGCCGGCACTGTGATAAAAAAAAGCAGCCTTAACGCGAATGAAAAATCTTCCCTTAACTTGTCATACTCCCCTTTCACCGCGTGCTCAGACAGGGTCGGCAGAATCGCCATACCCATGGCGACCCCGAATATCCCGATGGGAAACTGTATCAGCCTCATTGAATAAAAAAGATAGGTAATGCTTCCTGATGGGAGATATGACGCGAGGATGTTACTCACCACGATATTGATCTGACTCACGGACAGGGCAAGTGTTGCAGGGACGAGCAGGACTGCTATCCTTTTAAGCCCCGGATGGTTAAAGGTCGCGTCAAAACCTAGCCGGTATCCGTGTTTAAAAAAAGCCGGGAGCTGAAAGGCGAACTGAACAAACCCTCCGACCATAACGCCTATCGCGGCCGCCATAATAGGCTCACTGGTCCTTGATTCAAANNGGCGCGATGACCGTCACGATGGCAGGGGCGAAGATAATCCCCAGAAGACAAATTACAGAGACAACGATGCTGATGAAGGTAAATACTATCCTGACAAGGCGCCTCGCTTCTTCCTCTCCGTGTTTTTCACGGTACTCTGTCAGGACGGGGATAAAGGCGGAGGATATCGACCCTTCGGCAAAGAGCTCCCTTAACAGGTTAGGTATCCTGAAGGCCGCGAAAAAGGTATCGGTCACCCCGCTGGCGCCGAAATACAGGGCAAAGATCATGTCCCTTATAAAGCCCAGTATCCGGCTGATAAAGGTGGCGAGAGACATTTTCCCCGCGGCTTTGGCGACTGTCTTTTTCCGGTCCATTCAGTAGCGGTCCTCTGATTTTATTTTAGGAATATTATTAACAATTCGTTAGTGTAATTGCGTTAATAGTATTCCAAATTATTGAAAAATGTAAATGCTGAGTACGTCAGAGGCATGCGGCAAATGTACGAGCAATGTTATGCGTGAAAGCATATCGGTTTGGAGGCTTCCCCTACAGCCACTTCTTCCTCCTGAAATAAACCAGCATTGAAATGCCGATTAGGGCCATCAGGCCGAGGGCGAAGGGATACCCGAAGTACCAGCTCAGCTCCGGCATGTTGAAGGGGCTCTTTTCCGTGTTGAAGTTCATGCCGTAAATACCGGCGATGAAGGTGAGCGGGATAAATATCACCGCGTATATGGTCAGGACCTTCATGATCTCATTCATCCGGTTACTCACGCTTGACAGATAGACGTCGAGCATGCCGGCGATAATGTCCCTGTATGTTTCAACCGTGTCTATTACCTGTATCGTGTGGTCGTAGAGGTCCCGCATATATATCCGCGTGGCCTTTTTTATCAGCGGCGACTCCTCACGTTCAAGAGTACTTATGACTTCACGCAGGGGCCACACCGACTTTCTGAGGAACAGGCTTTCACCTTTCAGCGAATGGATTTTCTTGACTGTGTCAGGGACCGGGTTTTCAATAAGGCTGTCCTCTACGTCCTCTATTTCCTCGCCGATCCCTTCAAGGACCTTAAAGTAGTTGTCCACCACAGAATCGATAATGGAATGAAGCAGGTAATCCGAGCCTGCCTTACGGACCCTTCCCTTGGCGTTTATAATGCGGGCGCGGAGAGGTTCAAATATGTCGCCTTCTCTTTCCTGAAAACTCAGTACAAAATATTTGCCCAGGACAAGACTGATCTGTTCCGTATCGATATTCCTGGCAGCGGAGTTATAGCTGTGCATCTTTAAGACAACGAATAGATAGTCCTCAAAGATGTCTATCTTCGGCCGCTGCCCTGTGTTGAGGATGTCTTCGATAATAAGGGGGTGGATGCCGAAGTGGACGCCGATTTTTTCGATGAGCGACACATCGTGCAGGCCGTCAATATTGATCCAGGTGGTGGATGTTTTATCCTTATAGGGGAAACATTCTTCAACCTGTTTCACTTCTCTGAATTCGCACTGCGTATCGGTATAGTCGAGAACGGTCATCTTGACGCTTTCGGCTTTTCTTTCCCCAACGTGGACCGGCGTTCCGGGCGGCAGGCCGGCCTTTTTGGATACTTTAAGAAATGCTTTCAACGTGGTTCCGTCCTCCTTTCAGGATTTCAATAAAGGATTCAATAGTAATATAGTTACTGCTTCTTCGGCTCGCAATCGATTATTTCGAGATCAAGCCCCCGGCATGTAAGGAATAATATATATTAAAACAGGTTTATTTTCGAGGGAAAAATAAGAGTAGGGAGGTATGAGTTACGTATGACTATCTATAACTCATCCCTCTATACTCCAAGTCGTGACGGATTATGCGCCTGCAATCAAATGTAATTTAATTGCAATTCGTATTATTATAAAAAACAATGAGGATTTCATAGAGAAGGATACTGTTTTCATAATGAACATTGAAAAGAAAGATACTCCTGAAGCCAAACGGGCGGATCTGCCTGTCACGGGGATGACGTGTGCCGCCTGTTCATCGCGCGTGCAGAATACACTTTCAAAGCTTAAGGGAGTTGAGGATGCCTCTGTGAATCTGGCTGCCGGGCAGGCCACGCTGTATTACAATCCCTCTGAGACCTCAGTGGATGAGTTTGTAAAGACGATCAAAGATCTGGGTTACGGAGTTTCAGTATCAACAATTACCATACCCATAAAAGGGATGACATGCGCGTCGTGCGTCAAAAGGGTACAGGATGCCCTGGCCTCGGTCGACGGTGTTTTTTCAGTCTCGGTCAACCTTGCTACAGAAAAAGCCACAGTTGAATATTCACCTGTGCAGGCAGGGATCAGAGATTTCAGGAAGGCGGTCAGGGATGCCGGGTATGACATCGTAGAGGTCCAGCCGGGGGAAGACCTCGTTGAAAAGGAAAAGAGGGAAAGAGAAGAGGCATACAGGAAACTCAGGACAAAACTGATAGCCGGTATTGTGCTGACAGTGCCTATTTTTGTACTTATGTTATGGAAACGGGTTGGGCTGTCCGCGATTGTTGAGATTCCGGAACGGGTAAATTTTCTGCTCCAGTTTCTTATCCAGACCCCGGTCCAGTTCTGGGTCGGCTGGCAGTTTTATACCGGAGCCATTGCCGCGGCCCGGCATAGAACCACCAACATGAATACCCTTATTGCCGTAGGGACATCAGCAGCGTATATGTACAGTGTGACCGCAACCTTTTTCCCGTCTGTATTTGAAATAAAGGGATATACGGCCCATGTGTATTTTGATACAGCTGCCACGATTATCGTGCTTATATTGCTCGGCAGATTATTTGAGGCCCGGGCCAAAGGCCGTACGTCTGAAGCGATAAAAAAGCTCGCGGGGCTTCAGCCGAAGACGGCCAGGGTTGTCTTCAGCGGTGAAGAAAAAGACATTCCGATAGAGGAGGTGGAAATCGGAGACGTTATCCTTGTAAGGCCGGGGGAGAAAATACCTGTAGACGGGATAGTGAAAGAAGGGCATTCATCAGTTGATGAGTCTATGATATCAGGAGAATCCATTCCTGTAGAGAAAAATGCCGGGGACCAGGTGATCGGGGCGACAATAAATAAGACGGGTTTATTCAGGTTTGAGGCGACAAGGGTGGGAAGGGACACCATGCTCTCTCAGATCATAACCCTTGTGCAGGAGGCCCAGGGCTCGAAGCCGCCGATTGCGAGGCTTGCGGACAAGATTGCCTCCATTTTCGTTCCGGTGGTGATGGCTATTGCAACCATTACATTTATTGCCTGGTTTATCTTCGGGCCTGAACCTGCCCTGACCTATGCCCTGCTCAATTTTGTTGCCGTTATGATAATTGCCTGTCCCTGCGCCCTTGGGCTTGCCACACCGACATCCATAATGGTCGGTACAGGCAAAGGCGCTGAAAACGGGATATTGATCAGGGGGGCGGAGGCACTTGAGACGGCCCACAGGATAACCACTATTGTTTTTGATAAAACAGGGACCTTAACAAAGGGCGAACCGCTTGTAACAGACGTAATCAGTATTCAGGAGGCAGGGGTCAGGGAGCAGGATATTTTGTTTTTAGCCGCATCTGCAGAAAAGGGCTCGGAGCATCCGCTCGGAGATGCTATAGTGAACAAGGCTAAGGAACAACACATTGAATTGAAAGACCCCACTGATTTTCAGGCAGTCCCGGGCCACGGAATAAAGGCAAAGATAGAGGGGAAGAGCGTCCTGCTCGGAAATGATAAATTTATGGATGATGAGAATATAGATATTCACATCCTCTCAGGAAGGGCAGAGAAGCTCTCAGGTGAAGGCAGGACACCCATGTATGTGGCGNNGCAGCAGCCATAGCAAGGCAGGCCGGGATAGCAAGAGTCCTGGCCGAGGTGCTCCCGGAGGACAAGGCACGGGAAGTTAAAAAACTCCAGGCAGCACATAAGGTCGTGGCCATGGTCGGCGACGGGATCAATGACGCGCCTGCGCTTGCGCAGGCTGACGTCGGGATTGCAATAGGCACCGGCGCTGACGTTGCAATGGAGGCATCTGACATCACCCTTATCGGCGGTGATCTGAAAGGGGTGGTGACATCAATTGCCCTGTCAAAGGCGACTATCAGAAATATCAGACAGAATCTCTTCTGGGCCTTTGCCTACAATACGATATTGATCCCGGTTGCGGCAGGCATTCTTTTCCCGTTCTTCGGAATACTTTTAAATCCCATGCTCGCTGCCGCGGCCATGGGTATGTCTTCCGTGACTGTGGTGACCAATGCCCTGAGGCTGAGGAAATTCAGGGTCAGTTTATCCTGAGAACGGCGGTTACATCCGTAGATTTCACAGACAAAGACAATGATATGAATGAGAGACACATATTTAATATTCACCCAAAAGTTGAAAGGCTAAAGTAAAGTATGCTTTCAATAACTCTTTGAAAATCTGTGTTAATCTGTGGATAAATGCTTTTTGGGGGTTTATAGATTATCAAGGATGGACAGTATTGCAAAATTTCTTCCCTCTCTGCTATATTTAATACTCGGAGGTTATTGTGAAAGAGAAAATTCATCCAGAATTAAAAGACGTCAAGGCTGTATGCGCCTGTGGAGAGACTTTTACCACAAGGTCCACGCAGGAGTCCATACACGTTGATATGTGTTCTCAATGCCACCCTTTTTTCACCGGCAAACAGAAATTGCTTGACGCTGAAGGAAGGGTCGAGAAGTTTAAGAAGAAATACGCAAAAAAGAACAAGTAGCTGGGATCACAAGGGAAACGCGCGAATCTGTATATTCATAGAAAGGCGGGTTTCCCTTTTTTTATTGGGTGATTCAGAAAAAAAGTAAGAACCAGGAAGTAAGAGGTAAAGAAAGGCTCTTTTCCTTCTTGCTTAAAGTTACTATGTACTAATAAATCATGGGAGATTTTGACAAATGAGTGATATCGGCGGACAGGCGGTCATTGAAGGGGTTATGATGAGGTCGGGCAATTTTTACACGGTTGCCGTCAGGACCCCTGACAAGGACATTGTCTTAAAAAAAGAAAACATCCGTGAGCTTGCAAGGCCCTTAAAATGGCCTCTGGTGAGGGGGGTTGTGGCACTTTTTCAGGCGCTTTCCATTGGGATAAAGGCCCTTGTGTATTCTGCAGAGGCATCAGGCCATGAGGAGGAGAAGCCATCCTCTTTATCCATGTTCCTTACGGTTGTTCTTGCAGCTGTTATCGGGATAGGGCTTTTCCTTCTGCTGCCGTTATACGGAACAAAGCTTATGGGTATTCTGTTTAAGTCGGTGAACGAAAGTTCTCTGATTTTTAATCTGGTGGACGGGGTTCTGAGGGTAATTGTTTTTCTTGTGTACATCCTCTCTATCAGCATGAGCGAGGAGATCAGAAGGGTCTTCCAGTATCATGGCGCAGAGCACAAGGTAGTGCACGCCTTCGAGGCCGGGGTTGAGCTGACGCCTGAAAACGCTGACAAATACAGTACACTCCATCCGAGGTGCGGCACGAGTTTTCTTATTATGGTGATGCTGTTGAGCGTCCTGGTGTTTTCTCTTATTCCAAAGGACTGGCCCTTTATAGATAAATTTCTGTCAAGGTTTGTCCTGATGCCGTTGATTGCCGGCATGTCATATGAATTTATCAAGTTTTCGTCAAAGAAGCTTGACCATCCGTTTGTACGAGTAATGGCGATGCCGGGACTATGGTTGCAGAAACTGACAACGGGCATCCCGTCCCGGGACCAGATCGAGGTTGCCATCAGGGCCTTGAAAGAGGTGTTGACCCTGGATCACAGACGCGCCGGATCAATGGGGAGTAAAAGCAATGTTATTGGATAAACTTGAAGAAATAGAAAACAAATATGATGAGCTGACAAAAATCCTGTCGGACCCTGAGATATTTTCAGATTATACCAGGAGTCAGAAGTACTCCAAGGAACAGGCTGATATAGAGGAAATCGTGCGGAAGACCAGAGAATTCAAGAAGATTTTATCCGGGATACGCGAGGCTGAGGAGATACTGTCGACGAGCGGAGACGATGGTTTAAAAGAGCTTGCGGAGCTTGAGCTTACGGAGCTGAGAGAAAAAAAGACACAGGTTGAGGACGAATTAAAATTTATGCTGCTGCCCAAGGACCCGCGCGATTCTAAGAGTATCATCCTTGAGATCAGGGCCGGCACGGGGGGGGACGAGGCAGGGTTATTTGCGGCCGACCTTTTCAGGATGTACGGCAAATACGCGGAGAGTAAACGGTGGAAAGTGGAAATTATGGACATGAGTCCCACTGGCGTCGGGGGGCTCAAGGAAGTTATAGCCGAGGTCCAGGGCAAAGGGGCCTACAGCCGCTTGAAATACGAAAGCGGAACTCACAGGGTACAGAGGGTTCCTGCCACAGAGACTTCCGGAAGGATCCACACCTCTGCCGCGACCGTTGCGGTATTGCCCGAAGCCGAAGAAGTTGACCTGAAAATTGAGGAGAAGGATTTAAGGATTGACACCTACTGTGCTTCAGGTCCCGGGGGACAGGGAGTAAACACGACATATTCCGCTGTCAGAATCGTTCATGTGCCAACAGGTCTTATCGTGCAGTGCCAGGACAGCAGGTCCCAGATCAAAAACAGGGAAAAGGCCCTCAAGGTTCTGCGATCCCGATTATATGAATTTGAAATAGAGAACCAGGAAAAGGAAAGGGCGCAGGAAAGAAAGTCGCAGGTCGGCTCCGGTGACAGAAGCGAAAGGATCAGGACCTACAATTTCCCCCAGAACAGGATAACGGACCACAGGATAAACCTCACCCTCCACAAACTTCAGGCAATCCTCGAAGGCGACCTCGATGAGCTTATTGACGGCCTTGCCTCTTATTTTCAGGCAGAAAAGTTAAAGGCCTTATAGAAGAAGCTGTCAGCTATACGCGTTCTCATATACTAAGGAGTTCAAATAAAGCAGATTAGCTGTCATTCCCGCAGTCAGTAATCGGGAATCCCTGGATGTCCGATTGAGAATTTCGGGCATGACAAAGAATTCACGCGTCTGTGCGTATGACCTGTAAATGAAGGCATTAGAAAAAATACGGGAAATATCCCACATGCTCGCCGCCCGCGGCATTGATGCAGCAGAGAAGGAGGCGGAGCTGCTGGTGACCCGTGGGCTGGATATTAACCTTGTTGATCTGTATAAAAACAATCCGGATCTTGATCATAAAAAGAGCCTCTCTCTTGATCACATGGCTGAAAGACGAAGCAGACGTGAACCCCTCCAATATATACTGGGGTATTGCAGCTTCTTAGGTCTGAAGCTTCTGGTGGGCAGCGGTGTTTTGATACCGAGACCCGAAACTGAATTGATGGCGGAACATGCAATAAAAGCGGTCAGCGATCAGCGGGCAGCTCTCCGCACTCAGAAAAAATCTACACTCGAAGCTCCATTCTCTACACTCCAAATTATGGATCTTTGTACAGGAAGCGGATGCCTGGCGCTTGCGCTTGCAAACGCATTTCCGGCTGCGTATGTTTTCGGGATTGATATATCAGAAACTGCATTATGTTATGCATATAACAATGCGCAGGCAAATAGCATTGATAATGTCTCTTTTATCAAGGGGCACCTCTTTGACCCTATTGCGGGAGAAGAGAATAAAAATAAATTCGACCTCATCATCTCAAACCCTCCGTATATAAAAACAGACGATATTAATACGCTTCAGCCTGAAATCAGGGATTGGGAACCAATCGGGGCGCTTGACGGCGGGGCTGACGGGCTGAATTTTTACAGAGAAATAATTATTCAGGCGGGAAAGTTTCTGAAAACCAATGGTATACTTATGCTCGAACTAGGCGCTGGCTGTGCACATGAAACAGTCTATATCATGAAAGACGCGGGGTATGCTGATATTGGGTTGCAAAAGGATTACGCCGGGATAGAAAGGATCATTCAGGGAACATGGACAAACTAGAGATTGAGGGCGGGGTGAGATTGTCCGGAGAGGTTTCAATAAGCGGTGCAAAAAACGCGGCCCTTCCGGTGATGGCGGCTTCAATTCTCGGTCCCGGGGAAAATCTCATATCCAATGTCCCCCAGCTGAGGGACATTTCCACCATGGGCAAACTTCTCGCGCACCTGGGTATGGGATATCATCAGGAAAAGGGGAAGGTAATTCTTCAGTCAAAAAACATAAAGGCGATAGAGGCGCCCTATGATTATGTGAAAACCATGCGTGCCTCCGTACTGGTGCTGGGTCCCCTGGTTGCAAGGACAGGCGAAGCCAGGGTCTCACTGCCCGGAGGCTGTGCAATCGGCGCCAGGCCCATCAACCTCCATACGATGGGGCTCGAAAAGATGGGAGCAAAAATCACGCTCTCCAGGGGATATATCCGTGCGAAGGCAAAGAAGCTGAGGGGGGCCACTATTTATTTTGATATCCCTACCGTGACAGGAACGGAAAACCTGATGATGGCGGCGACCCTTGCAGAAGGCCAGACCATTCTTGAAAATGCCGCCTGCGAGCCTGAGGTTGTTGACCTGGCTAATGCGCTAATATCAATGGGTGCAGACATACAGGGTGCAGGAACCAGCAATATAAGGATTAACGGGGTCTCAAAGCTCAAGCCCCTTAAATATAGAATAATCCCTGACAGGATAGAGACAGGGACTTTTATTACTGCTGCAGCAATCACAGGGGGCGAAATAAAAATCAGGAACTGCAGTCCGACGCATAATGAAGCGCTCATTAATAAAATGAGAGAGACCGGGACAGAGATCAGCGCGAAAAAAAACACCCTTGTGGTCAGGGGGCCGGAGAGGCCGTCTTCAGAGGACATAAAAACCATGCCCTATCCCGGCTTTCCGACAGACATGCAGGCGCAGTTTATGGCCCTGATGGCTGTTGCTGACGGCACAAGCATGATAACCGAGAATATATTTGAGAACAGGTTTATGCATGTCGCTGAATTGAGGAGGATGGGAGCGGATATCAGGGTGGAAGGTCCGACCGCTACCGTAAAAGGGACAAAGACCCTTAAAGGCGCTCCGGTCATGGCCACTGATTTAAGGGCGAGTGCTTCTCTTGTCATCGCGGGACTTGCCGCACAGGGCACCACCGTAATAGACAGGGTCTACCATATTGACAGGGGATATCAGTGTATAGAAGAGAAACTCGGGGGCCTCGGGGCAAGGATAAGGAGGGTCAGATGAGAACGTTGCAGGAAGATCAGGCCGGCATATTTATCGCGAGCCTTAAGAAGAGGGCCTCGACTTCAGTGTATGAGGACGACATACAAAGGACTGTCAGAAAGATTATTGCTGACGTTCAAAAACACGGTGACAGGGCAGTAAAGAAATACACGGAGAAATTCGATTCTCTGAAACTCACCCGGCTTGCCGTCAGCGCAAGGGAGATCGAGGCAGCGGCAAAAAAAGCAGATGACAAATTCTTAAAGGCCTTAAAACTGTCTGCGGTAAGGATACGCGCCTTTCACGAACGTCAGAAAGAAAAATCATGGCAGTTCTCAAAAGACGGAATAACACTCGGTCAGATAATCAGGCCCCTTGAACGGGTCGGGGTCTATGTGCCGGGGGGCAAGGCAGCGTATCCCTCCACTGTTCTTATGAATGTCATCCCCGCCCAGGTGGCAGGCGTCAGGGAGATCGCCCTTTGTGTTCCGACTCCGGACGGCAGGGTCAATCCTTATGTGGCAACCGCCATAAAACTGCTGGGGGTGAAAGAAGTCTACAGGATCGGAGGGGCCCAGGCCGTGGCTGCGCTGGCGTATGGTACCGAGACGATAAAGAAGGTGGATAAGATTGCCGGCCCCGGAAATATATATGTTGCAGTCGCAAAGAAGATTGTATTCGGCGAGGTCGGCATCGATATGATCGCCGGGCCGAGCGAGATACTGATCATCGCAGACAGGACTGCTGATTCCTCATTCATAGCATCTGACCTGCTCAGCCAGGCGGAGCATGATGAGATGGCATCTTCCATATTAATAACGGATTCATTAATGCTGGCTGAGGCGGTAAAGAAAGACCTTGCCGATCAAATAAGAAAGCTCAAGAGAAAAGATATTGCGCGGAAGTCCCTCAATAAATACGGTGCGATAATTATTACCAGGAATCTTGACAAGGCGGGGCACATAGCAAATCAGATCGCGCCGGAGCATCTTGAAATCATGACCAGGGCGCCCTCGAAGATGTTGCCCATGATAAGAAATGCCGGGGCCGTCTTCCTCGGCAAATGGACCCCGGAGCCTATGGGCGATTACGCGGCCGGCCCCAATCATACCCTGCCGACAGGAGGCACCGCGAGATTTTCATCACCACTCGGGGTATATGATTTTATCAAGCGCACAAGCCTCCTTGATTTTTCAAAGGCCGGATTCATGGGGCTTGCTGATACGGTTGAGACTTTTGCTGACGTGGAAGGCCTGGAGGCGCATGGTAATACGGTGCGGGTAAGGAGCGGCAGAAAATAAGGCCTTGATGTTTGAATAATTTCCGGCCTGCTTGTATTATAAGGGCTAATAATTTCCAAAGGGATAAAGGAGAAAAAGTCAGCTCATGAAAAAGGTATTAAAACTGGGGCTGCCCAAGGGAAGTCTTCAGGAATCTACACTTAAATTGTTCAAAAAGGCAGGCTACAATGTCTCAGTCGGCGCGCGCTCATATTATCCTGACTTTGATGACACGGAAATACAGGCCATGCTCATCCGGGCGCAGGAGATGGCAAAATATGTTGATGACGGGGTGCTTGATGCCGGACTGACCGGGAAAGACTGGATACTGGAGCAGGGAGCTGACGTGCATGAGGTCGCTGAGCTTCATTATGCCAAGGGAGGGCTGCGGCCCGTAAAATGGGTCATCGCGGTCCCTAATGATTCAAAGATAAAGTCTGTAAAGGACCTGAAAGGCAAGCGCATTTCAACAGAGCTTGTCTGTTATACCACTCAGTATCTCAAGGCCAAAGGAATAAAGGCCGATGTCGATTTTTCGTGGGGAGCGACAGAGGTAAAGCCCCCGTATCTTGCCGATGCAATCGTTGAACTGACGGAGACAGGTTCATCGTTAAGGGCCAACAATCTGAGGATAGTAGAGACCATCCTTGAATCAAGCACCAGGTTTATCGCAAATAAAAAGGCATGGAAGGACACATGGAAGAGGCAGAAAATGGAGAACATAGTGCTTCTCCTTAAGGGGGCGCTTGCCGCTGAAGAGAAAGTTGGTCTTAAAATGAATGTCCCTGAAGGCTCCCTGCGGAGGGTTATGAGCCTGCTTTCATCTTTGCACTCACCTACGATCTCTCAGCTTTCAGATTCCGGGTGGTTTGCCCTTGAGGTGGTAATCAATGAGAAGACCGTCAGGGACATTATCCCCAGGCTGAAGTCTGTCGGCGCGGAAGGGATCATCGAGTATCCGCTGAATAAGGTAATACCATAATAGAGTTATGAGTTGAGAGTGAAGAGGGGACTATCGCTCTTATGAAAAGTATTTTATCAGCCATTGCCGTCGCACTTATCCTCCTTTTTTTCTTCATCCGGTTCCTTGAGAAGAAAAGCCTGTATTATCCCCTGAAAAAAATTGAAGCAACCCCTCGTGACATCGGCCTGGATTACGAAGATATATTCATAACCACAAAAGACAAAGTCTTGATCTCCGGGTGGTACATCCCGTCCAGATCGCCGAGAGGCACATTGTTATTCAGTCACGGCAATGGCGGAAACATCAGCCACCGCCTGGAAAAGATTAAAATGTTCAATGACCTTAATCTCAATGTCCTTATCTTTGATTACCGCGGCTATGGCATGAGCAAAGGCAGCCCGTCTGAGGAAGGCCTCTCTCTCGATGCAGAAGCTGTGTATCATTATCTTGTGAATGAAAAGAACGTACCTCCGCAAACGATCATCGGTTACGGGGAATCCCTGGGCGGCGCAGTTACCGTTGACCTGGCAGTCAGGCATACACTGGGGGGGATAATTCTTGAAGGCAGTTTTACATCCATTCAGGACATGGCAAAAAAGCATTTCCCCTTCATCCCGTCATTTGTGTATAAGACCGCGTTTGATGCACTCGAAAAGATAGGCGGGATAAAAGCGCCTACACTGCATTTCCACAGTACTGCGGATGAAATTGTACCCTATGAGCTTGGCCGAAGACTGTTTGAAAGGGCCCCGGGACCAAAGGAGTTTGTGGACCTAAACGGCGGGCACAATGATGCGTTCCTCGTCTCACGCGATGTCTTCTTGAGTAAGATAGATGCCTTTGTGCATAAGCACTAAATTGCACGCACCAAATAACAAATGAGTCTCAATAAACAATTTTATAATGCTCAAAACAACGGATTCCGGCAATCTGGAATTTTAGTCATTTGAAATTGGGTATTGTTTGTTATTTGATAGTTGGTGTTTGGGATTTATCCCTGAGTGAAGCTGATGCTATTTCAGTATCCCTTTTAGCAGGTCCCTTACCGGCTCGAGTTCCTTCTTTGTCTTCTCGCTTTGTGTGTCCAGTAATTTATCGATATATTTGTCCGCCTCTTTTTTAATGATCCGTTTGCCTGCCTTTTGCATATCCACCATGTAAGATGGCTGCGCAAAGGTACCGGAGACCTTTAAGGGGACCATGCCCCATCCTTCGTCGCTTTTTATATACTTGCCTATAGCTGAACTCATTGCCCTGTCGGTGAGGCGGGGGGAGAGCTTCAGGTCAAAGGCCAGGTCAAGGGTTTCATCCAGGCCGATATTGCCTTTGGGGTCCAGAGAAAGGTCATCAGAGGAAAAAATGCTGTCCAGCGCTGCAATGCCGTTTATGACCCTCACCGTTCCTTTTGCCTGCTTCAGGTCTATTGTCTCAAGCTCCTTGATATTGAGAAACTGCGCAAGGCCCTTTGTGATATTGGCTCCTGTGAGCCTTCCCTCTTTAATGCTGAAGTCCGCCTCAGCGGCAAGATTTTTCTTTATGCTCTCCGGCAGGGTGCCTGAACCGTTCATTTTCAGATTAAAGGTAATCAGGCCGAATACCGTGTCTTTTGCTTTCGGGAAAAAGGTGTTGACCACTTCATCTGCGTGAAGAGAGTCGATATTGCCTGAAATGATATATGCGTAACCGGGTCTTGAAAGATCAGCAAGACAGGTTGCCCTGATCGTCCCTTTACCTGCCCTGGCGGTGAGCTTCGGAATGTCGAGCCTGTTGTCCCTGAATTTATACTGCATGGAGAAATCACTCATGGTCATATTGCGGAACATTGCCGAATCTATCTTTATTTGACCGTCAGCCGAGAGCTTGAGGTCCAGGGGCCCGGCCTCTTTCCCGGACTTCTCAGCGGCAGTCTGTTTCCCTCCGGAAGGGGATTTGTCCGCGGGTTTGCCGGCTGGGATAAGGGCATCAAGAGCGAGATGTTTTGAATATAGATTGAGATTGATCTTCTGGTCTTTCATGTAATCTCTTATCGAGCCCTTTATCTCTGCGGTATTTTTATCAAGGGTGGCCGTCAGGTCTATGTTCATTAACGTTTCGTCGAATTTTACATTGCCGTCAAGCATGGCATGAATCTCGTTGTAGGTGATACCTACTCTGTCGACGGTGACAATGCCGTTCGCCTTCAACGCCTCTGTTTTCTTGATCTCTCCATTAAGTTTAATGTCAGCGGCAATATCTCCGGAAAGTGCGAGTCCTTTCAGGTCCGCAAAGAGTGCGGCAAGATCACGGACCTCAGCAGTTTTAACCTTCGGGATGGCCACCTCGATATTGATTTCAGGCGATGCCGTAAGGTTTTTGATATCCCCTTTTATTGACGCGAGTATTCCCCGGATTTTCAGGTCAGCCTTATCCACCCGAATGTCTTTTGATTCCAGGTTATAATTCACCGCATAATTGAGGAATGCGGGAATGTCCCGGATATGTGTTTCAGACGGTTTTTTAAGCGTAAGTTCATCCACGTTCAGGTTCACTGTTCCCTCTGAATATATACTCGACCCGTCAGCGCTTTTAATGCTGATATCGATATCAGTCGTGATTTTGACATCCGGCAGTTTTTTCATGGAATCGGCAACCGAAAATTTTGCGTCAACTACCGCGATCTTGTTTGCCGTGAGTGAAATGGGAAGCCCGCCGGCCTCATCCGGCTTTTCTTCTTTGACCTCTTCAGGGCCTTCCTTTTTCCCGATGTCCTCAAAATTGAATTTACCGTCAGGGCCGCGTTCAATCTTTACCACCGGGGAAACTAATCTCAATTCGTCTATGACAACCTGCCTTGACAGGAGGGGGAGCAGTTTGAATTTAAGCACGAACTCCTGGCATTTCACAAAGTCGCGAGTTTGATCTGCTTCCTTAACAGAGAAGTCATTGAGGCTGATGCCCCTGAATATGCTTATGCGTATGTCCCCGATATGTACTTTCCTGTGCAAGGCCTTCTCGGCAGTCGGGACAATGAAACCTTTGACCCTTTCCGGGGTAACATAAATTTTTACAAACACTGCAAAGGCGATTATNNATTCTCACTTGACGTCTATTTGAAGTTCTGATAACAGATTATCGGTGATTGACATGACCACGCCGGGGTGATATAGAACTCTTAAGAGTGGTTCACGCTATGGAAAGACAGCGATAAGGCTATCTGACCTACATTATTTTTACAACTGAGGAATCGGAAAATGATAGAAGGATATTTGCAGCGCAGAACCATACGTAACCTTTACCTCATACGGGAACAGACCGTATCGGCCCTTGGCATGACATTCCGGTCAATGAGATCATTCGATTTTAAAAAATGGCTTGAGGATTCGGCCCCTTCTCTGCTTAGCCTGGTTACCGCTGGTAATTTACATAGTGACTATGATTTGAGCCATGAGGCCCTGGATGATGCACTCTCGGAAGATTACACGATGGCCCTTCATGGATCCATGGGGGGCAATGAAAAGGCAAGTGCCAGGATCGACGAAGAAATAGGGGTATACGGGCATCTTATGCGACAGAGCAGTTATGCACGCGGCAATGGCGCTGATGAAACGCACACCTATGAAATGCAGATCGAGTGGGACGTGGAGGACTTTATCCTGAGCGGGGCGATCATGCATATCCTCTGTTCACTGGAGGAACTGGAAAGGGGATTATTGCGCATTCTTTTCCTGTACGGCACAGAAAGGGGAGTAGATAGTTCTTCTCAAAAACACATCCATCCTACGCTTAAAGATTTAAGCAGGAGCTCTCCTGAATGGGAGGAAGCCGAAAATAGCAAATCCTTATACAGCGTTTCCCGCAGGCATGCCATGCTGGAGGCATACTCCATTAATGCAGAACCGGACACAGACTGGAACGCAAGATTGTGGAGCATGCGGACGGACAGAAATACCCTTGCACGGGCAGTAGCTACGCTCAGGTATCCTTTTCAGTCTTTTTTGCAGGTGCATTACGATGCCTATCGAACTGTCCGGCATTTGGCCCAGGAAGCCCTGTCGGCGCAAAGAATAGTCCTTTAAGGGGAGAAAAGCAACAGCCTGAACCCTTCAGTTAGATATTCATCATATGGCGAAATTCGTTTTTACTGCTTTTTGTAGAAGAGGACATGGGAAATGAAAAATGACACCTTACCTGGGTTTCTCGCATTTCTGCATTACGAAAGCCTGGCCCGTGAAAAAGGATATTCCATCTCACGCCCATGAGGCAAGAAAAAAGGCTGGAATCTTCCCTTACCCCCTTTCCCATAGGGAGAATTAACGCAACAGACGTCTCTCTTGACTATTATCACCCTGCAGGTTATATTTTTGTGTGCCTAAGAAATATAAGCCCATATCATTACGTCGTATAAAAACCTGCGCATTAAAGTCCAGAAAGAGCAAAGTTGCGCTCGATGAAATCGGACAGCCGTTCATGAAGGGAAACTTCAGAGAATTTATCGGCAGCCTCCCGGACATACTTGCTGCCAAAGACTTCAAGGCAGTAGTGAACGCTATTCTGAACGCGAGAAAAAAAGGAAGGCCGGTGGTCCTTGGCATGGGCGCCCATCCGATTAAAGTCGGACTTTCCCCGGTCATCATCAACCTGATGGAGAAGGGCGTGATTAGCGCGGTTGCGATGAACGGGGCGTGTATTGTTCACGACTTTGAGTTGAGCCTCACAGGGCATACATCAGAGGATGTTGCCTCGGAATTATGCGACGGCTCTTTTGGAATGGCAAGAGAAACCGGGCAGGGGCTCAATAATGCGATAAATAAGGGCGTGAAACAAGGGTATGGTATCGGACAGGCGGTCGGGCAATACATTCTTAACAGCCGGGCTTTGCATGAGCAGCTCAGCATCCTTGCGGCTGCATCCAGACTGGATCTGCCCGCATCCGTTCATGTGGCGATAGGCACGGACATCATACACATGCATCCCCAGGCGGACGGGGCCGCGATCGGGGAAGGGAGTCTGAGGGACTTTAAGCTCTTCTGTTCGGTCATCTCGGACCTCAGGGGCGGTGTGTATATAAATCTCGGCTCAGCGGTCATTCTGCCGGAGGTGTTTCTCAAGGCCATTGCTGTCACAAGAAATATGAAACACAACGTAAGGGATTTTACTACCGTTAATATGGATTTTATCCAGCATTACCGATGCAGGGAAAATGTCCTGAGAAGGCCTGTGATGTCGGGCGGGAACTCATATGCCCTGACCGGACATCACGAAATCATGTTCCCGCTTCTGGCGGCTGCGGTCATGGAGAAGGTATAATAAGTAGGCACAGAGGCACAGAGAGAAAAAATCAGAGTAACCTTTGACACTTGCCAGTGAATAATTATGAAACCAATTGTTGATGAAGAGTTATGCATAGGATGCGGGAGCTGTGAAGAGATCTGCCCAAGCGTGTTTCAGGTCCTTGACGGGATATCCAAAGTCATAGATCCAGAGGGCTGTGAGTTTCAGGACTGCTGCGACGCAGCGGAGGAGAACTGTCCGGTTGAGGCCATATCGCTTGTTGAGGATGAATAATTTATAATCTGAAAATCCCCCTCAATTATATTTTCATATGAAAAGTATTATTGTTAAATTTATTTTATTGGCGGTGGTCATATGCATCGGCGTCCTTATCGGCGCACAAATGGCCCTTGTCAGGGGCGTCCCTAAAATAGAGGAGATTAAAGGATTTGTGCCAGCCAACTCTACCAGGATTTATGCGGATGACGATACCCTTATTGGAGAGTTTAAGGTTGAGAAGGGCATATATGTAACAATAGACAAGATACCGGAGCATATGATAAAGGCCCTGGTGGCGGTTGAAGATGCCCGCTTCTGGCACCACAAGGGAGTGGACTATCTCGCCATAATAAGGGCGGTATCAAAAGATATTCTCGCAGGCAGGATTAAAGAAGGCGCGAGTACAATAACCCAGCAACTGGCAAAGGTGGTATTTCTGTCCCCGGAAAAAACCGTCATAAGGAAGCTGAAGGAGGCCACGCTTGCCTACAGGCTCGAAAAAAATCTTACGAAAGATGAGATACTTGAGCTTTACCTGAATAAAATATATTTTGGCCACGGTGCGTATGGTGTTGAAATGGCAGCGCGGTCTTATTTCGGGAAGTCCATTTCACAGGTAGACCTTGCCGAGGCCGCGCTTTTATGCGGGCTTATCAAGGCCCCCAGCAGATATACGCCTTATAACAACCTCGATAAGGCCAAGCAGCGGCAGCAAGTCGTCCTGACCAGGATGCTGGAAGAGGGGTACATAACCCAGGAACAGGTAAATGAGGCATATCAGCAGCCGCTTTATCTTACAAGTGCCAGACAGGAACAGTATACCAATAATTATTTTATTGAATATGTAAGAAAGCATCTTGAAGACGTATACGGTTCGGAAATGACTTATAATGGCGGACTCAGGGTATTCACCACGTTAAATAAGAAAGTCCAGCTTGCTGCCGTTAATTCTCTCAAGGAAGGGCTGCTGGCCCTTGATAAAAGACAGGGCTTCAGGGGGCCGCTGGGACATAAGGAAATAGACGTTCAGGAGGAAATTGAGAAACAGGGGCCTTTTGAGAAAGTCGTAATGAGAGAAGGGGACATCATGACAGCGACGGTGCTCAAGGTGACTTCAAATGAAGCAACCGTCAAGACCATGGGAATAGTCGGGAAGCTCTTTCGTTCGGATGCGCAGTGGGCTGGCAGCCTGGTTAATTCAAAGGGCCGTCTGATAAGGAAACTGAAAAATAATCTCGCCACTTTCCTGAAACCGGGAGATATTATCAAGGTCAGGTTAAAGGACAGGAGGAGCGGCAAACCTGTCTTTTCCCTTGAGCAGGACCCGCTGGTCCAGGGAGCTGTCGTTGCCATAGAGACATCTACAGGGTACATAAGGGCGATTGTCGGAGGGTATGATTTTAATGAGAGCGAGTTTAACAGGGCCGTATCTGCCAGGAGACAGGCCGGTTCGGCCTTTAAACCAATAATATATGCCGCTGCCATGGATAGCGGCTTCACACCGGCAAGTGTAATCATAGATGAACCACTGGTGTATGAGAGCGAAAAGTACGGTGACTGGAAGCCGGAGAATTATGACGAAAAATTCAATGGGGCCACAAGACTCAGAGAGGGCCTTATCTATTCACGGAACATAATTACCATAAAACTCCTTGAAGAAATCGGCGTTGACAAGGTCGCCACATTTGCACGCTCCCTCGGCATAGAAGGCCCTTTTCCCCGGAATCTTACCCTTGGACTCGGCAGTCTTAGCGTAACTCCCCTTGAGTTGACATCGGCCTTCAGTGTATTTGCCCGGGGCGGGACGCGAATGCCGTCTATTGCGGTAAAGTATGTAGTAGATTCTGAGGGTAATGTCCTTGAGAACAACATCCCCCGGGGACAGAGCGTCATCAGCCCGCAAACGGCATTTCTTGCCACTTCAATGCTTGAAGATGTAGTCAAATACGGAACCGGCAGGCGGGCAAGGGCGCTGAATAGACCGGCCGCAGGAAAAACAGGAACAACGAATGAGTATAAGGACGCATGGTTTATAGGCTATACCCCTGAATTAGTTGCAGGGGTCTGGGTCGGCTTTGATGACGTGCGCACCCTGGGAGAACGAGAGACCGGCTCAAGGGCAGCCGCTCCCATATGGGTTTCATTTATGAATCAGGCACTTGCAGAGATTTCCCCCTATGAAAGCGGGGATGTTGAAAAGAGATCTTTTCCTATGCCGGACGGGATAGTGACCGCTGTTATCGATCCCCTCACTGGACTGCTCGCTACCAATAATACGGAAAAAATGGTAGAATTTTTTAAGGAAGGTACAGTACCTGCAATTCATGCTACAGATGTATACAGGTATCTGATACTGAAACAGAAGGAAGAACTTATGAAATTAAATAAGGGGAAAGAGGTGCTTGGTGATTCAATCGATTGAAAGACACGGATTATTCGTATAATATACTGATTAAAGGGAGGACGATATGAAAATTTTAATTCCGGCTTTAATTATTGTGTCATTGCTGTCGGTTTCTTTCTGCTGGGCCAATGAATCTGCCCTGAAAGAGGCATATTCCCTTTATTATAAGGGTGATAAAGAGGCGGCCATAGAGAAAATGGAGGCTTATGTAAATGAGAACCCTGATGCGGGCGTATTGTATTTTTTAGGATATGCCTATTATGAGAAGCAGGAGATGGAGAGGGCCAGGGAATATTTCAGCAAGGCGTTCCGTTTAAAGGATTTCTACAGCCCCATACCTCCCAAGGAAGGTCAGTAACCGACTTTGTGAAGCTTCATGATGTTTGTTTTACCCCCCAGCGTGAAGGGAGAAGAAGCAATAATTACTATGGAATCTCCCTTTCTGACAAGCCTTTTTTTAAGCAGGGCGCGTTCTGACTCTGATATCATTTCATCCGTGTTCCCGGGAAACTCCATCAGATAAGGATGTACGCCCCGGTACAGACTCATCCTCCTGCGTACGTGTTCGTTGACAGTAAAGCAGATGAGAGGGACAGAGGGGCTGAATTTCGATACAAGAAGCGCAGTGAAACCGCTGCGGCTGAAGGCCACGATGGCCTTTGAATTTATATCCGCTGCCGATGAACACGCGGACTCTGCGAGTGCCTGCGCAAAATTGTGTGAGACAATGTCCCTCGCGTGTGTAAACGGACTGCTCTCTTCGGTAAACCGGATTATCCGGTCCATCATTCTTAACGCCTCGACCGGATATTTGCCTACTGACGTTTCTGCGGAAAGCATGAGCGCATCCGTTCCGTCAAGCACGGCATTGGCCACGTCCGCTGCTTCAGCGCGGGTGGGGGTCGCATGCTCTGTCATTGATTCGAGCATTTGTGTAGCCGTGATCACAGGCTTCATTGCGGCGTTGCATCGTTCAATGAGGTCTTTTTGAAGCAACGGGACACGTTCAGGGGGAAGCTCCACCCCGAGGTCTCCCCTGGCAACCATGAGGCCGTCTGCGGCATTAATGATATCATCAATATTATCGATTGCCTGGCTGGTTTCTATTTTTGCGATCACGGGGATGTCCGCATTCCTTTTTCTGAGCCAGTTCTTGACCTTCCGGATGTCCTGACCCGACTGGACAAAGGACATTGCCACGTAATCAATGCCGATCTTTATTCCGAACTCAAGGTCTTCCCGGTCCTTCCCGGTAAAGACTTCACCGGATATCCTCGTCCCCGGAAGATTTACCCCCTTTTTTTCTTTCAGTATTCCGCCTTCTATTACTTTTGTAATGACTTTCCCCTTTTCCCTGCCGGTCACTTTTAACCGGAGCAGTCCGTCATCAAGAAGGATTGTGTCCCCCGGGTTTACGTCTTTCCCCAGATGCCTGTACGCAACCGGGATCTCTGCGGCGCTGCCTTCAATCTTTTTTGTAGTAAGGATAAGGGGTGCATTTTTCTTAAGAACAACCGAACCGCCCTTGAGGGCGCCTACCCGTATCTTCAGGCCCTTCAGGTCTTGTAATAAGGCAACCGGAACATCATATGTGCGGGAGACCCGTCGTATGCGTTCAGCGGCTTCTCTGTGCTGCGCGTGTGATCCGTGGGAGAAATTGAGCCTCGCAACGTCCATCCCTGCCTTGATCATTTTTTCGACAGCTTTTATCGAGCTGGTGGCAGGGCCTATGGTGCATACTATCTTAACTTTCCTCATCAGTCCCGACTTTCATCAGTCAATCCATTCCTGTGCCATTGCGTTCACAAAGGCGGTATGCCTTTCCCATCGCTCCCCTCTTGACTTATAATCAGAACGGTAGTGGGCCCCGACACTGCCTTTTCTAAAGAGGGCGGCTTCAGTAATTAAATGCGATACGGTCAGCATATTTCTCAGTTCAGACTCCCTCCGGGTATTGAAGGACGTGTTCATGATAACATCCCATTTTCTCAGCCAGTTCCTTGCCGCAGTGAGAGATTTTTCACACCGGATTATGCCCACTTTCTTCCACATGAGCTGTCTTAGGGAGCTTCGTATTTTTTCGGCGTCAAACGATGCGGGAGATGAGGCATCACTTGCTATTATTTCCCTCTTGTCTGACTCCAATTCAGTTGATCCTGTATTCCCCTTGCGTATACAGCTGACGGCTTTTTTCCCGGCCCTCGCCCCAAATACAAGTCCTTCAAGCAGACTGTTTGAGGCCAGACGGTTGGCCCCGTGAACGCCGGTGCAGGCGACTTCCCCGGCAGCGAAAAGTCCTTCGATACTGGTTTCCCCGTCAAGATTTGTACTGACGCCCCCCATGATATAGTGGGCGGCAGGGCATACCGGGATCATGTCCTCAGTGATATCAATATCATATTGGAGGCAGGTGGAATATATCTGGGGGAAACGGTTTTTTACAAAATCTTTGTCAAGATGCGTAAGGTCCAGATACACGTGCTTTGATTTTGTCTTTACCATTTCGGATACAATAGCCCTTGTCACCGTGTCCCTGGAGGCAAGCTCTGCCATTTCATGATATTCAGGCATGAATCTTTTCCCATGAATATTTTTGAGGACAGCGCCTTCCCCTCTCATGGCCTCGCTGAGGAGGAATTGGGGGGCCCCGCGGGAATAAAGGGTTGTAGGGTGAAACTGTATAAACTCCATGTCAACGACCAGCGCCCCGGCCCGGTACGCTATCGCTATGCCATCTCCTGTTGAGATCATCGGATTTGTAGTCCGTGAATAGAGCTGTCCTGCCCCGCCGGTAGCAAGTATCACTGCTTTGGCAAAGATGGTGATGACCGAATCACCACGGAGCACGGTTGCGCCTATGCACCTGTTGTCCTGTATGATCAGATCGAGGGTGAAGGCAAAATCATATCGTGAAACCGATGAGTACGTCCGGACCTTGTTTATGAGTGCCCTCTCAACTTCCTTCCCGGTTGAGTCCCCGTGGGAGTGCAGGATCCTTCTCCTTGTATGTGCAGCCTCCATCGTAAAGGAGAGCCTGCTCCCCTCCCTGTCAAATTCAGCCCCCCAGGATATCAGCTCAAGAATATAACCGGGGCCCTCTTCGACCATGGCCCTTACCGCATCTTCTCTGCACAGACCGTCCCCGGCCTTGATAGTGTCTTCAAAATGAATACAGACCTCGTCTTCGTCGCTCAGGGCAACGGCAATGCCGCCCTGGGCATATCCGGTCGAGCTTTCAGAGATTGTGTCTTTTGTGAGGACGAGTACACTGCCTTTTGGCGCGAGTTCGATGGCGGCCCTCAGGCCCGCAACACCGCCGCCGATGACAAGAAAGTCCACGGTCTTGATGGATGGCCCCATGATGGTAAGAATATTAAAGCATTTATTCAGGTAAGTCAATTTTAAGAAGTATTACCAATGTTCTCCCTTTGCAAAAGGGGGATTGAGGGGGGGTCTTGGTATGCATAATGTGTTTAAATGTATAATCTGTCGTGTCACGGGAAATGAAATGCGCGCTCACCAATAAGGTTTATTGCTTTTTATCTGTCGATATGATATAAAATTATACTCTTTGCTCTTGCCCCGCAGGGGTAAGGGCTTATCTTTCCCCTGTGGAAAGAACTAATCCAGAAGGAGGCAGTGAATGAATTATTACGAAGATATTGTCATCATTGATTCAAACCTCGATGACACCGCAGTGGAAGAAACCGTCCAGAGGATCAAAGACGTCATCGTCAAACAGGGCGGAGAGATACTTAAAACCGAAAACTGGGGCCGCCGGAAATTAGCTTACGAACTGAACAAACACCAGAAAGGCAACTACGTTCTCCTGCTTTTTAAAGCACCCCCCTCAACCATTACCGAACTTGAGAATTTAAGTAAAGTCGTGGACTCTATTATCAAGTTTATGGTCGTTAAAATTGTAAAGAAAAAGCAGATAGAGGCTGTGACTGCAGCTCCCCAGAAAGCAGCGGTCAAGGAAGTCCCGGTGGAAACAAAGGCGGCAGAAGCACCGGAGGCCGCTCCCCAGCCGGAGGGAAAAGAGAATGTTTAATAAAGTCATTCTTATAGGCAATCTTACGAGAGACCCGGAGATGAGATATACCCCGCAGGGCACGTCGGTCTGCAATTTCGGTGTCGCGGTCAATCGCAAGTTCAGGCAGGGGGAAGAAGTCAAGGAAGAGGTCACCTTTATCAATGTGGTTGTCTTCGGGAAACAGGCTGATACATGCGGACAGTATCTGAATAAGGGGAGCTCGGTACTGATAGAAGGCCGTCTGCAGGAAAGGCGCTGGGAGACGGAAGAAGGGCAGAAAAGGAGCAAGCATGAGGTTGTCGCCCAGAGCGTACGTTTTCTTTCAAAGAAACAGGGCGCTGCTGATATGGAAGCCCATGGCGGGGGACTTAATGCCGCACCTGATGAAACAACTGATATAGAACCGTTTTAAGCAATCAGGAATAATTAGAAAAAAGGAGCTACTAACTTGCGTTATAACAAAAGATTTCAAAGAAGAAAATTCTGCAGATTCTGCGTAGATAAAGTAGATTTTATTGACTATAAAGATATCAAGGTCCTGAGAAATTTTATTACGGACAGGGGCAAGATGCTGGCCGGCAGAATGACCGGCAACTGCGCCAAACATCAGAGAGAGCTGACAAGGGCCATCAAAAGGGCACGGAACATAGCACTTCTGCCGTTTATAGAGCAATAATGAGAGTCCCTAAGGGCTGGGTGCCGATTTTATCAAAAGAGATCATTGAAGAGCTTCTGAGGAGGGAGCAGATCGAACTGGTAATGCCCAGGGAACAGGCTGTTACGCTTCTGTCAGGGCTGATTCTTGAAGAGCTTATGATAGAGGACATTCTGAACGCGGAAGTGAGAGAGATGCTGAAGAAATATGACTCTGAGATTGAAAAGGGGCGCCTTGACTACCGCAGATTATTTGAGATGACCAAGCAGAAGCTCGTGAAAGAGCGGAATATCGTGTTATGAAGCTTAGCGATGACAAGATAAGCCATCTTACCCATGTGATCCTTAAGGGACTGCTCGAAAAGGGCGCTATCACCCCCATCGATGAAGAAGGGCATATCAGACGTGAAATCAAACGGGTCATCATTAATGAGCTTAAGGTAGCGGAAGGCATTGATGAATCCGTCAGAAAAAAACTCCAGTCCTACTCAAAGAAGATTCATGAGGGCGGTTCGGAATGGGACGTCATGTATAACAAGCTCTACGATGAAGAAGCATCCAGGAAGGGGAGGGGGTAGCCCTTTTCTTCACACAAATTTCCTCAACGGACACGCTCTCTGATTTCAATTAATGCATAACGGATTATATACGTTTTTCACACGCCTGCCTGGACATGTGAATCATCATGGCCGGGATGCATTTCTCTTTTTAATGAGGATGTTATTAAAGACCAGTAATAGGGCAGCAGTTATGCACAGCCAGGCAAAGACGTCACCATATTTTGTATAAAAACTTTTATTGCCCCCGGTCGCAATCTCTTCAGTCAACGAGCTCTCAACAAAAATATCGCTTTTCTTTATTATCCGTCCTTTTGCGTCGATAAAGCCTGAAATACCCGTATTTGCCGCCCTTGCGACCGGAACCCTGTTTTCAACGGCCCTGAATACAGCCATGGAAAAGTGCTGATACGGGGCAGCTGTGCGTCCGAACCAGGCATCATTCGTAATCGTGACCAATACGTCGGCTCCGTGATCAACAAATTTCCTGACCAGGCCCGGGAAGATAATCTCGTAGCAGATCAGATTACCGATTCTCGCGAAGGGCGTTCCCATGACCGTGGTCTCCTTTCCTCTCACAAAATCTCCTATCGCGGTGACCATTTTATCAACAAAGGGGAAGAGTGCCCTGAGAGGAACATACTCTCCATAAGGGACAAGGTGTATCTTGTCATATACGGAGATGAGCTTCCCTTCAGGCGAGAGTAAAATGGCGCTGTTTGATAAACTGGATTTGTCTGCCCCATTATGCCTTGCCACGACACTTCCGAACAGCAGATGTGAGTTGAGCTCTTTTGAAAACCCGGATATTTCTTCGGTGAGGGGTTTATCATATCCGAAGACAAAAGGCACGGCTGATTCAGGCCAGATGATAATGTCAGGCGTTGCAGACACTGCCCTGATACTCAGCCTCTTGTACGTATCAATGACCTCCCTCTGGAACCTGGAATCCCATTTCACGTCCTGTCTGATGTTGCCCTGTATCACGCTGACTCTGATATGTGCCTTTGTATCAGTCTCCCTTAATTTCTCCATGCCGTAGACCAGCGACGCAATGACAATGACGATGAACATTATCAGTCCGAGGGTAATCGGCCGTCGGGATGAAAGAGGTTCAACGTCTGATTTCCGGGACCGGAGGAAAGTGATATCGTATATAGCGCCGTTTATTGCGGCAACAAGAAAGGAAACGCCGTATACCCCGGTAATATCGGCAATCTGGATGAATGGCAGAAATTTGTACTGGGAATATCCAAGGACGGACCATGGGAAACCGGTGAGCGCGTAGGTGCGCAGATATTCAAGGCTGACCCATAGCACGGGAACGGCAAAGAGAGCGGGTACTGCAGACGCTCCCGTCAGATAATTAAATACCATGGAAAATATTCCGGCATAAAGAGCCAGATACAGGCTGAGACATGCAAGGAGGAGGATGCTTAAAATAAGCGGCACTCCGCCGTAGTAGTACATGGAGTGATAGACCCAGTATAGTGTTCCTGCAAAATAAATAAAACCGGTCAAGAGCCCGAGAAAAAAAGCGGTTCTTGGATTCTTGCCGCGCACTGCGATGAGGAGCGGTACAAGGGCTATCCATGCAAGGGGATAAAAGTCAAAACGCGGGAAGCCAAGGACAAGGAGGCCACCGGAGGCGAATGCTGATAGTAAATCACTCGTTTTGAACATAGGATATCATAATTTATTTGGCGGCATACTTCCACTGGCTTACATTGTCAGAAGAAAGAAGGAAGAACAATATTGGTCTGAATCTTGACTTTGAAAAAAAGTATGAGTTATCATTCCCAGCATGGGCAGTTAGCTCAGCCGGTAGAGCAGAGGACTGAAAATCCT